>CAZOHW010000027.1:0-19463 GCA_964579525.1 uncultured Nitrospira sp. | reverse complement strand
ACTGTGACCCGTCTCGACGGATCGGTACGCAATCAATTGTTACAGGCCACTAGTACGGCATCTCGTCGTCGTCCAGCCCCACATGATGTCCCAGTTCATGCACGACGGTGTCGTACACTTCCTGCACTACTTCCTCTGGGCTCTCACACAGACGCAGGATCGGCCCACGGTAGATGGATATCTGTGGTGGTAACTCCCCTCCCGATCTGAAAAACGAGTCAGCCGCCAGGGACTGACCTTGATAGAGCCCAAGCAGATCGTCCTCGTCCTCGAGCTCCAAATCCTCGAGGACCTCTTGCGGTGGCTCCTCTTCGACCACAACCGCAATCGACTCCATCAACTTGGCATACGGAGGTGGTAGGTCGGCGATCGCCTGCTGGACCAGTTTCGCAAACGCCTCGGAAGACATGTGGCCACGCATAGCCATGTTTAACGTCTCACCAGGTTACAACTCGACGGCAGTTGCGCAGCGCAGGAACAGACAATGAAACCGGGGCTCTTGCTTCAGACGTTGTTGTATCGCCGCTTTGTAGACTTCGCCTTGAGTTCGGTACTGCTCAGCTCGAACTGCTGCCTGGTCAGATGATACGACATCGGTCTTATAATCCGCGATCCAGAGCTCCCCATCAAATCGATAGAGAAGATCCATCACTCCTTCCATGACCTGCCCCTCCCCCCACGGCATGAAGAACGGCACTTCGCGACCGAGTATGTGAGATGACCGAAGCCTGTCATAGAGGATCGATTCACCAAATGTGGTGAACAGTTCACAAAGCGAGCTCGAGATAGCCGGCAGCAGCGACTGTTCTTCCGATTGGAGCACCACCTGGAGGACCGGACTGATCTGATCAGGCAATCCGCTCGGCGGTGATGAATAATTCCACCGCTCCAAGATTCGATGCGCAACAATCCCTATCACTCGCCCCACATCACGAAGCTGAAGGTTGCTGGCAGAACCCGGCTTATGCGACTTTTCTTGTTGAGTCAACGCAGTCGGTGTCAGATGCCAATCGGTTGCTCTAACTGTAACCCATCGCTCCTTTCGTTGGCCCCACAGTCGCGCAAGCGAGGGCACATCGATTGATGTGGCCTGGCTCCCAACCATGAATGGCCGGCGCTGCCATGTCCGCTCAGGCGCTTGTGCCACACGATGGGGAATAGCACTCGCGCCAATAGCCAATTGCGGTGTGGCCACTTCGCCAACCTGCCCTGTGCCAATCTGTTGCAACCACTCGAACGTGGTTTCTCCAACCGAGCGAGCGACTTTCCCACCAGACAGCACCAACAGCTCCTTAGCCCTCGTCATTCCGACATAAAACACACGTCGTCGTTCCGCCTCTTCCCGTACAGCAAATTTTGCCTGAGCCAGCACTGCCCCAATCGTTCGCTTGGTTCCAAGCGATAATCCGTAAATACCACTCGACCAATCGTGGACCACATGTGGGACCGTGCGATCCCGTCCCGTTCCCTGATGCAACCCCGGCAACACCACGATGGGAAATTCCAGTCCCTTGGCCTTGTGGATCGTCAGGATCTGCACGGCATCGGACGATTCTTCAGCTAATGGACTCTCGGCTTCTTCGGGTTGTTCCTCCAATCGCTCCACCATCAACTCAATGAAGGCACTCAACGTCATCGTGGCCCGGTCGGAAAGGGCGGCGGCCGTCTGTTTCACTTTCAGCAGATTGGCGACAGCCTGCTCCCCATGCAGAGAAGCAGCGGCAACTTCCAAGAGAGGGAGTCGATCGAAGATCAATCGAATTGCGTCAGTGAGTGGAAATGCGGGCACAGCCCGATGAAGCCAGGCCAATTGCTCATAGAGGCGGCGAACCGCTGCCGCCCGTGGATGATCGAACGAATCCAGTTTGGGCCATGATAAATAGTCCAGCTGGGAAGCCTCATGAAATTCAAACAATTCGCGGTCCGTCAAACCGCCGAGAGGGGAACGCAGCAGACCCGTCATGGCAATGCGATCATGCGGATGATCGAGCACTCGAAGCACATTGACCAAATCAATCACTTCCTGCCGACGGTAAAAATGTTTTTCCCCCTCGATCACATAGGGAATATTGTATCGGCGCAGAGCATCGAGATAGGCATCTGCCTGCGTGAGTTTCCGAAAGAGCAACGCCACCTGACCAGCCACAATATTGGGATGTGACAGGATCTCATCCCTCAACCACCGTGCCAGCACTTCCCCTTCCGCCCGAACCGCGAGATCCGCATCAAATGGTTCATTCGGGTCTGCTGGGGTCGTCACCAAGAGCTGGACTCCTGCCTCCATCGTTGATGGACGTCGTTGCGGGCGTACCTCAAGTCTGACATTGGCCGGCTGCACGAGCGGTTGGTGGACAAAAAGCCGGTCAAAGATTTCGTTGACTGGGTCGAGCACGGCTTCGGCACTACGAAAATTCGTCGTTAAGGTTTCGATGACCCCACCGCCTAAGACGATCTTGTCGACCACCCGATCGAATGCTTCAATATCCGCACGGCGGAACGCATAGATGGATTGTTTCGGATCGCCGACAATGAATAGTTTCCCCGGATCAAGTCTCATGTCCTGCCATGCCGTCTCATGACGGCCTAACTGCTCAGACACCGCAAGGATGATTTCATACTGAATCGGATCGGTATCCTGGAACTCGTCAACCAGCACCGCCCCGTAGTCTCTTTTAACCCGTTCCCGAACTTTCTGATGCTCATGAAGAAGGGCCCTGGCCCTGGCTAAAAGACCATCGAACGACAACCAGCCTTTGTCGACGAAAGACGAGCGGATCGATTCGACCAGGGGACCGAGCAGCTTCAACAGATCATCAAACAGAGCATGATCGACAGCTAATAGTGACTGGCTAGTTTGAATAAGTCGTTTGACCTCTTGAAATTCCGCCTCTTCCCAATCTTTAACCTTGCTACCCAAATCTTTGCTCAGCCAGTCGCGCGTCGACGCATCCAAGCGGTGAAGAGCAGAGGGGCCGTGGTCAACCACCTGCGTCAACAACGACAAACTTGCCGTCAACATCTCCTCAATCTTCCTTCGCTTGGGCCGATCGTACGACTTCAGTAACGCTTGGGCCTTGCCTGCAAGCTCACGGACCCACTGAAGCACGTTCGGACTCATAGAGCCAGAATCAAGCTGCTGCTGCAAAACATTGAGATCGACGAGATCGCTGCAGAGTGAATAGGCAAGGTTTCTCACCTCGTCCAGCGTCGTCACAATCAGTAACCTCCGCCACCGATCATGGTTCGCACCCTGGCGGCTCAATTCCTGATCGATCCAGACATCCCACGCCTGAGTAAAATGCTCGTCGAATCGTGAGCCGTCGTCTTCTTGAAAATCCGGAGCGACGGCACTCTCTAGAGGATGAAGCCGAAGCAAATGTGCGGCGAAGCTATGCAACGTGCCGATTTGCGCTTTCTCGATATCCAGCAATCCAGCACGGGCTCGAACCGCGATTTCATCTCTCATCAGTCCATATCGTTCCTGTAGTTCCTGAGCCGAGACGGCTCCCCCATCCTGTACTCTTGCCACATCGGTCCTGGGATCGGCCAGCCACATCAGTCGTTCACGCAAGCGGAGCTTCATTTCCATCGCGGCTTTGTTTGTGAACGTGAGCGCAACGACTTGTGTGATGGGTACTGGGCGAGGCTCTTTCATCACCAGATGCACAAGGCGGTTCACCAACAATGTCGTCTTACCGGTTCCAGCCCCAGCGATGACGACCACATTCCGATCGAATGTCGTCTCAGCGGCTTCGCGAGCAGCACGATCCGGAATCTCGTTGCGGTTACTCATCCTGCACCTTGATCGTGCGCAAGGATCGCAGCTCTTTGGATTCGGCCGCACGAGAGGACCGCCACCATGTCAACTGATGCTCACGCCGACAGGCCACACGGTACTCACAAGTCTGACAATAGGTGCCGGGCAGAATAAAAAACCTGCCGGCTTTGAGGCCGGTCACCAGCTGATCGATCGTATCTTGGAGCAATGAGCCGGCGTTTCCAGACCAATCGTGTTTCGTGAACATCGAATGATCGATTGGCTTCGGCCAGTTTGGAGCCACAAAAAGCAATTGGACCTCTTCGGTCTTTCCCAACTCAGCAAGATCCAAACGGGCATAGAACGGCGGTTGTAAGCGGATGCCTCGAACCGCCGACTGGCGAAGGTTTCGGTCTTCCGTCTTCATGGCGGTACCGATCTTGTATTTGTAATCGATGACCCGCAAGACGCCACTGTCTCTGTGTCGGTCGATACGGTCCAGCCGGCCTTGAATCTTCAGCGAGACCGATTCTCCATCTACGACAACCGAAAGTGTACCGGTCGCCTCCCGTTCGAAGGCAATCGGCTGATAGGGCAGCTCGGCATAGGCGGCTTGATCGGAGGAAATCATTGCTACCACCAAGGCTACGGCTTGCTCCTTCGCCAATTCCCATAGGAGGTAATGTCCTGGTGGATGCTCTCGCTCGCAATCCCCAGCCGCCTTTGCCACGGCTTCCTCCGCTGATCGGCAAACGGTGCCAGGAGACAACGGGGTGGCCGGCCAGCCCTTTCCAACAAGCGATTCATAGCAATTTCGCAGTGCCGAGTGGAGCAGGATGCCGAGCGCCAACGCGTCCGGCTCTTTCCCCCTTACAAAGCGAACCGGCTCAAGGCGCAGCACGTCCGTTCCGAAGTACCGGAAGGGGCAGAGGGCATACCGCTCAAGCGGAGTCGGAGCCACGCCTCGTCGCATGACGCGCGACCAATGGGAGGAAAGCGGACCGGTCTGGCCATCGAACAGCGTAAGTGACGGAACATCTTGTTCGATCCCAGCCACCGCCGTGACCGCATGACTGAACAACTCGGCATCTTGTCCTATGGATGATAGGAACGAAGTAGGATCCACCCCTTGCATCACCATCCATCTGGCTAACTCACCGGGAGAAAGGTACTGGCGTATCGCAGGCCGATGGGCGACTCGATCCATTAAACGGCGTGAGACTGATTCAACGGGACAATCAAGCTGACCAAGCCGCTCAGCTCCCTGCTCAAGGTATGGCGAGACAACGGAGACGCGACCGTTTTCATCGGCTCGTTGATACGAAAGATGCACCCGCTGGGCCGCAGCCTGACAGAGCAGCGTGAACAACAACGTCTCTTCGTCATAGCCGGCTAATTTTTCGTCGATCTTAAACCCCAGCGTCGTATCGAGCACTGTCCGATGCCGATCTCGCAAAAACGGATCCTCTCGAATATAACGAGGAAAGCGCTTTTCATTCAGTCCGATGACAAACAGCGTCCTAAACGGAAGCCCGCGCGCCGCCATGGCATCGAGCACCGCCACACCTTGATTGAAAACAGGACTGATCGGCACAGAAGCACGCTCCAACGCATGCTGCAGTAGTTCGATAAATTCTGCCCAACTCAATTCTTCCCCCAAGACGTCGAGCGTTCGCAGCTTATCCCAGGTCTGTTCGATGGCCTGCCAAATCGAATCGAATCGCGTATCCTCGGGTCTCTCCTTTCCAGAAGCGTTTTCATCCTGACGAGACAGATGGCGAGAAACCAGCTGCTCAAGCCCATTCAAAAGTTCTCGGATCATCCCACGTGTGGGGATGGCCTCGCAGGATTGAAACAGTTCCTCGACGACTTGCCAGCACAGAGCCGCCACTCCAGGCGCCATATCCAGAGCGCCTCCCTGAACCTCCTCATCTCCCTCATCTTGCAACGTCAGGGCCGATTGGCTCGCCCGCTTGATCCGCTCCCATTCATCACGGCCATGAGTGATATGGAGAGCGGAGACCATCGCCTTCCATTGTTCCGGCCGATAATGTGAACTCCCATCTAATGGCTTGGACGATCGATACAGGGGCGAAGTGATGACATCGAGAACCGTGGTGCGATAGAAATCATTGACGGGCAGAGAGGCCAGCTGCAATAGAAGCTTGCAGAGTGGCTCGTGGATCAACGGAGTGCCCGCGTTCGTCGAGAAGGGAATACAGTGTCGATCAAATACATCTCGTAACAGCCCGCCGTAGGGATCCAAGGTCCTGGCGACAACGCCGATCTCATCAAATCGATAACTATTTGTCTCAACCAAATCGAGAATCTGACGGCAGGTGGAAGCCAGTTCTTCTTCCGCCCCGATAACACTAGAGATCGAGACCATCACTGGCGTGGCACCGACAGATGCAGCTGATTCCGCTAATCTCACATGTGCATCGGGAACCGCCACCAAATGGCTGATGTGCCGATCGAAGAAGCGTTGCGCAAACTTGTACGAGGTATCCATTTCTAATGGAAAGAACAGCGTGGTCTGCACCGTTGCACGCACTGCCTCAAACAGGGAGAGTTGCACCTGCGTGAGATCGTAAAAGCCGTAATAGAAAAGGTGTGTGAGTGATGCGAGGAAGGGAGACGATGAGACGAACGGAATCAACGATTCAGTGAAATCATCAGTCGTCCCCACCTCAAGCGTCTTGCCCACTTCCTCCACTGCCGCATACAGGGAGAACAGCGCCTGGAGCCGATCGGCTTCATCCTGATCGAAATACCCTTCCGCCACGCCCTGGATTGCTGCGGCCGGATCAACTCCGGCATCCTTTAGATCACGAACCGTTGACCAAAGGGCCGCCCATGTCCCTGAGGCATGCCCGATCCGTTGAAGTGGCGCCAACCCAGAGGGTCGATTCTTAGTCAGATACCGAACTAACTGTTCGAAGAACAGATCGTCGACGACCCGAATTCGCGTCGCTCGGTCCGGACCCTGGACCTCGTCCGCCAGGCGAAGGGCGAATTGATGGAAGGTGAGGAGATGCACATTGAGCAGTGCAGACGATTGTTCACGACTGATGAGGCGTTTGATTCGCTCGAGCAGCGTTCTCGATGGGACAAGGATCGCGAGCGGAGCAAAGGGGTCGTCAGTCTGTGCGTGGCGGAGCTGATCGACAAGAGCGGATTCGAGAGAAGGATGGAATCGACCTGTGATGACCCTGAGCATGGATAGCTCGCCAAGCGTCAACCGCCACTCGGCAACCGAAAGAAAACAAATTCAATCTGTAGCAATTGACCAATGACGAATGTCGAACGACGTATCGCTAGCCGGTCTCCGGCCCCAAGAGCTCTCCATTGCAGTCGACACAAGCCCAATCGCCATCGATGAACGACATGGGATCGCCGCAAATTGGACAGTCCGGTGGAGGCCCTTTGGCAAGGAGTGGGAGAAGATCCGGAAGCTCGATATCGTCTTCGTCCATGGCTCCCCTATTCTTCCCGCTGTTTGATCTTCAGTTGAATCGCTTTTTCTGCGCTCTCTCGGCTCGGCACCCCGACGAACGTCAGCCATCCATCGATGATCGTCGCAGGAACAGCACGGACCGAATGGCGATCCGCCAACTCCTGTCCATCCTTCGTCGTGATATCGACTTCCCGGTAGGAAAAACTGTACTTGACCCGTAATTGCTTCCACAAGCTTTTGGCCGACGGACAAGCCCCGCAGCTGGGTGACACAAGTAACGTAATGTTTGGCATAGTCAGAATAAAAATAGATTAAGGTTTCAGGTTAAGTTCGTGCTGGAGTGAGAAAAATAGACCACCCTTTGTCTCAGTCTCAGCCTTAGCCTTAACCTTTCTTGATCGAATCTTAGCACCAGCTGAAAAGATGGCGCAAGGCGAACAGATCCAGAAAAGTAAATTTAGGGCTTACATCCTCTTGCCTGTAGACGACGCACGATCAACCACTAACCCTGTTCAAAACACTGCGCATAGTAGGCACACACGATTTCCCAGATTTCTATTGAGACCCAGAACAATATCCGGCTCCCGTTTTTGCTCTTCAGACCAGATTCTCGAAAACTTACTTTGCATACCCTGTCCGGCAGGGATCTTCCTCCAAACGTAGGATACTGCTCCACAGTGCGCGCAGGCTACCCTGTGCTCTGGACGACCATAGAAGCAGGTTCCTCACAAAAGGAGGTACGGTATGCGGCTCTTTTTACTCAGTTGTGCACTGATTTTTAGCATCGGAGTCGTGGGCTGCGACAAGCGGCCCTATGTTGTTTGTCGTGGTGAAGCGTACTGTACCGCTCCCCTAACCCATGACGAAGCGATGCACGCCTCGCAGCTCAAGAAAGCCTGGGGAGACAATCATTTATACGTCCGCCCCGGTCAATAGGAACAGCCTGCACGAGTTGGGGAGTCAGCAAGTGCCGTGAAGCTCGAGCGAGCTGACTCCCTCAACTCCCCGCGTGGTATCTTTAGGTCACGCGTACCTCATTGACACTTATTCAAAAGTCCCTGACAGTGCCCACCGGCTTATTGATGGCAACAGAGAACCGGAAGAGCGTTACATTATGAGTGAAATCCGAAGATTTAGGATGACCGCCTTGGCCGAAGGTAGTTCATTTCTCGTGCTGCTGTGTATCGCGATGCCGATGAAGTACGTGATGGGAATGCCGAGGGTCGTGACCGTCGTGGGAGCGATTCACGGAATCTTGTTTCTGCTCTATATCGGTCAGTTGGCCAAGTTACGGGCCACCTATCAATGGGACAATAAATTTTCTCTTTCTGCCTTTGTTGCGTCGCTTCTCCCATTTGAACCATTCGTGTTCGACAAACACGTTCGCAAAAAGGAAGTCAGCACAAACTGACTACCCGCTACTCATCGCTTTCCGTCATACCCTCGCTCTTTCCATTTCTCCAGCAATTGGATACGCTTCTTGAGCTGTTCGACGGTCGCCTGATCGACACGGCTTCCTGTGCGGGCGATCAATTCCGCATTGAGTCGACGATGATCGATGCCGCTGGTCCTGGAAACAGCGCTGACCAGCAATCGGTGATGATCTCGCAGGCCTTGTTTCTGCTCATGGAGTGAGAGTGCCGGTTCCGGAACGGCAGTCGCATCGCCCTCTCCACGCGTCTCATCTTCACCGATGAGGCTATCCATTCGAGCGACGGCCATCAAGGGCACGTATTCGTTCGTCGAAATTGTCACACGGCCGAAGAGATCCCGCTGCCCTGCCGGGAGGATGTCTTCCAACACATGATCCCGCTCCGCCTTGATCTGCTTGGCATAGTGCACCAAGACCGGATCCTTCGGCAGGTAGAGCCAAGCTCGTTGTGGTTTGGGCAACCCCTCTTGCATTCGAACGAACCGGCCCACCACCTGTCGAAAATACATTTCTGTGATCACGTTCGTGCCATAGACGCCGACTCGCAGTCGCGGAATATCCACGCCTTCACTCACCATATTCACCGCCACCAACCACTGCTGTTTTTTATGTGTGGCGAACTCTTCGATCGTACGCGACGCAGCCGGATCATCCGACACCGCCACCTCCGCTTTGGTCCCAGTCACGCGGGCCACCAGCTCTGCCACCCAACGTGCATGGTCTTGATCCATACAGACTATCAGACCACCAGCATCTGGTTGTTCTTCTTTCCGAAGACGCAGTAGCTGGGCATGAGCATCGGTGATCACAGGGCCGAGCCATGTGTCTTGCAGCAGCGCCGTCTTCAACCGTTCCCGCTGCCGATTGAACGTCAGCCCATCCTCAAAGGTCGCCTGATGCTCACGACCATCGGAGAGCCAGCTCAGCTCACCTTCGTAGCTTGGAAACACAATCGGGCGACAGACATTGTCGCGGATGGCCTCAGTATACCCATAGGCAAAATCAGCCCGGCTTTCGTCATGTTCATAGCGGATAAATGGAATTGGGTTGTTGTCAGACCGAAACGGTGTGCCGGACAAAATCAACCGAAACACCGCCGAGTCGAACGCCGATCGGAGCGCCTTGCCCCAGTTTTTGCCGTCGCCGGCGTGGTGCAATTCGTCGAAGATGAGCAATGTCTTCTTGCTCTTGCACACCCGCTGAAAACTCGTCGGAGCGAGACAGACTTGCTGGTAGGTCACCACCGCGCCGTGGTAGTCGGAGGCTTCAGCAGCTTGATCGTTGGTCAAGGTCGGATCAAGCTGCAGCCCAATCTTCCCTGCGGCTTCTGACCATTGTGTGCGGAGGTGGTTCGTCGGGCAGACGACCAGCACTCGGACCACCGCCTGTTTGGCCATAAATTCATGCGCAACACGTAACGCGAAACGGGTTTTCCCGGCCGCAGGCGTCGCCATCGCCAGAAAATCGTTTGTTTGATGGGTAGAGACTGCCGACAGTGCTCGTTGCTGCCAGTCACGAAGGGGAGCAGTCCAGGCAGGCAATCTCTTCATAGCCGATGCATCGTGGCCAGGTCATAGGGAAAAGGCTAATCGAGCCAATCCCGTTCCTGGAGTTTCTTCGGCAGATATTTCTTGGTGAGATATTGGAAGTCTTTATTGGCCAATGCGTCGAGTTCGTACTTTAGGCCGCTGGTCAGCATGCGTTTGATCTCGGCCTGCCAGGCGGGCTTCTGGAACCACTGGTAGTTCATCAACTCTTTCGCGCGTGCGATATCTTTCTCATTTAGTTTGATACCGACGTTGCGCGGTAATTCGTAGCGTTCAGGATCAGCGCTGGAGAGGCCCATAAACTTGGCCTTAGGAATCGCCATGCGTTGGCTCTCAAAGGCCAGATTGATCGAGCCCTGCTTCACCACGGAATAGATGTAGTATCCCCAGGGATCGTTGTCGACCAAGACATACACCGGCAGTTTGTATTCTTCATGGAGCCGTCGTGCAAGGCGGCGAACACCCCGTGGAGGTTGGCCATTTCCCGTAAGAAGAATGCAATTGTAGCGTCGCCAGAACTTGTCCTCAGACAGCCGGTTCCACTGCGTCCCTTTTTCAACGAGTAACACAAAATCTGCCGTGCAACGCCGGATCTCCAGGTACTCCGGCTCAACGATGGACGGAACCGAGTAGCCACCCTTCCCGAGCTTAGAGCAGTCGACACGATCCCCGTCATCGCCGAAGATCACCGGCCCGACGATGCTGCCACTGTTCTCCGCACGCACGTGCAGCTCTTCACGGAGAGCCGCGAGTGAGACTTCAAGGTCTTCGATGACCGGATCGGATTCATCCTGCGTATCGAACGTGTTCTCATGCGAGTCTTGGATCGTATGTTTCGTGCGGTAGTAAATTTCTCGAAGCGACGTTGTGAGGTCGGCCCGTTGCAATTCAGAGAGGGCATCAGCCACCAGTACCGTCTGCATGAATTTTTTCGCCATGCCGACATTGAAAAACGTCCGCTCCTGCTTCTTGCCGCCCATTTCGATCAGACCCTTCCGTTCATTGAACGATACGTTTGAGAGGGCACGGATCGGAATCTGAAACGTCGGATCCTTTGACCGTTCGGCAGCCTGGATCACGATGTCCGCCAGACTGATCAGCTTCTTTTCGACCACGGTGGTTTTCTTGGTCTTGGTCGTCATGATGTCCTATTTGTGTTTGCGAGTCGCGGTGGACTTACTCGGCTTGGCAGGCTTCAATGCTTTGCCGGATGCTTTCGCCACCTGTCCAGTCTGATCCGACTTTCTGGCTGGTTTTTTTGTCGACTGTGTAACAGGACTGCTCCCGGCGGCTTTCTTGTTTGGAGCCGGTTCCTCTGCAGACGGTGTATCCCCCAGCACATCAGGCCCAACCGTCGACGACGTTACGGCCTGATCGACCTCGACTTGATTGGCCACTGCGGTTTCACCTTCGATACCTTCTGCCGTCACGATGATGGAGTGTGGAAGTCCTTCAGGTCCCGCATCGGTCTTACCAAGCGCCTCGTCCGTCTTTATCCCGCCAGTCCGTGAGTTGGCAATCTTCTGGAGCTGTTCTTTGAGTTTTTCCTTTGGCAACTTGCCGCCCTTGAGTCGATTACAGGCCTCAACAACTTCTTCGATATACAGTTCGAAGATGTTCCGTCGCCGGAACTCGCTCGCAGCCCGTTCACGACGACGCACAAAGAGACCCAGCCGCCTACCGCACTCGCGAAGCGCCAGGGTGATTTCTTTTTGAATCTCATCGTAATCGGCGATCGCTTCTTTGGACTCGCTCGTAAACGGGACCCAGACCGACGCCATATGGACGAAGATCACCATCGGTCCGCCAGGTAGCGCCCCGCGCGACTGCGTCAAGCCGTAGTTTTTCCAGGTAGTACTCAACACGGCCTTGAAAGTCGAACAGGCTGATTGTTGATAGAGCAACGGCACACGATTCGCGTAGCGAATGACACGGGCGAGCTCTGAATCTTCCTCCTCGCCCTCACCCTCGGCCTTCGGCATAGTCGGCTGCTGTGGTTTGTTCTGATCCTGTGGTCTGTTGCCATAGGCCAGCCCAGCCTCGATGATGAAAGGATTGCCGCGATAGACCGCCGGCGGCCGGCTGACTGCGGTGTAAAACTCGCCTTTGATCTGTTTATAAAGTCCGGAGAGGATCGCCTTTTCGCCGATCGGCGAAATGCAATTGGTCGGCGGCGCCATGAGCTTGGTCTCTTGCAGGGTCTTGTAGAGTGTTTCGGCCACCGGCCCCTTCAGCTCACGCGGCTTGGCATGAGACGGCACTTTCGCGGCCTTGCAGATCTCATCAGCGATCTGAGCAGATACTCGGCAAAAATCACTCTCAAGGAAACCGGCAACCGTGTGGCTCTTCGTATCCTGCAACATCTTGAGCAACATGCCGAACTCGATCCCATAGGGATGCGGCTTGATCTCGCGCGGCTGCGGCGGGAGCTCATGATAGGTGCGGGCATATTCTTTCGTTTCCCCTTCCGGCGTGTGATACGTCAATCTGACGTGGGGATTCGCGATTGAGGTCTGCTCCAGCCATTCATCGACAGAGGCTCGTCCCTTCTGGTATTTCCCTTCCACTTCCAGCGTGACCTGCGTGCCGCGTGGCTGCTCCCAGTCGATCTGCTTATTCTCATGCACCAGCGGTTCGTTCTTCTTCGTATCGATCTGGACTTCGAAGAAATGGGCCGCAGCTTTCGGTCCGATGCGGGAAATAATCTTGACCGGTTTGCCGGTCGTCAGCTGCCCATACATGCCGGCCGCTGAGATCCCAATGCCCTGCTGCCCCCGGCTCATCCGCAAGCGGTGAAACTTTGACCCATAGAGCAGCTTCGCAAAGATTCTTGGGATCTGCTGACGAACGATGCCAGGGCCATTGTCGGTGACTGTCACTCGAAATCGGCTCGCTTGGCTTGCCGCAACCGGTTGCCCGTTTGACACGACCTCAAGCTGAACCGTCACGTCAGGAAGAATCCCCGCTTCTTCGCAAGCATCGAGCGCGTTATCAACGGCTTCCTTCACACAGGTCAGCAGCGCCTTGCGCGGATTGTCGAACCCGAGCAGATGCCGATTCTTTGTGAAAAATTCCGAAACAGAAATCTCCCGCTGGCGCGCGCCCATCTCCACTGCAGTGACCCGCTCTGCGGGTTTCCCGGCGGATTTCTTGGTGGCGACTGATTCTGAAGTGGGTCGAGGAGCGGAGGATGTCGATTCAGTCTTTAATACGGATTCGTTCTTTTTTGCCATTCACCCTCTCATCAAACACATGTTGATGGTGTGGTATCACAAAACTTGATCGGAAACAATGGGACCGACGAGTTTTGAGTTGTGAACGGTGAGGTATTCGGACCAGATGACGTGTCCCACATCAGACACCAAACGATCCAGATGAACCAAACAAACCAGAAAAACCAGACAAATTACTTTTCTCTCGCGTGCTATGGCCGCTAGCCCGGTTAATTCAGCCACGCAGGATCCCACTTTGATGACAAATAGCGACGGAGCCTAATCCGGTTATACGCTCTTAAACTTCGTCAGCTTCGCAAACAGGATGGCGGAGAATGGAATAATTAAGCCGAACAAAAGTTGCACGATGAGGAGTTCGCCGAGCTGGCTGTAGTCGGCCGGCGTCTGGATGGTGCCGGTGACTTGGTCCTTCACTTCCCGCGTCACGATAAAGATCTCATTGAGATACTTGGTGCCCAGCTGACCAAGAGAGAGCGCCAGGTTCGTGAACGAGGCCATCACGGCAAAAAACGTAGCTTTCAGATTGGCCGGAGCCGAGTTGGCGATCCATGCCAACATCGGAATCATCGAGATCTGAACCAGCGGTGATTCCAATGCTGTATCGACCAACGCAATAAACCTTGCGTCGACGATTCCACCGGTGAGGCTCGCCGTCCATTCGTGCAATCCGTAATACATCCCTGTAATCGGTAGGGCGAGAATTGTCCCGACGACCGTCAGAAACCCGACCACGTAGGCAATCGACCGTTCGGCCATAAAGCGACGAAAGACAAACATGCCTACCAATGCGACGAGACCGCCGATGAGTGAAAGCACCGAGAGGAATTGTTGATCGAATTTCAGATCGTCGATCATCCACCACGTGGCACCAGGCCCCGACCCCGGAATCGCGCGTAACGAAAAGACCACCGCTGCGGTGCCGACCAATGTCAGTCGTTTATCAGGCTCCAGTTCCCGCATCAGCCTCGACATCAAGAACAGCACAATGGTCATGGAGCCGGTGAACACGATCTCCTCCCGGTACGGAAATCCGCCGAGGCCGACCGTTAAGGTAAACAGAACGAAGGCCATGCTTCCGCCGAGGATCCACCAATTGGGCTTCGTCGGTTCACCTTCGGCATCGCGCACGTTGACCATCTGCTCCGCCTGCACCAACGAAAACCCTTCTCGGACAAGCCGCTGCTTCTGACTTCGCTGTAACCACCAGGCCAAGCCAACCCCAAGCACTGAAACGAAAGGAATAGCCATCGCCATCAGATAGATGTGCTGGTAGAGCCGAATAAGCTCGGCCTCCGGCAGTCCTTCCGTTCCGCTGAAAACATACACATTGATCAGCGCAACCGTGATACCGCCGCCCACGATCGCGACACGCCCAAGCGTCTGCATCGTCGTATGCATCAACTTACGTGTCTGCTCGTCAAACGATCGTCCCTGGCCGTCGACACGAGGAACCGCTTCAACCGTCATGGCATCGGCTACAGCGTCCTGCACGACATACCCAATGGGGGCCAGCAGCACACTGAGGACATACCAGACTTCTGCCGGCAGGATAGCCGTCATCGTCTCACGGTCACCGATCAATAGGGCCATAATTCCAAGACTCACTGTCAGCAGCCCTGCACCAAGACCGACCAACCAACTCTTCCAGCGCCACAGGAGATCCACGGTATGGCCGATCGGCATCTTCAAAGCCCAGGGAATCCCAGCCCAAAATCCTAGCGCGGCAAGGAATGACGCGGATAGCCCAAGATAGTCTTTGACGAAGAATGTGCCGACGATCCCAGTGAGACCAGAAATCCCGTAGGCCACGTAGACCATGAGCGGCGGGAGATACGATAGCCGCATCTCACGGCCAAGAGAGAGGATATTGCGATCGATCCATTGGACAACAGGCATCAACATCACACCGGCGTAGGATTCCCTTTGGTGCGTCGCTCCACAAGAGCCTGGAGGTGTGCCTGCATCTCCGCTCGGGAGAGCCGCACGCGGTCACCATGTCCGGCCAGTATCCATTCAAATGGGTAATCGAGGAGCTTCCGGACGGACTCGATCAGGGTCCATTTTCTCCAGATGAGGCGAGTGGGAACTTCCAGAGAGTTCATGTGGGGACTCCACCAGATATGATCCCCGGTGAAGAGAAACCGCTCCCGATACAGCAATGCCATGCTGCCGGCCGTATGGCCCGGCACCGGAATGATCTGGAACTCTGAGCCGATCTGGATCGTGGCTTCTCCATCGATCACCCACTCCGCCATCGGCACCACATCCGCATCCGCCCGATGAATGATCCGCTTGGCCCCAAAATGCTCGGCATATTTGTCGGCATCTGCCACGTCATCCTTGTGCGTGAGAAAAATCTGCGCAATACCTCCCCGCTGCTCAAAGGCCTCGATGAGGTGCTTAATATATCGGGGAGAGTCGATCAGCCAATTGCCGCCCGGATGTTCGATGAAAAAACTATTCGCGCCATACGACTTCTCCGAATTGAAACCGCAATAACTGACACCATCCTCGATAGGCAGCGGAAAACTTGCCATGGCTGTCTTGAGCTGCACCTTGTCGCTGTGCTCGGTCCCAATGCACCCGACCGGGCAGGCCAGCAACGCCTGATAAGCTTGATGGATCTGTTGTTCACTCTCCGGCTGCCGACTGACGGCAGAAAAATCACCGACCTCTTCAAAACTCAGCGGGGCTAACTGGCGACAGGTATCGCAGTTGATGCAGGTGGCATCGACATAGAAGTTGCCGGGGACATTGGAATCAAGCCGTTTGTTTCGGTCAGCCATTACAAGACCTTCATCGCCTGCTTTTCCTGATCCGCCGCTCTCCAGAGGTACCAGGCCGCTACTGTACGATAGGGCTTCCATCGTTCGCCATGCTGTAACACCTGTTTCGGAGTCGGCATTGAGCGGCGTCCATAGGCAACCCGGAATCCGTTCCGCACACCGAAGTCATCAACCGGAAGCACATCCGGTCGGCCTAACTGAAAAATCAGCAGCATCTCGGCAGTCCATCGTCCAATCCCTCGTACCTCGATCAGTCGTTCGACAATCTCGTCATCCCCAAGTTTTTGGATCATTCGATTCGTCGGTACTGTGCCGTCGAGCGTCTTCGTCGCGAGATCGCACAAGGCCAAGATCTTCGGCCGTGAGAAGCCGGCTGTTCTAATCGCTTGAACATCCACAGCCAAAAGGTCCTCAGGGCGAGGAAACGTTCGTCCTGGGAACAGTGCGATCAATCGCGTGAGGATACTCTCTGCCGCCTTGGCATGAAGCTGCTGATAGGCAATCGCGCGGGCCAGTGATTCAAATGGCGAACGCCGGGCTTTCGGTTTCAACATGCAGGGGCCAATGTCTTCGATCAACCGCCGCATGACCGGATCGACAGTGGCCAGATGAGCGATGGCAAGATCGCTACTCGATAACGTCATCAGCCTCGATTTCTTGGCGAAGAATATTCAAACTTGGAGTCAGCAAGCGACATCAACGGGTTCAGGTCGAGGTTAAGGCTGAGGAGAGATTCGATCCGCTCAACTTAACCTCAGCCTTGACCTTCAGAAGCCGGCATCTCGTTTCAACATTCTGTTACATGACGATACCGCCACCGGCCTGTATCGTCTGTCCCGTCAGCCATCGTGCTTCCTCACCGACGATGAATGCCACCACATCAGCGATATCGTTCGGACTACCAAGTCGTTTCAGAGGTGTCAATTGGAGGCCGACCTGCCGATACTCCTCGGTCATCATGCCGGTCTCCGTGAATCCAGGGGAAACCGTATTCACGGTGATCCCTTTCGAAGCCAGTTCCAACGCTAACCCCTTGGTGTATTGTTCAAGCGCCGCCTTGCTCCCAATATAGGCCGTGGCGCCTGGAAACTGCAGATGGGTCCCACCGGTTGAGATATTCACAATCCGGCCACCGTCCTTTAACACTTTCGCCGCTTCCTGCATGGCAAAGTACGGCCCCTTGGCATTCAAAGCGATCACACTGTCGAAATCCTCTTCCGTGGTCTGATCGAGCGGCTTCGGCATGAATTTTCCGGCATTATTCACCAGAATATCCAGCCGGTTGAATTGCTTCACCGTATCGACCACGAGGCGACGCGCATCGACCACTTGTCCCATATCAGCCTGGGTCGCGAGGGCTTTTCCTCCCTTCGCTTGAATCACCGTGATCACTTCCTTGGCTTTCTCCTCACTCCGATTGTAGTTCACCACGACAATCGCACCCTCATCCGCCAACCGCTCGGCAATAGCCCGTCCGATTCCACTGGATGCGCCGGTCACAATCGCCACTTTCCCACTCAATGGTTTCATCGACTCGACTCCTCTGGCTTCAGTTGGAACAGGATGCTGGTTTCGATAGAGATCCCCCATTGGCCGGAAAATGTCCACTCTTCGATCGGACGACGACTCCTCGGTTGAAGCTCCCTTTCCCGCAATCGTTCCGGGAGAACCGCCGGATCGCCTGGATAACCGAGCGCGATGATAGCCACCGGCTCATGCCCTGAAGGAATATGCAGATCGGTTCGCGCTTTTTCCACGTCGAAGCCGGCCATTTGCCGAGCCATCAATCCATGAACCGCCGCTTGCAGGACCAGATTCTGCGTCGCCAACCCGGTATCGTGAAAGGCGTGCCGATTCGACCCCCCGCTTTCTTCGAAATACATACTGGCGACGGAAAGTACCAGAACCGGCGCGCGAAACGCCCATCGCCGATTCCCTTCCATCAAACAATCGAAGAGCCTCGTCCAATCCGCTTCCTGGTCCTTCGTGGCCACAATAAATCGCCACGGCTGTTCATTATTCGACGACGGCGCCCATCGGGCCGCTTCGAACAGCACCCGTAAGAGATCAGCGCCGACAGGTCGTTCATCGAATGCACGAGGACTCCACCGACGGACAAGCAAATCATGAATGGGGAATTGGCTATCGCCCTGCTGATCCACCGATCTTACCCTTTCTGTGCTTCGCCTACTGGCTTCTCAGGGTTCCATCCGCCACCGAGTGCTTTATAGAGCTGGACCGTCGAGGCCAGCAGCAATCGGCGCGTACTGGTCAACGCCAGTTCAGACTCAAACAGATTGCGCCGAGCGACGAGCACATCCAGATAGTTCGCCAAGCCACCTTTATAGCGAAGCTCCGCCAACTTCAGGGCCGACTGCAATGCAGTGACTTGCTGTTGCTGTGATTCGCTCTGAGTTCGCGCCGTTTGGACTGCGACGAGCGCATCCTCCACTTCACGGAATGCCGTCAAGATGGCTTGCTGGTATTGCGCGAGGGCTTGCTTGTTTTGAGCTTCCACCGCTTCCTGCTGAAAGCCCAATACTTGCGCGTTGAGCAAGGGAGTGGCGATGGCCGCGCTGAACACACCGAAGGAGGACGGATCGGTAAATAACAAGGAGAGTGTGGGGTGAGCGACACCCAGCAACCCAGTCAATGTGATTTTTGGAAACCGGTCGGCTTTGGCTGCTCCGATGCGGGCCGTGGCAGCTGCCAACTGTTGCTCGGCCACCAACAGATCAGGCCTCCGTTGCAAGAGTTCAGAGGGCAAGCCGGCAGGGATTTCCGGAGGAACGACCTGTTCATCCAACGACCGGCCTCGTGTCATGGGAAAAGGCCGGCGCCCGAGTAACACACTCAGTTGGTTTTCAGCTTGGACCATTTGACGCTGAAGTTCCGCTGTACGAGCTGCGGCATTTGCCCGCTCGGCTTCAAATTGATCCGCATCCAGCTTCGACGTCATGCCTTGCCGCAACCGCGCTTGCGCGATGCGCACCGACTCTTCCCAGGATTGCAACGTCCGCTTGGCGATATCGAGCTGCAGATCGAACTGAAGCACAGTGAAATAGGCCTCAGCCACAGCGCTGACCAACTGAATCGTCACGGCCCGGCGGTTCTCTTCCTTCGATAACAACTCGGCTCGCGCAGCCTCATTGGTCCGCTTAATCCGGCCCCAGAGATCGACCTCCCAGGCGAGGTTGCCCAACAGGTAATAGTTGAACGGACTGGCGAAGCCGGGGAAGAGAAAATTTGCC
>CAZOHW010000026.1:0-20319 GCA_964579525.1 uncultured Nitrospira sp. | reverse complement strand
CCACAGACCGCTGAGATGGATTGTTCCTCAGGAACGGAAGAACCCATCCATGGGACTTGCGATGCGTTTCTCGAAATAGGTCCACATTCACCGTCCACGTCGAGCCATGCGGCTCACCCAGTCCACATCGACTGGGCCATACCCGCCCATCTTCGTCACGAGACATGCGTGCCGATCATAGACCTCACGGAGCCACCCCGTTGCGCGAATCCTGCGATCCATTGTTCCACCCACACCACTGTCTTACGCATTTGATACCCATCCCGGTTTGGTCTCTACTCTGAAATCATCGACAGTCCCTTATTGTCTTGACCGTCAACTTCCGCGCAACCTGTGCGGAGCATAAGCGATGAAGGAGGACGTATGTCAGATATGAACCGACGAACATTTGTGACGACGGGCGCTTCGCTTCTGGCCACTGGTGCATCGTGGATGCCGTTTACCTGATTATCCCCAATCGAGACTCAGGCTGGCTCAGCCACAGGACTGCAAAGGCCGGGCAGAGATCATCCCGTACAGATTGGTCAGTAAGCCCAGTATGGGCCGACTCCGAGGACGGAGGATCTGGCCTCGATCCCGGTATACACGGTGCGGCCAAGGTAAAATGGCAGACCCCAGTCGAATTCTTTCGATAGCCCTGCGATCCCCGGCCCTGCGAGATTGTCAAAGACGGCATTTCCTGTACTTACGAGGGTTGCCGCGTTGGCCACTTGAAAGTTCACGACGCCGGAGGTCCCATTTGTTCCACGATTGGTCGCCGACAGATTCAGCGGTGAAGGAGGACAGAATAATTCGTTAACTGGTGGACAGAGAGGGATCGTTGGGTCGTTGAAGAACAGAAGTGTCGACCCGGAATCTAAAAATCCCTGTACTGGCGTTCCCTTATACGTCGTCGAGATCGTGCCGTTTGCAGGATCTCTTGTATACACAGAGACTCCGGCTGGCACGTTATTCGACTGGGTCCCAATTCCAAGAATCAGGGCACCAGTGAGGGACGCAGCCCCATGACTCCCGACCGCGGGAAACATGATGGCGTAGCCATTGTTATCGATCGGAAGTGCTGCAATGGGATTCTGAACGAAACTCGGTGGGTTTAACGTGGGGGTGCACCCGCTACCCCCACATGAAAAATAACGACCGGCTCCTTGGTCCGAAACAAATCCATCGATCCCCAGTATTCCATTAAAGTGTGCGGTATTGGGATTTGTATCGACGGGCTGATTACATGGATTGATGGCAGCTGATTGCCCGGCGAAGGTGGCATCAATCAATTGGATGGGAACCACGACTTCCGGTTCATTGGCCAACACCACGCCTGCCCTTGCCACCGGTCCCCAATCCGCGCCCGTACCGAAGATGAGACATTCGCCGATCTGATTCCCCTGCGCATCTGTCATGATCTGCCCCGAGAGATCAATCGTCAGTGCCGACCGGAAGATCCGGAGGCCAACAGAACCCGTATCAAGAATAATGTCGCGAACCGTTTGACAGTGCGTGGTCGTTGGCAGACATACGGTTACCGCCACACAGGGTGAGTTTAGAACACCAGCACAGAGTCCTGTGCTGCCAACGGTCACGGCAAGGACATTCGGACCATGGGGAATGTTGTTCGTCTGACTGCTCGGAGGAGTGTTGTCCGATGAGCTACCGCAGCCCGTGCAGTAGGCCATGAGCACCACCACGATCACACAGAGCTGCAATCGCAATGCGTTCATTGAATCTGGTCCTTCGAGAAACCAGATGGAAGGAGGGAAGGAATCCATGCACGCCCCCATGTCGCTCCCATCCTCCCACCTCGTTCGACGATCAGACGTTCTGTTTCGATCCGATGAAATTTGTGCGATTGCCGTGGCTGCACCAGCGCTGCACGGCTATAGTCCCCGTAATAGGGGCCAAATAATTGTTCAAGATTGAGTGGGCCTGCCTGATGCTTCCACACCAGACCGAACACCATACCGTCAGAAGAGACATACTCTCGAACCGATCTTCCCTGCGCTTCCAATATATGAACGGAAAATCCCGCATGGGATTCGACATGCGATGTGCCATTGAGCAGGAGACGATCCTGTTCTATAGTCATTGCTGACTCTCCCAGCGAACCAAGAGCCAACGAACTCACAGACAGATGGAGCAACACCATCAGACCGACCAGACTCCCCCAATACACCTTGGCTAATTTCATGCCGCCCATCCTACCACAGAGGATTTAGCAGGATGCTGAAAAAGTCCGCCAGCGTTATGGAGGTCTAGGTTGAGGTTCAGGTTGGATTTCGCTCGCTGAGGCCTTGCTGTCGTGATTCAAACCAGAAACGCCCGCAAAACTCCTCTCATCGTGGATCGTACGATGTTGAGGGCCTGCCAGCCACCCGAGGCTGCTGCAAAATGGCCTTTCGAATCCAGTCTGACACGGCGCCCCGCAACATCAGGATGAATGGGAGCAGATCGTCCGTAGAAAATACTTCACAACTCGTCACGCCGCGGTACTCCTTGATCCAATCCCACAGCGTGTACTCTCCGTTGCGCCAATAACCTCCAAACGCTCGTAGATCATTGACCTCACTGACCCATTTGCATGCGAGATCCGAAACAGCCCATTCAATAGGCAGGTTGAGCAGATAACAATACCACACATAAGGAATCGAGAACCCCACTTGCTCAGACAAACCCGACTGACGATTAAATCGAGCCGGTGTTATTTCAATGATCTTCCATTCGTGATCTCGAGGATCCTGCTTAAACTCAATGCTCGCATACCCCACCAGTCTCAGTTCTTGACAGATCCGCTTCGTCAACTCGACAACGGACGGTTCACAGACGGCTTGCACCATGGCTGAATTACCGAAATGCGGCGGAAATTGTCTCATTTTTTTCGATGTGAAGATGCCGAGCAGTTCTGAGTCTCGACTGAGATAGGCAAAGGAACACACAATGCGATCTTCTTCCCCTGGAATGATTTCTTGAACAATCATCGTTGTAAACTGGGCCAAGAGACGTCGAAGGTTGGCCTGGAGTTCTTCGGCGTCATAAGCAACCAGAACTTTTTGATGTCCATAGCGCGCCGTCCATGCCTGATCGCGCCACACCGGCTTAACTACACAGGGGTATGGGACTTCCAATGCGAGTAGCTGAATATCCGTGCAACTGTCCACAGTATACGTCTTGGGTGTCAGAAAGTTGTGCGAGTGCGCGAGGCGATAGAATTGATTTTTATTCAACAAGCTCGCGAGGAGATCGTGCGGGGGCATCAGGAGATGGTAGTACTTCTCGAGCCGCTCCCTATTTGCCGAGATTGTGATCATGTCGAAATCGCTGACGGGAAAGAGCACCGATTTACGATCATTCGACTTTCCAATCTGACACAGGGCCGTAACCATATTCCGTTCGTACTCAGCTTCACTGAACGCATATTGCTTCGAGATATATCGACTCCATCGGATACCCTTTGCATAGGGTGCATGTCCCCCCTGACCAAAGAGACACGTCACTGGAATCCCTTTTCGTCCAAGAGATCGAATCGGCAACAACGCCATGATGTTATTCGCATTCACCACGACGGCAGGCGCAGAGGGGACGTCTTGCCCAAACCGTACCATGTACGCCTCAAGAGTCTCTGCTCAGCGCTCCTGGTCGAAATCGCAATCGAAATGCGTGCGTGCTGGCTCTGAATGCCGCCAACAGGAAGGCCAAATTAATTATGTGATGCGTTCAGCGTATCATCGGCAGGAACCACACAAAAATCTTTTCTGATTTTCTCCCTCGCAGAATCGGTGATCACTCTCGTGAAGATCTAGCAGGATGCTAGGACACATCCATCCGTCTCATCAGCACAAATGCGATGTTTTCTTGCTCGGTCTCCAACCCTCAGTTAGACTTTTTTCACACAGCCATGGCACGATCACGTTCAGTCGACAACCAGCGCTCCCGTTCTAAGTCCTCCCCTCTTGAAGAACTCACCGCCAGTATCGCGAAGTTTCAGCAGATCTTACGCGCAATTGAGGACTTCAGCCAAGAGGGATTCCCCTACCGCGATGCGGCTCAAGCCAAAGCCGAACTGCAACTAAAAGAACGGGTCCGGCATACGTTTGGTGAGCGCTCTCAGGAATTCCAGAGTTGTCACACCATTAAACTTCGTACAGGGAATCAAGCTGACGCAGAACAGAGCATGGCCATGATTAAAGGCCTGATTCAGACGCTTGAAGACCGGAAACTGGAACTGCAGGGTCTGAAACCTCCGCCGCCACTGACTCCACCGCTCGACACGACCATGAGCAATACAGCGCGTTTGGTCCTTGTCACACCGGCGACATCCGCGACAGGAACAGCACAAACAGCCACACCAATAACCGTGGCCCTCGCCATGGCGACCCATGTCGGCCCTCCGGTCTTGTCGGCAGCCCCTACCGCATTATCAAAACAGGGGATCTCAGAACCAAAACCCTCTACTCCTCTGCCAGTACCATCAGCTCCCAATTTACTCTCCCCGCCTTCACTACCATCTGCTTCTTCAACGGCGATCGTCCCATCCATCCAAACAGCTCCACCTCTACCGTCACCTCCTCATGAACAACCGGTGATGAGCGAAAAACCGATTCCACCGCCTTCAGTGATCGTGGCTCCAACACCTCCCAAACCTGTCCCCCAACCCCACATCACCCCAATGGCATCGGCAGGCATCATGCCCCAAGATCCTCAAGACAAGCCGGCTCCATTACCCCACATCCCTCAAGACACACCATTAGACCACCGACTGTTGACTGGTCCCTCAGGTGTTCGGACAATCCAGCCGTCCGGGCTTAATCAGGATCCACTCTCACTCATCCGAAAAGTCTGTTTTCGTTTTCACTCAGTGGCACGCCAACTTCGCCTTCGGAAAGATTACCGCCCCACGCTCGACGTCGAAGACGATTACGATTTACAAGACCTCTTTTGTGCGCTCCTGAAAGTGGAGTTCGACGAGGTCGCCAGCGACGAATGGATCCCCCCCTATACAAACGGCGCGCCAAGAACCACGTTTTTCGTTAATACGGATCAGATTGCCATCCTCACTAAAAAGACCAGGCCCGGACTGACCACCAAGGAACTGGCCGATCAAGTGACGGCAGACGCCGCCTACTACAGAGAACAAGGTCGATGCTCCACCCTTTTCTGTTTCATGTACGATCCGGAAGGTCGCATTGGAAGCCCCAAGCGGCTCGAAACAACCTTAACCAGTGTGAGCGAGCACGGCACGGTTGAAGTGCTCGTTGCACCAAAGTGAGACTATGCCAAAATCACAGGTCAAACGGACGTCTACAGCTAAGGCCCCCACTCCTTCCAAACCAACACCAGAGTTGACAGAACAGGCTGGCTCTGCTATAAAACAGCCCGCTTCGAAGGCGATCCCATACACGATTCATACTCCAAGTCCTGGAGAGGACATCATGACGGATCGTGCATACGTCCTAATCAACGTCCTTCCAGGGCAAACATCCTCTGTCGTCAAAGCGTTAGGAGATATCAAGGAAATTAAGACGATTGATCCCTGTTGGGGCAAGCCTGACATCATCGCAATTGCGGATATCCCTGATCAGGACGCTTTGAGCCAGTTGGTTTTGAGTCGAATCCATGGGATAGAAGGAGTCACACAGACCGATACTCACCTTGTCTACCGTCTGAAGGAGGCCAGAACAAAATGATCCGAATGGATTACCTCGCCATCGTCGCTCTCGCAGCTGTTACGTTTGGATGTGCCAGTGTTCAGCGCCCAGTGGAGCCGGATATTGTCGACGTTACGCTACCCGTTCCTGCAGATCGGGTGAAAGCCGCTGTCACCAAAATCCTGCAAGACGACGACTACGACGTGAATTGGAAAGATGGATCTCAGCTTCAGACAGGCTACAGAGAGGAACAGCCTAGCATCTTTGATTGGCTAGTGAAGGGGCGGCTCGGTGTTGTCAGAAGCCGTGCCGAAGCATCGGTAAAACCGGAAACGGACCAGAGTTCCCACCTCCGGCTACAGATCTCGTCGGAAGGTAAGCAAACGATGTTTGATAACTGGGGTCCAACCCCTACCCAAGTTCCACAGAGTGCTGAGAACAAACTACGCTTAATCAAGAACGAGCTGAAAATCGTCCAGACGACCTACACGACTCAGACCTTTTACGGCGCAAAACCGTAAGGTCACCTCAGGACTCCGAGCCTTCGGCCTCTTCTCCTAGATCGAGGCCGAAGCGCTCGGCCATTCGGTACAGGGTTCGCCGGTCGATTCCCAGTATTTTTGCCGCCTTCACTTTATTACCCTTTGTTTCTTTCAGTACCCGCATCAAGTGGCGTTTTTCGACCTCCTCGAGAGTAAGATACACCTCATCAAGCTGCTCTCCCTGGGCAAGCCTGGTCTCTCCTTCCACATTCGATCCCTGCCGAATCACCTCGGGCAAATCTTCCGGAGTCAACATTGGACCATGACTGAGCGACACCGCCCGTTCAATTGCATTTTCAAGTTCCCGCACATTGCCCGGCCAGCGATACTGGGTTAAGAGCGCCATCGTCTCGGGCAACACGCCTCGTACCACGTGGGCAGCTCCTCCCGCGCATTTCTGCAGAAAATGGTGGACCAACATGGGAATATCTTCCCGTCGCTCCACTAACGACGGCAAGGTAATCGGCACGACTTTCAGGCGATAAAAGAGGTCATCCCGGAACTTCCCTTCCTTCACAAGCTGCTCGAGATCGCGATTCGTCGCCGCAATAATGCGGACATCGACCTTTGTCGAGATGGTGCTTCCGACCCGACGCACTTCATGATCTTGTAGCACCCGAAGCAGCTTCACCTGTAACGCCTGCCCAAGCTCACCAATCTCGTCCAGATACAACGTGCCTCCGTTCGCAGACTCAAAGAGTCCCACTTTGTTCCCAGCAGCTCCGGTAAATGCGCCTTTTTCATAACCGAACATTTCCGATTCTAAGAGGGTATCGGGCAAGGCCCCGCAATTCACCGGAATAAACGGCTTGTCCCGGCGAGGACCGTTCGCGTGGATGGCCCGCGCGATCAGCTCTTTTCCAGTTCCGCTTTCCCCTTGCAGCAACACCGTGCTCTTGCTGTCCGCTACCCGCGCCACCAATTTGTAGACCTCCAACATCGCCGTACTACTGCCGACCAACGGAGACCACTCATCCTTGCTCTTCAATTCCTCTCGAAACCGTGCGTTTTCCTGAAGCAGCCGACAATGGTCCAGGCCGCGTTTGACGACCAATTTAATATCCTCTTTTTTGAATGGCTTAGCGAGATAATCGTATGCGCCCTGCTTGATGGCCTCGATGGCTCCTTCCAACGAGCCAAAGGCCGTCAAGACAACGACGGCGGTATTTGGACTCATCCGCTTGAACTCTCGCAGGACTGTGAGTCCATCCACCGCCCCCATGCGAATATCCGTCAGCACCAGATCGACTCGGCCTTGACGCCCTCGTGCGATCACTTCTTCCCCGCTCGCGAACGCTTCCACGGCATAGCCTTCCTTCTTGAGCGCTTCCGCCAAGAGCTCACGCGCCACCGCATCATCATCCGCGACAAGTATCGTCGCAGGCTGCATCAGGCCTCCTCTCTCATATGATCAAGCTCAGACCGTCGTCCAGGCAAGGTCACCGTCACCGTCGTCCCTTGTCCAATCTTACTGGTCAGTACTAGACTCCCTCCATGGGCTACCACCGATTCTCGGCTCAAGAATAGCCCTAAGCCGGTTCCCTTGCCAACCGCCTTCGTCGTGAAGAACGGCTCAAAGGCCTTTTGTGCGTCGGCCTCCGGCATCCCACATCCTGTGTCCTGCACGGCAATCGTCACCACCAGGGGTGACATTCGATCGGCTACTCGTTGCCCACATTCTAACTCCTCCGCAGTGGCCTCACGAGTTCCCACCAGAATGCTCACGGTGCCATTCGACGAAGTCGCCGCCAGCGCATTATCCAAGATATTGACTAATACTTGATGAATTTTTTCATGGTCCGCCCAGATCAACGGCAGATCCTCCGCACACTCGACCTTCAATGCAATCTCGCCGGCATGAAACGCCGGCTCCATTAAGGCCGCGGCAGGATTGACGACTTCTGTGACCGGTAGCCACCTGGGTTCGGGCTGGCGCGGACGAGTCGAGGACAACAGATCTTGAATGATCCGAACGACCCGTGTGAGCTGCTCATCGATAATGGCCACCCGTTTCTTCACCTCCGGTGTGGCATCCGGCTCCTCAGCCAACGCCTGCACATGCCAGGCAATGGAGTGGAGGGGTGTCCCCACTTCATGCGCCACCGAGGCAACCAGCTGTCCGACCGCTGCAAGTCGTTCCGACCGATTCAACTGATCCTTCGCATGGACCAGTTGGGTATTGGCCTTGAGGAGGTTCTCCGTTTCACGAGCGAGTGCCGCCCGTGCCGCTTCTTCCCGAGCCTTGCGCTCCTCCCAACTCATTCCCAGGTAGGCAACGAGCAACAACACCCCGACCACGACACTCCGATTGATCACCGCCGCTTGAAATCGCCCAGGTTTAGTAGGTTGCAACAGCCCTGAGTAGGTGGCCGCAACACAGGCCAATACCATCACAAACAGCAACATTCGGCTCCGTAGGATGGCGACCAGCAAGATTGGCACCACATAGCCATAGGCACCGACCACGTTAACCGGGGCGAACTGTTCGATGATCAAAATGATAAGAAAACAGGTTCCAGCAACAGCTAACAGGAAATGATCGCGCTGCGTCATGGCGGCCACTGGCTGGTTTTACCCCCAGGCGATGGACCAACACCAACCCATCCGAGCGACAACAAATGGAGTGTATGATCCCTTTTATAGCATGTACTTACGCGAGAGGGCGGGTCAAACGCAACTGAGAGGCAAGGCGTTCAAATCGAGGGTCCTGCACTAACTCCTCCACGGACATAGTCAATTTTCGACACCAATTGGGATGTTGATCGACCGTCCCAGGCATATTGGTCTGCAACCGAGCACCGGTTACGTCCTCGAGATTGGTGAGTGCGATCCAGGCCGGAGTACGGGCCACATACTGATGCACCTGTTCCATGAGCTCCTTCGTCATCGTCGGAATGTGACTGGGATTATCAGAAACTCCTGGAGGTAGCAGTCCTTCAGCGTTGAGTGCAGCGAGAATACCCGCTTTCTCTCGATGCCGTTCCGCCCACATCGCCTGTCGCGCCTCCTCCGACGGAACAAGACCGAGTGAAATCCTGGTCTCGATATCGGCTCCTTCCCAGTATCCACTGAGCGTGGGCAGATCGTGGGTCGTCACAACGGCCAGTGCTTGTGCTGGATACTGAGCTGGAGGCTTCCATGCTCCCACATGATTCCTCTCGAAATACAACACGCGATATGACAAGACGCCCGCCGCACCCAGGCGCTCCCGCACCCAATCGGGCACCGTGCCGAGATCTTCCCCGATCACCACGGTCCTAGCCCGGACACTTTCCAACGCTAGGATGGCCAGGAGTTCGTCACCGCGAGAGTAGACATAGGTCCCCATCGCGGGTGGAAGCCCACGAGGGATCCAAAACAACCGGAAGAGCGCCATGACATGATCAATCCGTATTGCCCCTCCATACCGAAGATTATTGCGCAACAGTTCAATAAATGCTTGGTACCCGCTCGCACGGAGGCGCAAGGGGTCGAGCGGAGAGAATCCCCAATTCTGCCCCTCCGGAGCGAAGGCATCAGGCGGAGCGCCACAATCAGCCTTCAGCGCCAATACCTCTTGATACCGCCATCCGTCGGCGCCATTGCGATCGCTCCCCAGTGCCAGATCATGGTAGAGCCCAACCGGCATGGAGACCTCTTGCGTGAGTTTCATCAACCCATGCAGTTGCTCTGCCGCCAGCCATTGGAGGTACTCGAAAAATCGTACCCGATGCCGATGCTCACGCTCGAACGTACGCACGGCATCTGACGTCGGGCTTCGATACGACTCCGGCCAATCCATCCATACATTCTCCGAGGACGAGGTGGTGAGCCGCGCTTCTTCCAAGGCTTGGAACAGGGCAAATTTCTCCAGCAGCGCTCCCTCACCGGCTGTGAAGTGGGCAAAGCGCTGCCCCCGCGGTGTGATCGGACGTAACTCGGGCTCAGCCCCTTCAAAATTGTCACGGAGAAACACCCGATAGCAACGTTCAAGGACATCCCGCTTGATCCGCCTTACGGCTTCGTAATCCACCAATTCGCATTGTCGAGCAGCTTCGATCTGTGCTTGAAAGGCAGGATCGGCCAGCAGACGTTTCACCTCCAAATCCGTCCAGCATTCCTGTACCTGCTCGAGATCGAGATAGAGTTCGTTAATATACAGGCGGCTGGTCGGCGAATAGGGGCTGATATGGTAGGGTTTGGTGTTTTTCAATGCGTGGAGCGGATTCAGCCCTATTACCGAGGCGCCGAGGCGCTTTCCCGCCCATTCCACGACGGCCGCGAGATCTCCAAAGTCACCGATTCCCCAATTGCGCTCACTCCGTAGAGAATAGAGCTGTACGGCCAGGCCCCACCAACGAACCCCCTGGTGAAGCGGCTCGGGAATGTAACAGCGTTCCGGCGCCACGATGAGACGAAACGTCGCATTCGTATCAGTGCTGCCACCTTCCGCATGGACCTTCATTGTGTAATAGCCGAGCGGCATGCCTTGTGGAAACGCCAATGCGAGCCGCACAAACCGACGCCCCTTGATTGGGCGCGCTTCTTCAATCTTGAGGCTTGGACCCTCCACTCGCTCATATCGCATGTCTCCATTTTCTGCGTAGAGCGACCACTGCACCCGAAGAACGGCCTCATCAACGCCGTCACAAGGCACATGTAATGACCAGGTTCCGCCTTCCCTCCCCTGCTGAATAACATAAACCGGTTCACAACCTTGCAGCCATACCCGATCATCCCATGCGGTCAGTTCTTCAGCGAGTTCGTCACAGTTGCCTGTTCGCAGATTCATCACGGCGAGAATGGCCCGTCGCGTCTCATCCGTCGTCACGTGATGCGTGCCGGCAATATCGTAGTAGTCAGCCGCAATCCCGGCGCGATCGGCTAACATTCCTAACAGATCGCTTTCAGACTGACCGTACATAGGCGGAGTGTGCGTGAAGGTCTATATCAAGTCAAGGTCCTGAAAAACCTGGGCATCCTATGAGAGTCCTTATGGTAACTGAACACGTTCAAAGCGCAACAAAACAAGGGTTGTGTACCTGCCGCACAATTTCATCACATTCGCTCGTCTCGATTCTTTGAGGATCTCATCGAATCCATAGATGTTGTCGTTTCCAGTTATGCCGTTCCGCATGTCGTTGGCAGAGATCCCGAAAATATCAGCCCACGGTATGCTTCCCCTTCAGCTAAAGTTCATTCCTGAACACAACTGGACACATCCGAACCCTTTGCTATTCGGACAGGCGCCGGTCTCATCAGCTCAATGTGGTGTGAAATACAAGACTAGCAGCGCGCGAGCAGTATGGTCAGCGTGTAGCTAGCACCCCAAACCACGAAGAACCGAAGAGAAAGCAAATCATGTGCCGACAACAGCATTGGGATCAGACTTGTATGCGGACGTTACGGATACGTGACCCCTAATAAGCCGGCGAGGTTACAAAAGAAGCGGTCGTTTAAGCGAGATGCAGAGAGAACAACCACAAACCAGAATTAAGCAGGACATGCTTGCAGAAAACCATGGGGTTCACTGAACAAGCGTTGGCGAGGGGAGAGGAAGCAACCAGCCGCAATTCCTAGAAGATCCCGGCTTGCTTTTGCAGCCAGCGGACGTATTTGACGATCTGATCCACATCCTCAGGCTTGACGGTCTCGATCTTCGGCATATCCCCGAACTGCCAATGATGGGCTTTCACGCCATTTGCTGCCGCCCGCTGAAACGCGGGATCGCCGTGGTGATTAGGCTCGTAGACCTTATGAAGAAACGGAGGCCCTTGCGTGGTTCCCACTCCACCAATTCCGTGGCAACGGGAACAGTTGGCATTGAACTTCTGCTCCCCATCACGAAGTTCGGCCGGTGCGGTTGCGGCAGATCCTGTTTCCTTCGGTGCCTCTCCACTCTGGCTACAGGCTGGCGTAACACTGACTAACAATACGCCCAGGCTGACCCATATCATGTACGAGTGTTTCATATGACATTTATCCTTTATTGAGCCGAGCGACCGGCTCAAGATACCGCATACGGAATGGGATCTACAACTCCTGCCTCAACAAATCCGCGTCTCCGTATGAGACAACTGTCGCACTGCCCACAGGCGACCGCATTAACCGGGTCATAACAACTGTGGGTGAGATGAAAAGGCACTTCGAGTGTGACACCGAGTCGAATGATTTCCGACTTTGTGAGCTTCAGGAGCGGCGCTCGTATCTCGATATGCTTTCCCTCCACCCCCGCCTTCGTTCCGATTTTGATGGCGGCCTCCATAGCCTGAATGAATGCAGGCTGACAGTCTGGATACCCGGAATAGTCGATGACATTAGCCCCAAAATAGATGGCAGTCGCCCCGAGCACTTCGGCATGCGCAGCGGCAAGCGATAGAAAAATCAGGTTCCGGCCCGGCACATAGGTAGGAGGAATCTCGCGGCTTCTATCGGACTCTGCCCGCCCCTTTGGCACCGAAAGGTCTCCAGAAAGAGCCGATCCTCCGATTGCCCGCAAATCGACGTTCAAGACCAGATGTTCAGCGCTGAAGGCGTTCGCGACTTGACCCGCTCGTTCAATTTCAATCACATGGCGCTGGCGATAGGCAATGGTCAGGAAATGCAGACAGAATCCATCACGTCGCGCGACGGCTGCCGTCACGGTGGAATCTAGCCCGCCGCTGGCAAGGACCACGGCTCGCTGGGAAATCTGCCCACTCATGATGAGAGGAACGGTGGGAACGGAATGAACTGGCGGACCTAGCCCGATCTAGTCCCGCTCTTCTTCTCGCTCAATCTTCTCTAGTAGTTCAGCGCGTGACTGACACTCAACGCACAACTTGGCAAAGGGAACAGCCTGAAGGCGTTTCTCGCTGATTTCCACGCCGCACTCCGCACAAATACCGTAGGTGCCCTCATGTAAACGGGTCAGCGCTTCATCGATGGACTGCCTTCGACGGTTGCGCATTTCCATCAAGGAAATACCAAGCTCACGCTCAAGATCCATCAAGGCTTGGTCCCCGACATCACGCGCAGACTCCAGACGCCGCTGTTGGTCTTCCGTCAGAGATTGGCCAAGACTCTCCTCGATTTCCTTGAGAATTTCCTGCCGCTTGCCAATCAGCATTTTGTGCAGAATTTCTTGCCTTCGTTCTCGCACTTCACGCTCTTTTGCCGTCTCTTTAGGTCGGACCGGCGCCTCTTCCACAGCCATGGCAACAGGCTTCGCCTCCACCACTTCAGGCTCTTGCTTCGTGGGTTTCTTACCGGCTGGTGCTGTTGCCTTGGGCTTTGCCTCGCTCTTTTTCTTCGCTTGTATTTTCGTGGCCATACAGAATGCACTCCAGGAGTAAGTACGAAGGGGGCTAAAAAGTCCGGTTTCTATATCATGGTGGATCCCCTTTGACAAGGGGAGAGAAGGCACATCTAGGGGTATGTAATAGTGGAGTGTACCTCGTATCCCGTGAGTTTATTCCGGCCGGCCAAACTTTTCAGCTCAACCAAAAAATCCAGCCCAACGATCGTCCCCCCGAGCTGGCGGACGAGATGCACCGTGGCTTCCGCTGTCCCCCCGGTCGCCAACAGGTCGTCGACAATCAACACTCGCTCTCCCATCCCAATGGCATCACGATGCACCGCCAGGCTGTTATTGCCATATTCAAGGCTGTACTTCACCTCATAACAATCCGCCGGCAATTTCCCCGGCTTACGAACCGGCACAAATCCAGCTCCCAGCCGAACCGCAAGAATGCCGGCAAAAATAAACCCGCGAGACTCAATCCCCACCACCTTGTCAATCCGATCAGCTTGATACCGTGCGGTCAGCTCATCCGCAAGACTCCGCACCGCAGCCGCATTCTTGAGCAGCGTGGTAATGTCGTAAAACAGAATACCGGGCTTGGGAAAATCCGGCACTTCACGGATCAATGCATGGTAACTGATGGATGTCACGGGAGTTTAGAGTAAGTCCGCCTGAGTCATTGTTTTTCGCTCGATCATCTGGCGAATCCGAACCAATGCCGCCATCTCAATCTGTCGAACTCGTTCACGAGTCAATCCCATCTCACGACCGATTTCTTCCAACGTCCTGGCTTCGTCTCCGTCGAGCCCAAACCGCGACACAATAACAGTTTGTTCCTTTTCAGGCAACTCCCTCACCCAGCCCATCAGTTCAGTGCGCCGTCGCACACCAGCGGCAGACTCATCGGGAGAGAGGCTGACGGGATCTTCAATGATGTCGCGAAGAAAGGTGTCGGTTCGATCATTGATCGGACTATCGAGTGAACAGGTGGTCCGGACCAGCTGCTTGAGGTCTAAGATTTCTTCTTCCGACGTTTTCATCTTCGCAGCGACCTCATCCGCTTTCGGCTCTCGCCCAAGTTCTTGCACTAATTGTTCAGCGCGGTTGAGATACCGATTGAGCCGCTCAACGACATGCACTGGCAGACGCACGAGCTTTCCCTGATTGATGATCGCTCGCTCAATATATTGCCTGATCCACCACGACGCATAGGTGCTGAATCGAAATCCCCGCTTGTAATTGAACTTCTCGACGGCCTTGATCAGACCAAGATTGCCCTCTTCGACAATGTCGGAAAATGGAAACCCTCTATGCATGTACCGTTTCCCGATGCTGATCACGAGCCGCAAATTCGACTCAATCATCTGCTGGCGTGCTTGTTCATCACCGGCCATCACTCGTTTTCCGAGTTGCTGCTCCTGCTTAAAGGTCAGCAGCGTCGACCGACGTACCTCCCGAAGGTAACTCTTGAGTGTATCAAGCCCTTCGGACCGACCGGAGTCTTGCTCTGCAGACTCAAAGGAATTGCCGCCTTCGGGCATCTCCACATCATCAGAGGCTCGTCTTCGAGCTTCACTCATAGGCATTCAACTCCTTGCCCTACGACCGACGCATCGTTCATGACGGACGGTGCTCATACCAAATACGAAAATCTGAAAACCGACCAGTGAATGTCCCCCACTCAGTGTCAATCCGCGAGACCTCTGCTGCAGGAGGACCGATCTTCAGCTCACTAAGCAGGGTCTCGATCAAGGCCTTCGGCCCTTCCACCTCGAGTTCAACCCGACCATCTTCAAGATTACGGACCCCGCCAAGCAACTCAAGCCGTCGTGCGGCTTGAGCCGCAAACACACGGAACCCTACACCCTGCACACGACCTTGCACGATGATATGCGCGAATACTGAAGGAGATTCCACCGATCGAGTCATAAACCACTTGGGCAGACCGCACCATCCATGAGCCAGCTGACGCGCTGTTCACCGGATATTCTCACACCTCTTCTGACCCGTCACGTGTTTTACAATTCCGCGCGAACAACACGAACACCTGTCATCCGCTGAAGGGAATCACACGACACAACACCGGTGGCACAAACGCGTTTGATTTAAGTTAGGAGACGAGAATCCTGAAGGTATCGATCCCGTCGCCTCCATGAGAAGAGGAAGGCTCTGGATCGAGCAAGCTTGGTTTGCGTAGAGAGACGAGGATTGCTGAAGGTGCCTATCCGGCGCCGTAATTCGATAAGACGATAAATAGGCGCCGGTTCACACGAAGTGCGGTTTGGTATTGGGAGAAGGACTTCTGAAGGGGTTTATCCGCGTGCAACTGTCACGATAAAGCGATGAAGAGCACGCGGCACGAGCAAGCTTGGTTTGGTCGGGGCGAGAGGATTTGAACCTCCGACCCCTGCGTCCCGAACGCAGTGCGCTACCGGGCTGCGCTACGCCCCGACAAGAGCGAAAGAAAACAGGGAAACGGATTGTCTTACAAAAGAGGGGTAAAACGCAACCCATGAGCTTCCGCCACGCCTGGATGAGTGACCTGCCCATCTTTGAGGTTGACGCCCTTTGCCAACCCTGGATCAGCTTGAATCGCACGATCAACCCCCAGAGAGGCGATCTGTAACAGATAGGGCAGCGTGGTATTCACCAACGCCGCCGTCGACGTACGAGGAACGATCCCGGGCATATTCGCAACACAGTAATGGAGCACTCCCTCGACGGTGTAGACCGGATCAGAATGAGTAGTTGACTTCGTCGTCTCAACACAGCCTCCCTGATCGACCGCGACATCCACGATGACCGAACCAGGCTTCATCTGGGCGACCAAGGAACGAGACACAAGCTTCGGCGCCTTGGCGCCAGGGACGAGTACTGCTCCAATGACCAAATCAGCAGCACGCACCGCATGATCTATGCTTGCCGCCGACGAAGCCAGCGTCACAATTCGCCCATGATACTGGTCATCAAGATGTCGAAGCCGTTCGACATCGAGGTTCACAACTGTGACTTGAGCTCCCATACCGACAGCGATACGAACCGCCGAGCTACCCACGACACCCGCACCAAGTACGACAACTCGTGCCGGCTCGACACCAGGCACACCGCCTAACAAGACTCCACGACCGCCATGAATTTTTTCTAAATACTGAGCCCCAACCTGCACGGACATCCGCCCAGCGATCTCACTCATGGGCTTCAGCATAGGAAGACTGCCATCGTGAGTTTCGGTGGTTTCATAGGCAATCGCAGTAACCTTTTTCTCTTGCAGTGTCTTGGTTAACTCAGGGAAGGCAGCCAAATGCAGGTAAGTAAATAGGATCTGGCCGGGGTGAAACAAATGGCACTCGGACAGAAACGGTTCTTTCACCTTGAGAATCAACTCTGCCTTTTCAAATAGCTCATCCTTTGAGCCGGCGAGCAAGGCGCCTGCGGAGCAATACTCCTCATCACCATACCCACTCCCCAGTCCCGCGGATGGCTCAATCCATACCTCATGCCCACGTTGACGGAGAGTAGTCACCCCGTCCGGCGTCATGCTGACACGATATTCGTGATCCTTGATCTCTTTCGGAACACCAATGACCATAATAAATTCTCCTCAGTGCGTGATCTCAGCTCCCTCACACATTATACCCGGCTCCGGTCATCTCTGCGAAAATGAACCGCCCTTCCACTCATGGACAGTCCTGAGAAATCTATTGTAAGATGCCGCAGTGTTGCGTTAGTCGTGGGGCAAATGCATGGACTCATCAAACGAATCGTGCCATGCCTGTGGAGCTGTTGGTGGCCCGCTGATGAAGTTTTCACTCGGCAAGGATTTTTTTGGCCGCCCCTACGATCGGCTTTCACCATCATCGGATCAAAGTCCCAAGTGGTATTGCGCCACCTGTTCCATGCATAAAAATCTTCAACGCGATTTTCGCGACATCCGAACCGAATGTGACAAACTGAGCGCAGGCCACATGTCAGAGCTTCGCAATAGCGATGAATGTCGCCGTGCTATATTGCGGCTCCAAGAAATCACGACCATCTTGAATGCGGCGCAGGGACAATCTCCCTTGTTGACTCAACAGGACGTCACACTTCTCCTAGAACGATTCACGACCATCACCATGCCAGCGTAACCTCGGATATCATGCCACCGTTTCAACGACATATCTTCGTCTGTACAAACCAACGCCCCGACGACGATCCACGAGGGTGCTGTGCCAAACTCGGCTCTGAAAAACTGCACGCCCATTTTAAGAGCGAAACCAAGCGATTGAATCTCAAAGGGGTGGTCCGCGCGAATAAGGCTGGTTGCCTTGACCATTGCGAACTCGGACCCAGCGTCGTGGTCTATCCCGAAGGTGTGTGGTATTGGGTCGGCACAGAAGCCGATGTGACGGAGATCATGGAACGACACATCATGAAGGGCGAGGTCGTCACACGATTGCTCATGCCCGATCATCCTGTTCCTGAACAACTCACCCCACTCAAGAAGCCGTAGACTTTTCGACTTGCCCATGTCAACCGAGGACAAATGGAAAGCCAATATGGAAAAGGTGGCCTACACCAAGCAATTCCCTGGGCTGCTGTTGGACTGGCCTTCCTGTACCGGTAAAACTATTCAATCTGTCACACCCTTGACCGGAAAACCAGGCGCAGCAGTTATCGTGTTTATCGACGCAACCTTCACAGTTGTTCCGCCCCTGGCGCCGGAACCCTGGGCCCTGGGACAAGCCTTGATCGATGCACGCCCGCACCTTGAGCCGGCCCACCAAGCCGCCTATGCAGAGTATGATCGCCTGGCCAAGAAAGATAAGGATGCGCTGAAATCCGCCAGGCTGGAAAAGATTGTCGGAGCGATTGAGAATAATCTCGATCAGATCCCCGAGCTCAAGGATCGACTCAGAGCACTCGTGAAGGAATGGAAGTGAGTAGTTTGCCTCAAAAGAACATGTTCGAGATCTTCTCGCAAGGTCTCTTTGAAGGAGTCAAGCCTATGATGGTCATTCGCGATCACCTTGTCCGCCACCCTGACCGCTGCACCCACCAGGCCGTGTGCGTTCCGATCTGCCCGACCAGTGCCTGGCTCTCCACACCTCCCTACAAATTCGACCCGTCCCGCTGTTTGGAGAGTTGTCGGCTTTGCCTGGACGCTTGCCCGTCACAGGCCATCTACGGCGTATTTAAAAAAGGCGATAAACTTTTGGAGCCGCAAAAGAAATAACCCCTACAGCGCTTTTCAACTTTATAGCGACACCCCTCCAACAGGACTTACCATCACTTCAACTCCACACATGCGCCTATTGGACAAGCGTAAAGTTCTGCATCACATCCATAGCGGTACTGCCCAACAATTGTGCAATCCTCCTTTGGTAGGTAGAGCAAGTGCGGACCTTCGGCCAGAGCACAATGCGCTTATTACTCGCACTGAGGGGCGATATACTAGATTTCTAACAGGGAAAAGCAGGATGGTTGGCTAGACGATTTGTTTTCTGAGATGTCCCCAGTAGGCAGTTCCTGAATAACCGCAGGCCACGGTGCCCGTGGTCATCGCCATGATCTGATAGACCTTGCTGCGCGGAATTTTCACTTTCACCATGGGGTTCAAGAGGTCAGGCGAATTCATAACGAGTTTGAGCGACTCTCCCGCAGAGAGAATCGGCCACATACAAGACAATCGCAACCTCGTTTCGTACCGAGGGATGGCCATCGCATAAAGCCAGCCCTGATCAAGGTGCTCAACCGCCAGACGAACGAGCTTGCTTAAGACTGGTCTGAAACGCGACAGATTGTGCTGATCAAGCAAATCATGAGGCTTCAACCCCACTTCGGTGAGCAGTACCTCTGGAATGTAACAACGTCCTTTCTGTAGATCCTGTGCGACATCTTTCACAATATTTGTGAGTTGCAGCCCCTTCCCAAATCGTACTCCTATTTGAGACATCTGTTGAACATCCCAGGCCACGAGAGCTCGTCGATGGGCAAACATCAAATCGGTCCAGAATTCCCCAACACACCCCGCGACATGATAGGTATATCGATCCAAGTCATCGAGTGTCTTGAACGCCGTAAGATCTTCGACCGAAGCCCCTGGAAAGGTATTCAGATCCATTTCCATGCCCAGAGTCAACGTCGTGATCACCTGCCGAATGCGGCGCTGATCCTCAGGTGAAACCTTCAAGAAAAGTCGAAAGCATTCATCGAGTCGTTCAAGCAAGACTCGTTCAGCTGAATTGTGCTGGAGCGGCCCCACGGCCCGTTGGATGGCATGGATCTGCACCCAATCAAGATGTTCGCCCTGGAATTGCTCTCGCAGGCGATGGAGCAACCCCAACCGCATCGGTCGATCGATCAATTCCGTATCAGCAATCGAATCGGCCGCTCTGGCGAAGAGATAGGCCAATCCCACTTGGTCACGGACATCTGCCGGCACGACCGCCAACGTCGTGTAAAAAAGCCGTGAGACGCTCCTGAGAAGATCGCGCAGCACATCCTGTTTGGCAAACTTGGTAGTGGTCATGGTGATGGTTTGACTTCTACTATTCCTTCCATTCCTTTTTCGCAGTGGCTGGCCATCGGCCACAGTCGTTTGTCGCAGAAGAGAGAAAGCATGTCGCGCGGATTCGGTATGAATCGGACCGTCACGCTTTTTCCTGCACCGACATCTTGCTCGACTGAAACGCCACCAGCTAGATCGCGTATGGCAAAGTTATGTGGTCTGAAACCTCACTCTTCACTGGTAGACCTAGCTTCCAGCTTTCTGCATAGACAGGTTAGAGACAGGTTAGTCATCGATCATCACAATGACCCCGATCAGAATACCCAGCCAGGCCGTAACATGAGAACTTTTTAACAAGAACAACGGGAATGGGTCAACGTAATCCATGTC
>CAZOHW010000025.1:0-20932 GCA_964579525.1 uncultured Nitrospira sp. | reverse complement strand
CTCCCGGGGCGATGGCAGAGCCACAGTTTCTCGAGCGTTGTACAAAATGTGGCGATTGTGTCACAGCTTGTCCACCAGGTGCGATCGTGGTGCATCCTTCTGATGGCACCCCGGTTCTCTATGCAGATCAAGCCCCCTGTCTTTTATGTGAAGACTTTCCATGCGTCGCTGCCTGTGGGACAACCGCGCTTTTACCGGTCGAAGAAATTAGCCAAGTCCGAATGGGAGTCGCCAGCATCGCACATCGACTCTGCACAGCAGGTCAGGGTTGCCATGCCTGTGTATCGAAGTGTCCGACGGAGGCTCTGGCCATGGCTGTCGAGACATTACAACTCTCCGTGTCGGAGGAGGCCTGTGTCGGCTGTGGCATGTGCGAGATGGTCTGTAAGACGGTCAATGATCATGTGGCGATTCGAGTTATACCAGCCAGGCAATTCACGGGGGTTGATTGAGGTTTCAACGGTTCAGACAACAGATATGCGCAGATAATTTTCGTGTAGGCGATTATGCTAGTTCACCCTTGACTTCGTACGGCCCATTTCATATACATACAAGGTCCCGTCGGTACAATCCGGCGGGTAGGGGCGGTGGAGTGAGCTGAGCATGGTGGTCGGGAGGCGATCTCTATGACGAGTCAACAGCCGATGCAAGGTCTATCTGCATCTGCAGCCGCCACGCTGCCGAATCCTTCAGCCATGAAGGATTCCCCGGCCGTCGAGCGTGCGCTTAGTCGAAGCAAACTCTACTTGCTCATTTCTTGGAGTCTTCTCTATCCAGAGGATGAAGAATTTCTCGATTATTTGCGGTGCGGTGAGTTTGTGGAGGATGGGCGAGTTGCCCTCGACGCATTAGAGGCTGCTCTTGGCACTGACGGCGGGGAACGAGCGAAAGAAAAGGTAACCTCACTGCGGAAGCAGTTGGCCTTGGTAGAGAGCCTGGTCGCTTCTGAATGTATTCACTGGCAGTTGAGCGATCTTCAAGCCGAGCATCGTCGTGTGTTCAGTAACGTGATCACGCTGGATTGTCCTCCATACGAAACCCTGTTCGGGAACGACCACGTGTTTGCGCAGTCCCATGTCATGGGAGATATCTCGGGATTCTACAAAGCCTTCGGCGTCGAATTGTCGAAAGATATCCATGAGCGGCTCGATCATCTCAGCGTCGAATTCGAGTTCATGCATTTTCTCACGTACAAGGAATCGTATTCCCGCTGTCATGATGGACTCGAGAAGACGCAGATCGTCGTCGATGCTCAAAAAAAGTTCGTCAAGAACCATATCGGTCGATGGGTGCCGCTGTTCTGTCGTATGTTGACGAAAAAGGCGGATTCCGGGTTTTTCAAATTGGTGGCCGACATGACCGCGGATTGGATGGACTTTGAGACGGCGTTCTTAGGAGTGACCCCCCAGCCGTACACAGAAACTGACTATCGTCCGGCAACGTTCAGTTCCCCAGAAGGGCAGACCTATGAATGTGGCGCACAGGACCAGGGGAATGAGTTGACGATGCTGCTGAACGAAGTTGGTGCGCAATCCTTCATCGATGTGAAGGATAAAGACAAGGGTGCTGAGGAAGGTGGTGGGCCTTCCGGCACCGCATGAGTCAGTCAGTCATGGTTTCTCGGTGAGCGTTATTTTTACCATAACTGAGAGGAGGGATTAGCAATATGAGAGTAGTGCAGACGACCAACAAGAAATTGGTGTTTGCTATTCTTCTCTCCGCCCTCACCGTCGGCGTGATGCTGACGTTGGGGCGAGTACCGCTGGCGGTCAGTCAACCAGTGACGATACCGGCCAAGACGGTCAAGGGCCCGATCCCCATGGATGGTGTCAATCCCATGTGGGAAAGCGTTCCTGGAGTTATCGTGCCGTTGAGCGGTCAGCTCATCACGACGCCGATGCACCCGAATATCTCGGTGAAATCGGTGTTCGTCAAGGCGATGACGAACGGGAAGGAGATTGGGCTGCGGTTGGAGTGGGTTGACCAAACGAAGAACGACACCGCGATCGGTCCCCAAGATTTCCGAGACCAGGTGGCCGTGATGTTCCCGGTCAACTTGGCCGGCGCTCCGCCGTTCCAGTGTATGGGACAGTCTGGCGGAACGACCAATATCTGGCGGTGGAATGCTGAATGGCAAAAGGATGTCGGCAAGGACAGTGCCGGTATTTGGGACGTTGACGATCAATATCCCGGAATTTTCTGGGATTATTACTTCGAAGAACCGGCTGGTGGTGTGACCTATCCAGACCGTATCGGACGGAGCCTCGGGCCGTTCAATTCCGGTATTTGGTCAGGGAACATCATGTCTGACCCAACATTGCGTGTGAGCTCGGTTGAGGACTTGAATGCGAACGGCTTCAGCACGCTCACGACGCAGGCGCATCAGGATGTGATCGGGAATGGTGTGTGGGAACCGTCCGGATCAGTCAAGGGTGGGGGCTACACCGGTCCAACTTGGCGTGTTGTAGTGAAGCGGACGCTGGAAAACGGGGATGCGAACGATGTGCAGTTCAAGGCGGGGCTCTCGATTCCGATTGCTTTTGCAGTCTGGGATGGTGCCAACGTCGAACGGAACGGCATGAAGTCGCTGTCCACCTGGTTCACGTTGAAGCTGTAGTCTCGAGAGCGGCAGGCGACGCCATAATAGGCTTGCGCCGGTCGTAATCTTTATAAGGCCCCGGATCCATCCTGGAACATTGAGGAGGATCCGGGGCTTTTTTATTGGGACGGGAGAGAATGATCATTGTCATTCGGCATGTACCTAGCGCAGGATTGCATTTTTCAGAAAGGGGAGGGTATAAAAGAAGTTCATATCGAAACTGCTGATTTTCAAGATAAAAGGACCAGCATCGCCATGAAAGTTTCTCTCTTGTTCCCTCCAACGTGGCATCCCTCCCAACCCTATCTGAGCTTGCCGTCGCTCACGGGTTTCCTGCATCAAGGTGGAATTTTAGACGTGTCGCAGCGTGACCTTGGGATTGAGTTATTGGATATAGTGCTGACCAGGGATTATGCGGCGGAGGTCTATCAGCAGCTGATTGCCAAGCAACGTGAGCTGGAACGGGTGCAGACCGGAGAGACCGGAGCCGGGAGTCGAGAGCATTATGCGAAGGTGACGGACTCGCTGGATCGGTTTGGGTATCTGGTTGACCGGATCGAGCTGGCGAAGGAAACGCTTCGAAGCGAAGGGTTTTACGATCCGGACGCCTATCGAGGCAGTCTGTTCATGATCGATAAGTGGTTGGAAGTCGTCTCATCGCTCTACTTCCCGACTCGACTCACGGTTGTAGATAATCAATTCGGAAACTATTCGATCTATTCCTCAAAAGACCTGATGAAGGTCGTACGTGACGAAGCGCAGAATCCCTACCTGAATCTCTTCCGCGACCGATTTATCCCGTCGATCGTCAACAACCGCCCGGACCTCATCGGAGTGTCGATTACCGCGACCTCGCAGATTATTCCGGGGCTGACACTCTGCCGATTGATCAAGGAGGCCGCTCCGGACCTTCACGTCACTATCGGCGGCAGTATCTTTACCCGTCTGGTGGACAATATTCGTCGTTGCCCGAATCTATTCGAGTTGGCGGACGATATTGTCGTATTCGAGGGGGAAACCGCCTTACTGGAATTGGTCAATCAGTTAGCCGGCAAAAAAGATTACAGCAAGGTTCCCAACCTGATCTATCGCCACAATGGGAAGATCACTGTCAATCAGCCGTTCTACTCTGAAAACGTGAATCAACTCCCCGCGCCGAATTATGACGGGTTTCCACTAGACCGCTATTTGTCGCCGGAGCCTGTTCTGCCGGTCCAATTTTCTCGAGGTTGCTACTATAAAGATTGTGCTTTCTGCGCCTTGACGCTGGATCACCAAAACTTCAGGCAGAAGGATCCAAGTCGAACGATCGAAGACTTACAATGGCTGAAACAACGGTACGGCGCCCGCCATTTCTTCTTTACGGATGAATGCTTCGCCTTGGCCCCGACGAAACGGCTGTGTCAGCAGATGATCGAAAAACAGCTCGACGTAAAATGGACCTGCGAGATGCGGTTTGAGAAGAACCTATCACGTGAGTTACTGACGTCCATGCGGAATGCAGGATGTTTGAAGATCGTCTTCGGGTTGGAGTCCTTCAACCAGCGGATCATGGATTTCATGAAGAAGGGCATCAAGCAAGAGTGGGTCAGACGAGTCGTCGATGACTGTATCGATCTTGGGATTGCAGTGCATTGTTACATCATCGTGGGGTTCCCAACGGAAACAGAGGCCGAAGCGCTCGAGACCATGAACTTTGTCGTCGAGAATAAGAGACTCCATGAATCGTATGGATTTTCCTGCCAGCCCTGCTTATTCGATTTGGAAAAAGAAGCTCCGATTATGAGCGATCCCGGGAGCTATGGAATTCGACGCATCATGCGCCCATCGGCGGAAGACTTAAGCCTTGGGTTTTTCTATGAAGTGCAAGAAGGCATGACTCCGGATCAAGCTGAGCGGCTGTACCAGTATGTCTACGAGCGGATCAGTGAAGTGGTGTGCGAGCTTCCGTTTAATTATGCCATGGCGGACGGTTTGCTCTATATCTCACGGGCAAAAGAAGGAGCCGGGCAGGCGCCGCTGGCGGCGCGTTGACCCTCTTTTTTTTCGACAGCTATAATGGCGGATCCTGCAGGAGTGATCATGAAGACGGCGGCTCTCGGTGAGCGATTGACGGGAAGAGTGTCGGACTTCGGTCCTCTGTTTGAGTACACCGCCAAGCTTGTCTTCTCGACCTCATTCCTCGAGCTCGTGCTGTATCGTTTGGTCTCGCGTCTTGGGATGCACCTGAGCAAGATGGCGGCAGATCATCCATGGATCACGCCCACATTCACAGCGTTGACCGAAGTGGGCGCCTGGTTACTGAACATTGTGGCGGTGCTGCTGTTCTTGGCCCTCGGGTTGATGGTGATTCATCGATGGGGAGCGCAGGAAACAAGCGGGCTGTTCAAGCTCGGTCTGGCTGGGACCGGGCTTTTATTGCTGCTCACGATACTGTTTCTGGTGGTGCAGCCGGGCATGGTGGGAGCCATCGTCTATAACGGAGTCACGCTCCTGGTGTTGACGTTGTTCGCGACGGAGTATTTCATGACCCATCGCGAGCCGTCGCAACGTCTTCTGGCCGCCGCCTATTATTTCGGCGCGTCTGGATGGTTGTATTATCAGATCGTGTCGACGGCATACAGTTTGGCAGGAACGTTGGCGGAACCGCCTCTCGTGTATGAATCCCATCGGATGGGTGAGGCGCTGATGGTGCTGGCCAGTGTCTTGGTGTTCGTGGCCTATGGGAAGAGCAAGAGTCTTTCGCTGCGAACGAACAATCACCGGCAACGGAATCGCGCGATCTGGTTCTGGGCGACGACCGGAATCACGTTCTCTGGGTTGCTCGTGGCGGACTATCTGTTGGAACTCTATAGTCCGACGGCCGCTTCGGCCTTCAGGCAAGCGTCGCAGGGAATCGGGTGGATCTTTCAATTTGGGATGGGCTATACCTTTTATCTCCCGTTCGCTCTTTATGTCGTTGGATTGCTCTGTTGGTCCTATACTGTCGTCAAACTATTGATGATGGGGCGTCTGGCTGGGTATGGGATCGGACTCATGTTTATGGCAGGGTACGCGTTGATGTTTTCCAACCTGACGTTGATGGTGGTACTCGGAGTCATGCTGCTGGCCCTTGACCGGGTGAAGCCGACCATGACAGAAACTCTGTCGACCGAGGCCGGCCATGTCATGCCGGCATCAGAAAGGTTAATTACCGGGCAGGTGTAAGCCCAGAATGAGATAGCTATGGAAACAGCAGAACCGACGTCGTCGCAGCCACAGACCGCACTTGATCCCGGCGATCAACCGCTTGCTCCGGAAGAAGAGATTGCCGGAATCGAAAAGTTGTTGGAAACCGAACCTGACGATTTTCAAGCACGATGTCGTCTTGGTGAATTGTATTTCAGCAAAGGACGGCTTGATGATGCCTTGGCAGAGGTCAAGAAAGCCATCGAGATGGCCGAGTCCCTCCGCGCCGAAATGAATCGCTCTCTGGCGATGTACTATGCCAACCTGGGAACGATCTACGCCACGAAGAACATGATCGATGAGGCTGAAGCTGAGTTTCGGCATGCCCTGGAGATCTTTCCACATGATGTCCTGGCGCTGTTCAACCTTGGGAGGCTCCATGCGGATAAGAAGCAGTACATGGAGGCGAAGGGCTACTACGAACGCCTGGTTGAGATCACACCGGATGATCCGATCGCTTGGTATAATCTTGCCGGTGTCTATATCGAGTTGGATAATCCGCAAGTGTCCGACTACAATACCATCGACATGGGGATTCAATGTTATCTGCGCACGCTGGAGCTGGATCCCAAGCACTTGGAATCGAGTTTCAAGCTGATGGAAATCGCATTGAATCACAAGAAGACCGATCTGGCTGTTCGCGTAATGGAGAGTGCCGTCGAGCACAACCCCGATGAGCCGTTGGCTTATTACAATCTGATCAGCGTCTATGACAAGTGCAAGATGTTCGAGCAGGCTGAAGCGGCCCGCAAGCGCCTGAAAGAACGGTTTGCCAAGAAAACCAAAGATCATCCAGGGGCCTGAGTTATCCTTTACCAAGGGGTGCGCTATGTTTGGAAGTTTGGGATTTACGGAGCTGATCCTCATCCTCATGATCGTGTTGATTATCTTCGGCGCCGGGAAATTGCCGCAGTTGGGCGAGGGACTCGGCAAGGCGATCAAGGGATTCAAAAAATCTGTCCACGAAGCGGACGCGATCGAGGCTGAAGCTCAGGCTGCAGCCCAGCAGGCCACTGCTCCACAAGCTGTGACCTCGGCTCCGACACAAACGGCATCCTTAAATCAGCCTGCTCAAGCAACGGCACAGCCGGCTCCACGGGCCTAGGAGAATGTTGAAACAGTCCGTCAGCGTCGTTCTCACGTCGCTCAGAGGCTCCACATACAGCGTAAAGTATGCGTTGCCTCTTCGCCCGCTGCGGCCTTGGTCGGTGACAGTCGCGTCTTGGCGCGCTGGGGTGGGTGGGTGAGAATCGCGGTATGTTTGAACATCCTGCAAGTTATTTCGCTTTGGACCTCACATCCACGATATCGAGGCTTCAACATAGTTTTTCAACAACCTGGTAAGGGCGTTCGTACGTATGGATACAGAAGTAGGGTTGGCTACTGGCTATATTGAGACGTTTGCCGGAAACGGCAAGGCCCGAAGCACCGGTGACGGCAAGCGTGCCGTGAAGGCCGGGATTCCTCTTCCTCATCACCTGGTGCTCGACAAGGAAGAGCAGTGGCTCTACTTTGCCGAGTCGGGGTCCGATCGAGTCAGACGAGTCAGCATCCAAGAAGGCACCGTTCACAATTTTACCGGTCTTGGGGAAACCTGCTACAGCGGCGATGAAGGACTTTGCGGAGAAGCGGGACTCTACTTGCCGTTGGGTGTTGCGGTTGACTCTCACAATAATTTGTATATTTGCGACTCAGGAAGTAATCGCATTCGGAAAGTCGACCATGAGACGGGTATCATTACCACGCTCGTCGGGACCGGTCAGCATGGGTTCAATGGAGACGGTCCTGCGTTGGAGGTGAATCTCACCTGGCCGGCGGCTATCGCCCTCGATCGCGATGATGTGCTTTATATCGCCGATACGCAAGCGCACAAAGTCAGACGGTACGATCCCAAGACCGGTCTTGTAACGACCATTGCCGGAACCTGGACCGCAGAAGATGAAGCGAGAGAACAGCCGCTCGTGGCGAGAAATCTGCTTGTGTTGTCGGGTGACGCGATCGGGATCGATTTCAGCGATGACCAGGGATGGCTTATGCCGGTGTGTTCGGACGGCATGGATCTCTCGATGTATTTCGACGATGGAAAGCCGGCGATGGATGCGCGTCTGTACGATGTCGTCGGGATTGCGGTCGATAGCCGGGGCGATGTGCATATCGTCGACAAGGGCAGCAATCGAGTCCGAAAGATTGATTCGCAGACAGGCATCATTTCGACGGTGGCCGGTGTCTGCCGGTACGGATATGATGGCGATAATAAACCGGCCGTGAAGGCGATGTTGCATGCCCCGGAAGCCGTCGTCTTCGATCGCGAAGATAATCTGTATGTCTCCGACACGATGAATCATCGCGTTCGCAAGGTGCATACAGCCACAAGGCTTATCACGACGGTCGCGGGCAACGGCGACAGCGGGTACGAAGACAAGAATATCGGGGGCTGTGGAGCCGCTCGATTCGTGGCCAAGGAATCGGCGGGACTCTTGAAGCATGGTGATGGCCTGTTGGCGATCGAGGCTGTGGTGAACGCCCCCGTGGGTTTGGCCTTGGACTCACAGGGACACCTCTATATTTGCGAGCGCGGAGAGAACAAGATCCGTCGTTTGAAGCTCGAGTAGTTGGTTCTCAGCCCCACACGTCAAATACCGCAAATCCAACCCCATAAACCCCGCATGGCCAGCTTATGTTGTGGCCTGTATGGAAAGTGCGCCTCTGCCTGATCGTGCGTGATAGGGAGACGCATCTCGACGGCCGACTCGAAGCTTCACCACCCCGGCCGTGGATGTGCCTTACAAGTACACAGGCAAGGAGCTCGACAGCACCGGCCTCTATTACTGCGAAGCCCGCTACTATGATCCCCAGCTGGGACGATTCATCAGTCCCGATACCCTGGTGGAGAGTCTCGGCAATCCCCAAACGCTCAATCGGTACAGCTATGTGGGCAACAACCCCCTGCGCTATACAGATCCCAGCGGCCACTGCTTTGTTGTCTGTATCCATATCGGGAATCCGTTTAAACACATCGGGAAGTTCTTTCACCGCACGTTCCATCTTGGGGGGCTGAATCGGTTGATGGAGCATAACATGGGGTTACGCGTATTGGGCTGGGTAATGTGTCCGATGTGTATGCAGTTTATCGATCCAGCGACACGACCCTATGCAGTTGCTGGTGCTGCTGTGGCTGCTACTGTCGCGACGGGAGGAGCAGCTATGCCAGCGCTTGGGCCTATTCTTGGTGGTGCACTGGGTGGGGCAGTCGGAGGGGCAATTAGTGGACTTGGTTCTACGTTAGCTGGTCAGCAAGTTGATTGGGGAGGTGTCATGCTGGCTGGAACTATTGGAGGAGGCCTGGGCGGAGCTGTTGGATTGATCGGTGATCCCGTTCTCAATATGATTGGGCGTGGAATCACGGGGGGAGTGACATCATCTCTAAGAGGGGGAAATTTTGGGATTGGGTTTGCTATTGGATTCGGGACAGCAGCGGCCTTTCAAGCGTATACAGCGGTTACAGGATTTTCGAGTGTGCGGTTTGGCCCAGGCGGTGGTGCTGTGGTGAAGTCAGAGGATGGACCTGCAGCTTTTGAATTCGCGAGTAATCCGGGATTTGCGAATAAAACATCAGATGCACTTGCCGCCGCACAAGGGAGATTCTGTTGTGGGGCGGAAGGCACCGGGCTTATGACAGCGGCAGGAGTGGTTCCTGGCGTGAATGCGATGGCCGGATTTCATGATTTTCTGACAGATGCCAATCATCTTGGCATGAATGTGTTCACCAATGTGCCAACTCTGCTGCCGTCCTATGCCCTCACACTGGCAGCTGGGATGAACCAAATGACGGTTGGAGAGACGACTTTCTCGTTAACGGTGCCACTGCTCACACAGATGAAAGTGCAGTAACGTCTAAAGGAGCAGGATGAAACTTTGGTCTCTTGTGGAGGTCATCAGATTGGGGCGACCATGCCTATGACAAGCCAGTTTACACGCCATCTGTTGTTGACCAGTGCCATGACGGCGGTGACCAGCTGCTATCCGTGGCATGAAACCTATTTTTCACCCAGCACCGCCACCGAGTCGGCTGTGCCAAATGAATGCAGACACAGGATAGGAGCGCGGGGATCGATTCTAATAAACCTCGGCAGCGCTACCATTACTGCATCAATGGATCCTGGTGCGGAGAAGCTGGTGCTCTTCATTTCTGGTATCAAGCAACACGGTCTCACGCTTCGGCATGGGCCGGTTAACATTATTTCACCACGCGGGTCCCTGTCGTACATGCCAGCGGATCTTACAGTGATCATCAATGAGCTAAGGGGGCAGCGCATAGAGAAGTTACCCTACGAACACGATGTGCGGATGGACCCAGGAAATGCTTACGAACTTGTGATCAAGGATTTGCCAATTGATGGGCAGTATTTTACTATATTGATACCTTCGGTGTTCTTAGCCGACAGGGTAGTTACCGTACCACCGATTACATTTACCAAAATTACCGAATGGCGGATGGATATGGTTGTTCTGAACTGCTAGCGCGTTGTCACGAAAAACAAAGGGGACAAGGGTTTTGTCGGCACTCCGTTAAGACCTATTGATCCGACGTTCGAACCGAGAGAACCCAAGGCGGACTGGATTCACTAGCGATCACACGATTCCGAGGAAGACAGCAAGGGATCGATCAACGCGCACCATCAGCTCGCGATCTAAAGATCCGATACGGGGGCCGAGAGTTTCATGCGGGACGGTGACGATCTTGTCAACCATGATCTGGGAGACTTGTTGGAGGCCGTTGGACGAAGATGGTTCAACAGTTATACGGAACAGTGGAGCGTCCAGAATTTCGGTAGTCAACAGACAGATGGTTACGCTGCCAAGGACGGAGAAGAGATCGGATTGGAGGACAAGGGCTGGGCGGGGCTTGCCACTGTAATGGCCTTTGGCGGCGACGGTCACGACATCGCCGCGTTTTATGCGTTGTCCCAAACCGCGATCTCCGAGATGAAGTCAAGGGCTGGATTTTCTTGTGCGGACCGCGCAGCTAGGCGTGCCTGCCGGCGGCATTCGGCAGCGAACCCTTCGGCGCGTGTATCGGGAACCCAGATTTGTACCGGTCGTAATCCCTTGCGGCGTAAGCGCCGGCGATAACGGTCTTGCTTCTCCTTTTGGGAAACCCGCGTATCTGTCGACATCGGATTGTCCTTTCTGTTGGCTTCGATTACCAGGTTACCATACTTTCTCGGTAACAGGTGACTCATTTCAAACGAAGACTGTACCGAATCTGGGAAGCAGGGGCAGAGGGCCTATCCGAGGGAGATACCTGGTCGACATACTGAGGCAGCACCAGTAGAAGGGAAATGGAACGAATGGAGCATCTGAACCCGGAAATTGAACAGTTGTTGCGAGCGAAGGAAGCCAGACGAGCGAGGCTCGCGGCATTGCCGCCTCATGAAAAGGTGCGAGCGGTTGTACAGATGCAGCGGATGGCGGCCCCTATCTTACGTGCCCGTGGCCGACAGGTGCGTGTCTGGAATATTCCCCCGACCGAGCTGTGATCGCTCGAGCAACCTCAACATTAGCCTGTTTGGTTTCACTTGCTGCGGTCGCGCCAACAAAGTTTAAACAACCTACATGCCTCCTGCCCTGCCTCCCGCGTTTGTCTCACAAGGGTTTTGTGGTATTCTGAGCCAGCCAGATTTTTGGAGTACTGCACGGTGCGCATGACGTTGATTGGTCGCTCTCGCTCTCATCTTGTGAGCGTGCTTTCTAGTCTGATTCTTCTCGCGAGCATCCTCGGCGGGTTTGGAATCCCCTTGGTGAGTTCGGAGGGGATGACCATTCGATCCTTTCTGATTGACGGAAATGTACCCAATGCCAGCGATGACTCAATGTGGCAGACGATCACGCCGGTGACTATTCCCCTGAGTGGGCAAGTCATTACGAGACCGGTATGGCCGGAGCCGACGACACGGGCCTTGACGGTACGGTCGATACACAACGGCACCGACATCGCCTTCCTCCTTGAATGGCAGGACAATACGAAGAATGACCGCCTGACTCCCGGCACCTTTCGTGATGGCGTGGCGATCGGCCTGCCGCTTGGGGATGCACCGGCGTTTTTCTGCATGGGACAGTTGGATCACTACATCAATATTTGGCATTGGAAGGCAGATTGGCAGAGCGATATTGATCGACGGGCGGCTCGAACGTCAGAGAAGAAAGAAGGAGGAGTTCGGACATTTGAAGTGATCCCACGACGGATCTCTTCAGTGGAGGATTTGATCGGCGGAGGGTTCAGCACTCTGACGACAAAAGATAAGCAGGGTCGGGTGCAGGGGCAGGGGCAGTGGAAAGATGGTGTCTGGCGCGTGCTGATGCGGCGACCGTTGGTGAGCGAGGAACAAGAAGATGAAGCGAAGCTCGTTCCCGGTCGCGTGCAGACTATTTCATTTGCCGTGTGGAACGGAGAGAATAAAGAGCGAAACGGTCAGAAGGCCGTGTCACCATGGTTTCAGCTCAACATCGATCCGGTCGAGAAACTGTAGCAGGATGGTGAAAAAGGCTACCAGCGTTGTTCTCAGTCGTCCGTCTCCTTGCGACGTATCCCTGAGGGTACGCCTCAGTTGCCGGACTCCCTGCGGCCGCGCTGGATAGCCTTTTTGACCATCCTGCGGGAGTCGTACGAGTCGCGAGATACGAATGAAGAGGACGACTTGGGGATGGGCTTTTTGCCTGATGGGCGGACTGCTGGCCGGTGACATGGCGTGCGCACAGGCTGCGACGCAAAACGGTGCGATGACGGAGGAAGAAGCCTCGAAACTTGGAGAAGAATTCGGCATCGTGGTCGGTGCGGTCGACGAGGCGATTCAACAAGAACTCAAACTGCAGCGGCCACAAGGCGTCGCGGTATTTGAGGTGATTGGAAATTCCCGCGCCGATTATGCGGGAATCAAGGTACGATCGGTCATTAAAGAAATCGACAAGCAGGAAATTCGCACCATGCTGGATTTCGGCCGAGTCCTCAAACGATCGATGAACGCGTGCAACTTCACCGTCGGCACCTACGAACCGGCCGATCCAGGCGATCCGGTCGGCTGGGGGGTGAACTTTCACTTTGTGGGTTGTAAGCGGGATTAGCCAAGACGCGTGAGGGGTAAGGGGGTAGGGGTGAGACGTGATGCGTAAGGGAGAAGGGGTGCGGAGCGTGTTGAGACTCGGACGGTACATGGTCGCGCTTCTCTTGCTTGCCTGTGTTCAGATTTCGTTCCATGAAGAAGCCATCGCGCAGACATCCGGCGAGAAGGCGGAGGCCGATTGGGCGGCCGAAATTGAAAAGGTGTTCATCCGATCGGAAGATTGTAAACAATGCCATGAGCGCCATTATGAAGAGTGGAAGGGGGCTAGAGAACAAACGCCGGATTTAAAGATCTTCGGTCGGGTCGATGCCGCGCTGTTGCATGGCACCGCGTTGGAGTCACCGGTCTTTCGCACTGTGCTAGGTCTGTGGAAACAGACGAATCCTACTGTTGATGAACAGCGCCGTTGCTTAGCCTGCCATGTGCCGTCCCTCACCGTGTTTCCTCAGCATACGGAAAAGGTGATGGCGCAGGTGCTTGCCGGACGGCCCACGATTGAAGGGATCGGCTGTGCTGCGTGCCATTTGATCAACGGGATGGATAAGGGGGCGATGTCACCGCCGACCTTTAAACTGCAGCCGGGTAGCACCTTCTACGGTCCGTACACCAATCCAGAAGAAAACCTGGTGCATCCAGCCGCACAAGCGGAACACTTTCGCGAAGCCAGTTTTTGCGCCTCCTGCCACTTCGACAAAGTGAAAGATGTGACGCGGAAAAATCTGCCGGGAGAAATTCTCGAAGGCACGATTTGTCAGGACTGCCACATGGAACCATCCACCGGCAGTTCGACGTCAAGGCGTGGAGCCATGACCAGAGCGATCGGACGCCATTGGTTTCGCGGCGTGGTCGTGGCCGGGACGATGCTTAAGAATCGGAACGTGCAGGCGGAATGGATGCCGCGTATTGAGATCGATCTGAAAAAGACCGGCTCGATCGTCGAGGGAACGGGAATCGTGAAGGTCGGCAGTCTGCCGCACAGTTTTCCCGACGGCGATCCTGTTCTGAAACAGTTCTTTCTGACCGTCATTGTTAAGGACGCCAAGGGTAGGGTGCTCAACGAAGACACGAAACAGTTTGGATTGCCTTACGACAAAATTCTCCGCGATGCCATTCCAGATCCCTTCATTAAAGGGGGCAATACAAGAAAGATTCCATTTGCCCTGGCGCTTCCTAATGGGACTGTCGCGTCGTCTGTAGAAGCTGTCCTGACCTACGCACTCATTCCCACTCCAGACCCTCCATTACGCGAACGGTATTTGGCATCGTTGGGATCTGACACCGAGCGTGAGGAGGCGAAGAAGATCATTCAGGAATACACGCAGCGGCGCTTTTTAATGTATCGTGTCAGGTCACTTTCATAAGAGAGCAGTTGTGATGAGACGCTCGCACGACACCATAGTGGCCTGGCTCAGGCTCGTTGTAATGGTCGGCGCGTTGTTGGCGCTCGAAAGCACCTGGCATGCCGGCCAGGCCCAAACGGTTTCCCCTCAGGCACAGATCGAGAAGTCCTTCCCCCATTCGAGCAAATGTAAACGCTGCCACGAACGGGTGTACGAAGAGTGGGAGACCTCGCCGCTGGCGAAGTCCATCCATTCGCCGGCATTCCGAGCCTCACTCGATGCCTTCCTGCATTCACCGATGGGCAAGGACAAGGCACAGTGTTTTCGCTGTCATGCTCCGCATGTACGGGAGTTTTCGGACACCGCGCAGCTTTTTGTCGATCAAGCAAAAGCAGGTGATCCGTCTTTGGATGGGGTGGCTTGCAGCCAATGCCATTTGATCAAACATGTGGATCGAGCGAAGTCTCCCCCGGAACCGACGTACGAGATCGGAGGGAAGACGCTCTATGGCCCCTACAAGGATTTCGTCCAAAATCTTGCGCATCAGTCGATGGAATCGAGCCTGTTTCAGAAGTCTGATCTCTGCCTGAACTGTCACCAGTCGGTGACGGCTGCCGCGAATCTCGGCAAGGCGAACGATTTGCTCGGCGGTTGGGAGCGCAGCCAGGCGGCGAAGTCCGACAAGGAATGCCAACATTGCCACATGCCGGAACAGGTCGGTGAATCGGCGAATGGGGAGAAGAAACGAAAAATTGCCAACCACACCTTCCCCGGCCGTATCGGCAAGGTGCGACAGGAGTCGGCCAAATTGGAGGTACAGACGAAGGTCGAAGGGGAGAGGACCACGGTTACGGTGAAAGTGCAGAGCCTTGTACCGCACAATCTGCCCGCGACTCATCCGGCCTGGGCCACAGTGGTGCTGGACCTTCATGTGAAGGGCAAGAACCTCAAGACGGTGTTCGCCGATAAACGAATCTATGGGCGGACCTATGTGGATGCCAAGGATCAAAAGACGATCTTTGATTTCGAAGCGGTCAAGGTATTGGAGGACACGGTTTTAAAACCGGAAGAAACGAGAACCGAAACCTTTGTATTCCAGACGCCCAAGGACACCAAGACGTTCGATGTCGAAGTCGTGCTCAACTATGGGCCGCTCACCGGTCCTTCGTCGTTTCTTGAACGGGTCGAGGCTGAATCCCCCCAGGGTTCGCAAGACCCCGTCTTCCAGCCGATCGAAATCGTCAAGCGGACTGAGAATGTTCCGACTGGAAAATAATCGTCGAGATATTCCTCATCCGTTACCAGTGCATGACATCGAATAGCAAGACGATGAGTATGAGATCAACGCAAGCCCTGTGGCTGTTGGTGCTGGGGGCGATGGTGTCGACTGGGTGTGGTCTCGATCGAGACCGTCAGCTGCGTGAAGACCATCAGCGGGCAGTGTATGAAAGCCTGGCGCTCCAAAATGCGCTTCAGCAGCACGGCGGTGGGTATGCCGAGGCCGATCTTGGGATTGGGATTTCAAATCAGGGAATGCGCATCTTTTTATCCTTGTTCAAGGGGCTCGTCATCACCCCGACTCAGCCACCGAAGGGATACGACGATTTGTCGGTGACGATTGCGGACATCCAACTGATCAGCAGGGCTGGCCGGAGCGAGCTGGAACTGGAGTTCTCCGTGGCCAGTCCTGCCAACCATCTCCAGTTTGATGTCACGATGACGGGCGACCTCCTCTTCCTGCCACCCGAGTTGGATACAGACACACCTGAAGATCAGCTGGCGTTCAGGATGAAGGTGCGGGAGCTCCATCCACGCCTCTCCTGGTATTCCCTGCCGCTGCAAAACTTTGCGGCGATGCGTGACTATCTCAGGTACCGGTTGATTGAACAGGTGGAGAAGAGTCTCGTGGTGAAAGTGCCCACGGCAAGGCTGGATCGCCTGGTATTGGGGCTTTCAGGAAGTGACGTGCTGAAAGACGAGCAGAAGGGTTTTCAAATCAAGATCGGCTACGCCAGTCCGAAGTTTGAGATGCCGGTTGTCGCGCGGTACTCCCAGTTTCTGATGACCGACTCCGGGTTTTGGATCTTTGCGCGGTATGCCGACATGGCTCCCTATGTTCCTCAACCGGTTGCACCGGTGTCGCTGGAGCTGTTGGAGTCCGAGATTGGGCGGCTGACCTATGCCATCCGCGCCGCCGCGGCCGGGTTACACTTTACGTCCGGCGATTCCGCCGTCATCATCAGAAAGCCACTGCTGGAGAAGTTGACGGCACAGCTCAATGAGCGGTCCATCGATGAACGCACCCTGTCCTTTCAATCGACCCGCTCTCGCGGCAAGCTGTTCGAGAAGCAGTGGCGAGACCATCTCCTGGGGGACGGTGGGCTCTCCGTTGAATTGGACGGGCCCGATGCCGTCTGGGGAACCATTACCCTGAAGCAGATCACGTCGACTTGGAGCGAGAAGGGACTGGCCTATTCTGCTTCGACTGAGATCGAAGCCAGCACCAACCTGCATGTCCACTTCGACCCTTTGATCGGAGGCACCATCGGGAAACGTGTGAGCCTGGAAGGGATGACATCCCCTATCCTCTCCGGGACGCTCTCGTTTGCAGTACGAAACTATGCCGGTGTGCCGGTGCTCGTTGCTCTGAATCAGCTTCATTGTACAAAGGTCCCAATCACGGTGATGGATGGTGGAGATCTGAACGTCGGTGTGACCGTAAGCCAAATGCTAGGGGGAGGAAGACCCAGTCTGATTCCCGTGCTGATGGGAGTGCCGCAGCTGGTGAAGGTGCGCCACCTGTTGGACGGGATCACGGCCATCAAAGTCATGGCGCCGAAGCGTTTTGCGGCGATCACCTACGCTCCGACATATGTCCTAATGGATGCAAACGGATTACGGGCAGGGTTTTCCAACATGGCCGAGTGGAGCGGTGGGAGCGACAGTGACCCAGCAGACCAGATCGAGGAAATTGCGGCCTTGGTTAAGAAGGATCAGATGATGCCCTCCGCCCCGGACTGCGGCGAGCCGGATGCGATCAAGGTCCATTTCGCCGGAATCGAGTTCGGGCAGGACCATGGGTTGGGCAAGGCCCTCACGTCCCTCGTGGATGGGGCGAAGAAAGGCACCACGGGAATTGAGAAGTTTTTATCGACAGCCGGGCGCAATGCAATCAACCCGCCAACTGGATCAGTCTTGCGCAAGCCACTGATCAACCCACTGGGGACGCTCAAATGCCTTGGGACGTTGCTGCAGAAATGTGAGTAAATGTCGTCATGCGCTGAAGAATCGTCTTGCCCTCGAGCAGTTGTTCTCACCCCCCTTGAGGTTGCTGCCTTTGACCACACTACGGCCTGGTCCTATAGTCGTATGCGGGGGCTGCACCCTCTTATTTCTTGAACGAGTCACGCATCAATTTGCTTAGTGCTGGCACTTTGATGTTCTTCGTGTACACTTCTTTCAGTATGTGATGGGCGCGATCTGAATGCGGATCACGATCATCTTTTCTTCCTCCCACACAGGGGTGTGACACATCATGGATCAACAGCCGATTCTCGATCAGATGGATGAGAGCCATTTGCCGAAGAATGAGTTTGACGGGGCCTGTCAAATTCTCAAGGAGTACCATCGGCACATGGTCCAACAGATGGCAGAAGAGATTATTCGGAAAGGCGATTATTTTACCTTGCTTCCGTTGGGAGATGCAGAGGATCTTGTCGAGCGGTATTCGTATCGGTTCAGCCGTCTCTCGACGGTGTATACCAATCTGGCTCGATTTGTGTCTTCAGAAAAGCCAAGAGGCCAGCAATCGCTCGGGAAAGACGAATTCCGGTGTTTCGGTTGCGGCGGGGTGATTCGTCGCGAGGATATCGAATGCACGTTGTGCGGATGGACCTGGAAGTAGGGGCTGTTGGAGGCCAGCGCTCCCAACGTCATCGTGGGTTCTGTCAGTCCGGTTGAACGTTCACGGTTCGTGATTCGGTGAGATTCCTACCCCACCAAGTAGCGGCATCAAACTTTCTTCACCCGGTCCTTTCCCATCCTTCGATGCTTCGCCAATTTCGTTGAGCAGTTGTTCTACTTCCGGATTCAGCTGTTTCAATCGTTCACGAAGTTGTCCGGATAACAATCCCTGACGGATATCGTTGTCCGAGAGTTTGCCCTCTTTAAGGTTTTGTTGAAGGATCAGTGCGAGCGACTGCACCTTCGCCAGCGTATCAGGCGATATCTCATTCAGAGTTCTTGTCGCGTCTTGCTGGTTCCCGCCAAGCTGGGCATATGATGGATGAGCCAACCACAAAACGAGGCCAAGCAGAACGGCCACCGATTGTCTTACAGACAGCATGGATGTCTTCCTTTCGTCGTTACGGATCGCCTATCCCGGCAAGTACTGCAGGATGGCTGCCAAATTTTGCAATCAGTAGACAGGGGGTGAGACAAGAGCACCTGTGATGACGATGGGGAAGCGACTCTGTAACTATTGATGATCAAAGGATTTCCTGAGTGCGCAAGAGCGTCACTGAAGCGGGCCACTGGGAGCAGATCGGCTTGATAAGGTGAACTACACGCAGGATGGCGGTGGCGGACACTTTTTGTTTACGGTGATCAATCTGGATTGTCTTCTTGTGACGCACCCTAACCCACATTATTCATGAACGCTTCTGCTGCAATCGCGAATTCGCTGCTGCGCCGAGCCTTCGGCGGGCAGGCTCGCCCCTCGCAGCCTCGACATACTGTTTCAAGTATGCCTTGGCTTCTCGAGGCTCCGCATGCCCGTCTCGCAACGCGACTACGCGATTTCGCCACGAACCGTCATGAATAATGCGGGTTAATAATGAGTTTCGAGGCTGGTGGGTGTCTTATTGAGCGCAGTGGCGGCGGCTTGTGACAAGACGGCGTCGTGGGTATGGTCCGGCGAGTAGATGCGGAACTGGACGAGTCTGGTGGGTAGCAGATCTAAAAACTCCTCCAATGGCTCGGTGGAAATCTGGCCGGTGCCGGGATCATACACATAGAGAGGGTTGCCGCGGCGATCCTTGGGATCGGGGCGTGGGTCCAACAGTGCCATATCGACACGAAACGGAAGTCGTTTGAGTCCGGTCGGTAGCTCTTTGACAATCTGCTGCTCAAAATGCTGATGACTGGGGAAAGCCATACCTCGTTCTTGCCCTTTTTCTTTCAAGGTCGTGCTATAGGCCATTTTCCATTTCACGTCACGATCCAAAATCCTCGCCCACTCTATCCCTAACTGTCGGCGGGATTTGTGGCGAAACTGTCTCCAGCCTCGAACTTCCTCCAACAGCGACCAATCGGTTAGATTGAGGTAGCGCTCCATGTTTTTTCGTGGATCTTTCGGACAGAGTAGTTTCATCGTTGGTCCGAAGATGTCACGTAGATGGATATCGATGGCTCTGGTCGTGCGGTGAAAATAGACGTTGGAATAGAGATACATCCTGGTATTCAGGAACATCTGCAGGGCTGGGAGTCCTGTCTTGTGAATCGTGAAGCCCTGCTTGGTAACGATGGTGTAATGGATCAATCTGGTGAGGTCGACCGGTCCCACTGCTACTCCGCACATATAGGAATCGCGCAGGACATAATCCAGATTGTCTCCTGTATAACTTCCGGAAATCACCGGCTGGAGCATGTTGAGCCAGGGCGGCAGGCGGGAATTATCCTTACCTTTTTCTTTCAAGATCAGATGCGCAATTTGATCTGGGTTCAATTCCTCGCCTTTTTCAAAGGGGCCGGATGGGCTGCGACGAATTTTTCTGATTAGCGGAGCCAAGTGCTCGCGGATGATGATCTGTCCCAGCTTTTCATGGCTGAGATGCACGTCATGAAGATAGTTGTCGTCGAAGAAATGGCAAAAGGGGCCGTGCCCGATGTCATGAACGAGGGCGGTGACCCGTAAGAGCTCCTCCACGTAATTGGGAGAGGGCACGTCTTTCACCGTCTTCTTGAGAAATGGGTAGAGATGTCGAGCGAATCGTCCCGCGACATGCATCGTTCCTAAGGAATGGACGAATCTGGTGTGCTCAGCGGAAGGATAGACCCAGCGCGCGCTTTGGAGTTGATAGATGTAGCGCAGTCGCTGCACCCATGGTGAATCGATCAGGTCCTTCTCGGTACGTTCGTGGAGGTCTGGATTGACAAACGGGACAGTGAAGGTGAGGTACTTGTGAATGGGGTCTGCGATGAGGGCAGAACCGTCATAGGGGGCGTTCGGTCGATCGCCTGCGTCCATAGCTACCAAGTTTTTAAACAATGCTGAGTTTGCCTCCCCAACAGGATGGTCAAAAAGTTCTTCCAGCAAGGCCGCAGCGAGCGAGGAGGCGAGGCGTACATGGTGTCGTACGTTGAGCCTCTAAGCGACGCGAGAACGATGCTGGAGGACTTTTTCAACATCCTGTTCGCATCTTAGCCCACCTGATCGGAAGGCGGCAATGGTTGGGGTGAGACGCTGTGTGATGCGGGACGATATTTGAGGATCAAGCAATAGGTGGACGGGTAGGCGAGCAATGCGCCAAGGACACTGAGGAACAGACCGCCCAAGACGAAGGGAACGGCATAGGGCTCAACCTGCTGATAGATTCCGGAGAAGCTCAAATCATGCCAATCAAAAGTCGGGACATCCGTGCGGC
>CAZOHW010000024.1:0-21009 GCA_964579525.1 uncultured Nitrospira sp. | reverse complement strand
GTCCCGCTCCTTGCTAATGGATCGATGTCAATCCGGCCGAGATGGCGTACTTGGTAAGCTCCGCGGCACTTTTCACACGCAATTCTTTCATGATCCGGGTTTTGTGAAACTCCACGGTCTTGATCGAGACGTTGAGAATCCAAGCGATCTCTTTCGTCGCCTTCCCCTCTGCCACCAGCTGCAAAACTTCTCGCTGGCGCGTACTCAACGGGTGCACGAATGTATGCCCTTCTTTTGCTGGTGCGACGCTTGCCGGATCAACTGATTGGGTCGTACAGGCTTGATCAACCATCGGGGAAATGAACGAGCGTCCTTCCAACACTTCGTGAATGGCTTGAACGAGCTCCGATGTGACCGATTGTTTCAAGACATACCCTGATACTCCGACACGAAACGCTTCCGCCACAAAGGCAGGGTCCGAATGCATCGTGAGGATGATGATCTTGGTCTGTGGGTTAGCTTTCTTAATCTGTCGTGACGCATCCAATCCGTTTAACAACGGCAGCGAGATGTCGACGACGGCAACATCGGGCTGCAATTGGCTCACGGCTGCCACGAGCGAGCGGCCGTCCTCCATGATCCCCACCAGTTCAAATTCCGGCTCAAGAAGTTTTTGGATTCCTTCCGCAATGAGGGCATGATCGTCTGCCAACAAGACGCGATACATCTGGCTCATCGTCTGTCTCCTTTGCTAGAGGGTTGACGCGCAAAGGCGCTGCAAAGACTACGAATTTCTTCAAAAAGTGTGGGTACTCTTTTTTAGAAAGAGAACGGCCTGCATCAGTTCAACGTTTGAAGTTGAATAGAACGCCAAGACTCATTAAGAAGGCATAACACAGCCTCACACTATTTTGCTTACCTAGAGGTCGGAAGTATATAAGAGGACATGAGATCCCGAACTAGGCAGATCCCTAGTCCTCCACTCCCTATCCGGACCGCTTAAAAATCAGCATCTTTTAATACCTCAACCCTCACTCTTCAGGGCCGCAGGGGAATTCCTAGTCGTCTCATAGCCTGGTTCCGGCTAAAATAATTTATGATTATCACCATCGTCGTGCTTATGTTCTTCATGGTTTTAGGAACATGGGACCCTGCTCATGCAGCAGATATCAGTCCAGTACCTCCAGCACCGACTGACCCTCCTTCATCCGAGCATCCTAGCGTTCCGCCCAAAAATGAGCCTGATTCACGGGATCCCGGGATGGTCAAACAACCCGAAACAATTCCTCACCCAGACTCAGTGCAGACCCCCCTGTGGTCGATCCCAAAATGGCGATCGACCCGGAGGCGCCTACGAAGGAAGACCGTTACCCGATGCTCCCTCCTGCAAATCCTCCCTCCCCCAAGTCGCGATAGATAATACCCGCCACCATTCCAACCGACCAGCCAGTGACAGAGTCGTATTGTGAACAAACCAGGGCAATTCCTAGAATCATACAGGACCCGTTTCGTTTATGTCATAGGTGGAAGTGGAGAACGTTTATGCATCCCGACAGCTAAGGAGGTCTCCATGAGATCAATCCACACAGTCACAGGTGTCGCGTGTAGTTTCTTGTTGGTGCTCGGTCTTTCCCACATAGGTCAGGCTGAGCATTCACCTGGGCCATCAGACGTGATGAAAACTGACTCCTTAACTGAGGCTCAGAAACATAGTTTTCAATCGGATGACAATACGCAACAGAACGTCAAAGAGAAGAAAGGAAGTAACCATGCCCGTGAGGCCAAGCTCATCAAGGGCGAGCTGTTCCGAGTGAAAGATGGTAACTATTTTATCAAACAAAAGGACGGTCCTGAGGTCCGTTTGCATACAGATAAAACAACGAAAATGATAGGGACAATTCAGAAAGGCGATCAGATTGAGGCAATGGTCACTGAGCAGAATCATGCATTATCGATTCGTTCGACCCAATAATGACGCGCGGCGCCGAAACTTATGGGCAGAGTGGCGCCTGCCGGGGGTTGGGGTCGGCAGCGTTATTGAGAGAGTGATTTCAGTCGCTCGGTCAGGCGAAGGTTCTCGGCGTAATCGACCGGACAATCAATGACAGCAGGAACCTTGCTCTGCAGTGCCTGAGTAAGGATGGGTCGTAATCCAGAGGGATCTGTGACGCGATAACCGGCAGCGCCGAAACTTTGTGCGTAGCGCACAAAATCCGGATTACCAAACTCGACGGACGAGGTCCGACCGAATCGAACCTCTTGTTTCCAACGAATGACCCCGTACCCGTTGTCTCGCCAGATCAGGATGACCAGGGGAAGAGCTAACCGCATAGCTGTTTCCAACTCCTGAGAGTTCATCAGGAAGCCTCCATCACCGGTAACGGCGATGACCTTGCGATGAGGACTGCCCAATTTTGCGGCGATTGCACCAGGCACGGCAATGCCAATCGAGGCAAAACCATTGGAAATAATACAAGAATTTTGGACTTCGCAGGCGAACATACGGGCAATCCAAAGCTTGTGCGCGCCGACATCGCAGATCAAGAGTGCATCGGGGGCAAGGGCATTGCGGAGATCTCGAATGATATGCTGTGGTCGCATCGGCCAGGCTGCAGGACGAGCAAACTCCTCGTCGAATCCATCGATAATCGTCTTCCTCGCATTGGAAGGCGGCACCTTGTTCATGCCGGGTTTCGATCACTTTGATGCTGGAATCCAGCAATGCATCCATCAACGTCAACGTTTCCTCTCCGGGCAAGCCGAACATGAATCGGACGCCTTCATTTTCCAGACATCGCACCATGAGTTCGGCCTCCGTCATAGACACCTTTTGGCTCACATCGAGCAACCTTCTCCATGCGATTCGGCTTTCAGTCGCTCTGCACGACCTTGATTCTGTCGGTGTTGATCAGGGGGTGGTTTCTTGTACAGTATTCCGCTGTTGCATCGTATACTCGATCGCCTGATACAACTCTTCCGTCATAGACCCTTTCGACACAAACGCCACGGCCCCGGCTTCTTGCATGGCTTCCACAATATGTCGATCGTCATGAACCGACAATGCAATGACCATCGTCCCGGGACAATCGCGGGTAATGTGACTGGTCGCCGCCATACCATCGATGACAGGAAGATTCACGTCCATCACCACGACATCCGGCCGGAGTTCCTTGGTCAGATCAATCGCTTGTTGGCCATCCGATGCTTCACCGACGACTCGGAGGTTTTCATGACTGTCCAGCAGGCCCTTGATACCCTGACGCACCAGAATATGGTCATCGACTAAGAGAACCCGAATCTCCAGGGTGTTCGGCTTCTCTTGTGAAGACGCATGTCCTGGTTCTTTGGGGGACGATTGGTTTATCCCGCATGCCGCCGGCACATCCTCGGACATATCCATGACCTGCGCGGTGTCCTGCTCGGTAAGCGACGGGGAAGATTTTGTCTGCGGCCAGTACGGGAGGATCATCGTCGCCCTGGTGCCCTGTCCCGGGATCGAGTCTATCTCGAATCGTCCTCCCATGGCTTGCATGCGCTCACCGATACTGAACAAACCAAATCGACCGGAATCCGGATCTTTGACGGCCGCCGCCTCGCGCTCGAAGCCTTTTCCTTCATCCGCCACCATGATACGCAATTCGTCGCTCGATTGTTTCGACCAGACGACCACAGCGGTATTGACCTGCGCATGTTTCACCACGTTAAAAAGCAGCTCCCGCACCGACTGAAGCACAAGAATCGCCTGATCGTCGGGGAGATCAATGGCGTCTGTCTCAATCTGCACATGGACGGTCAACCCATGGGTGCGCATATGTTCCGACAGCCATTGCAACGCATGCGATATGCCGAATTCTTGCAACGCCGGAGGAGCAAGGTCCGCAATGAGGGTCCGCGTATACTGCAAGGAATCGAGGAAAATGTGGTCCAACTCCTGTAGTAATCGAGAGCCCGACGGATCGGTCACGCCCGACGCCGCTTGTCTGAGCTTCATCCGTCCCACGACCAGGAGTTGAGCCAAGTAGTCATGGAGATCGCTCGCCAACTTGCGTCGTTCCCGCTGCTCGGTCAGCGTCAAATCACTCGCCAAGGCCCGCAACCGCTCTTGAGATTCGAGCAACTGCTCCGTCCGCGCCTGGAGCACTTGATGGGCCGTGCGATTGTCGTCGCGAAGTCGTTTTTCTTCTAATACGCGCTCCACTGCCGCCCCAAGGCGGTCGGTACGGTCCTTCATCACATAGTCGGCCGCGCCATGATGCAACAACGCAACGGCTTGCTCTTCCCCGATGGAGCCCGACACGATGACGAAGGGGATGTCGACTTGGCGAGCCTGGAGACATGTGAGCGCCGCGAGCGCGTTAAAGGACGGCATCATATTGTCGGACAGGATCAAGTCATAGGGCCGCTCGAGATGTGCGATCAACTCTTCTTCCGTATCGATGCGATCCCACACCGGATCGTAACCGGCGCGCTTGAGCTCACGCACCATCAATTCGGCATCTGTCTCCATATCTTCTAACAACAACACGCGCAGCGGCTGTCCCATACGTCCCCCCTTCACCTTTTGCTCCATCGGGCCGGTTCATACCGGCCCTTGATTAAGAACCAGCCAATACAGGTTGAGCAGCCTGACCGCCTCGACGAATTGATGAAAGTCGACTGGCTTCACAATGTAACTATTGACACCCAACTTATAACTCTCCATCACATCTTGCTCCTCACACGAGGAGGTCAGCACCACGACGGGGATCGATTTGGTGCGGTCGTGTGCTTTACAACGGCGCAGCACTTCCAAGCCGTCGACTTTCGGTAATTTGAGGTCGAGCAAAATCAGCTTGGTCTGAGCACATGAGTCACGCTCGGCATAGGGCCCTGTACCAAAGAGACAGTCCAACGCTTCCGCCCCGTCGCGCACCACATGAATATGATTCGCGAGGTGATACCGCCGAAACACGCGCAGCGTCAGTTCGACGTCAGCGTCGTTATCCTCGACCAACAAGACCGAGATGTTGTCCGGTAGTGTGATGTTCATAGACCCTTTCAAGAGTGAAGTAAAACGTCGCTCCATGATTCACTCGGCCTTCCGCCCATACCAGTCCTCCATGCCGTTGGATGATCCGCTGCACAATGGCCAGCCCCACGCCGGTCCCCTCGAACTCTTCGATTCGATGCAGTCGTTGAAACACCCCGAATAATTTATGCACATATTGCTGGTCGAACCCTACGCCATTATCTCGAATCCAATAGACGACGTGGTCCGGCAGACGGGCATCGACCTGCCACCCAATCTCGATTCGTGCCTGGTCTCGAAATCGAGAATATTTCAAGGCATTGGATAACAGATTGACCCAAACCTGCTTGATCAATCGACGATCGGCGCGACATTTCGGCAACTCAGCGACGTTCAATTCAACCGGCCGTCCATCGTCTTGCCGGCGAAGCTCGTGCCAGACCTCTTGAATGACCTTGTTCAGATCCAGGGGCGATGCATTCAACGCTAATCGCGACAACCTGGAAAACTCCAGCAGATCGTCAATGAGTTCTCCCATACGACCTGCGCCTTTCTGAATGATACTCAAACAACGACGAGCGTCGGGGGGAAGAGCCGGACCAAAGTCTTCTACCAATACCTTGGCAAAACCATCCATGGAGCGCAAGGGCGCGCGGAGGTCGTGCGAAATGGAATAGCTGAAGGACTCCAGCTCCTTGTTCGCTTCGGTCAATGCAGCCGCGTGTTTGGTGAGGGCTGCGTTGACTTCCTCAAGATTTCGATCTCGCTGGCGCAATGTTTCTTCGGCGATTTTCTGCTGAGTGATGTCCCGACAGATTTTTGATGCGCCGATGATCTGTCCTTGGTCGTCGACGACCGGCGAAACCGTGAGGGAAACATAGAAGTCCCTTCCGTCCTTATGGCGGCGGATCGTTTCATAATGCTGGACGCTCTCACCGGCGGTAATTCTGCCCAAAATAAATCGTTCCTCATCATGACGCTCCGGCGGAATCAAGCGCAGTGCCGGCTGGCCGATCATTTCCTGAGCCGTATACCCGAAGAGTCGTTCGGCCCCTCGATTCCAACTGGTCACGATCCCCCGCAAGTTCTTTCCAACAATGCCGTCGTCCGATGAGCTGATAATCGCCGCGAGGTAAGCATGCTTCTGTTGCGCGTCCTTTTGAGCAGTGATATCCCGCGTGAAACAACGGGTGTGGGTAAAGCGTCCGTCACGGCGCGAAACATTAGAGACAATCGAAACATGCCGGATGCTTCCATCTTTGCAACGAAGGCGCCCTTCATAATTGGACAAGGTTTCACCCTTCTGCATGCGCCGTAGGAGATCCTCCATGTCGCCGTCGGCATGAAACTCACGGATCGAATGACCGATATATTCGTCTGACGCATAGCCCAGCAAATTCAGTTCGGCTTGATTGGCCCATAGAATAGTCCCATCTGGTCCGACCCAACGAATTCCCTCGGATGCCCCTTCGAGGAAATCGCGCAATTCTTCCTCGTTTCGGCGCAACGCTTCGCGTTGCACGATCAGCTTCCGCAGTAGTACCGTCGTGCATACCAGCGCGATGAAAAAGAGCACGCGATCGGCTGCACCAAGCCACGGAGAGATGCCGGACGGACACAACCAGAAACCAACCACCATCAGGATGGCAGTCGCGGCACTCGTCGACCACAGTGGAGACGGGCTGCGCTCTGAAAGTTCAGCAGCCAGCCAGAGCGGGAAGAGGTACAACATCCAGATTGCAAATCCCAAGGGTGTAAACAGATCGAGGACAAAGACGCCAGTCAAGGTGCAGACGATGAGGGCGGTAAGAAGGAGCCGCCATACAGTAGAACCTCGGTTCCGAGCAGAAGACGGGACCGGATTCGACGACCCCGGGAGGTTTTGGGAATTCGAAAGCGTCGCTATCGCCGATGTAAGATCTCTTGATCCAAAATTGGTCATGGCCTCGTTCATGGTTTTTTCATTAAGTTGTTGTATTGTGCTCTAGGAGGCGGCGGTATTTACTCTGCTATGTATTCCATTGCTCACATGGCCAGGAAGAACTCTACTGCTCGAGGGAGTATTGAGTAAATCCCCCGACATTCAAAACTAGGGGTTACCCTAGTCCCATCATTATGAACACTTCTGCTGCAATCGCGGATTCACTGCTGCGACGAGCTAGCCTACTCAGGCCCACGCTGCTGTTCTTGTCTTTTTGTTCTTGAGTGTTTCGAATGCCATCAGTTGCGGAATCGGCGGTCGACTCGGGGGGTTGGGCGGCTGAGGCTGAGGACCAGGAATAGGCGGTTGCGGAGGTGGGAACGGACTCGGATCAGGGGGCATTGGATCAGGATCGGGGTCCGGGTTCGGATGTTCGATATGAAGAATAGGTGTTCACGCTATTTTTATAGCGTAACCCTAACTTTTGAACTGCTGGCTAAAACCCTAGCCGGTTCATTCATGAATGCTGTGCGTTCGTGAATGAACCGGGCTAGGTCATTTCCTAGTCCCTCACGTTATCCCTCGGTGAGATGATAGCCATATTAATAATCAAAAAGGAGGATCATCATGAAAAAGATCATATTTTCAGTGGTTACTGCGGGATTGCTGTGTATGGGGCCGGCCTTCGTCGTCCAAGCGGCCAATCCAATGGCCGACAAAGAGGCCTCGCCGACGATCAAGGAACGTTTGACGAAAGATACGATCAAGGGAACCATCGTGAGGATAGAAGGCGAGTTCTACTACATCAAGGATGAAGACGGTAAAGAGCGAAAGATTCATGTTGATACCAGCACCAAGATGGACAAAGTCATAACGGGTGACATGGTCAAGGCCTACGTCACCGACCAAGGGCATACGACCACATTACAGCGCGTAAACTGAATCAGGCTACTTTCGCGGTGGATAGGCCTACCCCCCAGTGGAACCGGCGCGTGTTTGCTTCGGGTGTGTGATGCCCACACCATTTGAGAAGATTCCCCCGTGGGATTCCAAAACCAGATTGGTCCATGTCATCATTGACACCCCGCGCGGGAGCCGGAACAAATTCAAGTTTGATGAAAGGCGAGGGTGTTTCACGCTCTCACGTATCCTGCCGGCCGGATACGTCTTTCCGTATGATTTTGGTTCGATCCCCGGCACACGCGGGGAAGACGGCGACGCGCTCGACGTACTTGTGGTCATGGATGAGCCGGCTTTCCCAGGCTGCCTCATCACAGTGCACTTGATCGGCGTGATTGTCGCGTGCCAGATCGAGAAGGGCCGCACAATCTCGAATGACCGCCTGATCGGTGTGCCACAAACGCTCGTCAACAAACCGACGATCAGGGAGCTTTCGGAGCTTGGATCAACCCGACTCAAGCAGATCGAACATTTTTTCGTGTCCTACAACGCCGCTCAAGCTCGCCGGTTTATCCCATCGCGCCGGCTTGGTGCCGCACAAGCGGAACGCATCGTGCGCCGCGCAATCGCGGCCGGCGTCCCCAAGGCACGTGCATAGATGAAGCGGCAAGCGACCAACGAGACTATCCCCGTTCAAACCGTACGCGACAAGCTGTTATGCCACGTTGAGACGGCAATCGCGGCACTCCGTACGAGGAATCCTTCGGATACGCAGATCCATCGTGTGCGAAAGGCCTTGAAGCGGGGGCGTGCGGAACTGCGCCTCTTGCGTGACGCGATCGGCAACAGGGCCTATAGGCGGGAGAATGTCGCGTTGCGCGATGCAGCACGGCCGCTACGCGGCGTGCGCGACGCGGCGGTGCTTCGCACCACATCGGACACGTTGATCCGTACGACACGGCGCGGCCCATGCCGACGATTGTTATTAACGATCTCTCGCACGCTGGAACAATCACGGCATGAGGCGCGTGCGGAACTGCGCATGATGAATGTCCTCAACACCAGTGCCGCGCGCCTCGTGGCCGCAGCGGCGCGCATACGCAAATGGCGACTTGAGCGGGCGGATACGGCCTCGGTGACCTGCGGATTGCAGCGAATATACCGGCAGGGTCGTAAAGCACTGAAGCGCGCTTGTGCTGATTCCACGACCGAACGTTTTCATGAGTGGCGCAAGCAGGTGAAATACCTCGGTGAAGCGATGAAGGTCTGGAAGGCGCACGACAGGGGTACCGTGAAGAGCCTGATCAAGCGCGCGGACAAGTTGGCCGATCTGCTCGGGACAGATCACGATCTCGTGGTGTTCGAAGCGCGACTGGAAAAGCTTACCTCAACCTACCCTATCCAGCCCGCCCTCACCCGCTCACTTGCTGGGCAACGGTGCGATCTCCGGGATACCGCATTGAAGAAAGGTCGCCGGTTTTTCAAGGCCACGCCTCGCTCATTCGTCCGTGAGATCGCACACGATGGTTGACTGACTCGACGACCGGTTTACACTTCCCGTCAGTACGTCGACGGCTGTCCGTCGGCTCATCGGGAGATCCGGCATGAAACGAGTCCTCATCACCGGTTTGCACCCTAACGTCGTGGAGGCCAGCCATTGGCCTGGCCAAACAGCGGAGAAGCTGCAGGCATCCATCGACAGTGTGTACGATGAATTACAACGGCTCGGCTATGACCCGGATGTCTGTTTATTCGATCTGCATCGCCCAGCTGAAATGGTACTCCAGGAACGACTTTCACAACGATCGTACGACTGCGTCATGATCAGTGCGGAGGTGCGACTGGAGAAAGAACACTTTTTGATGTTCGAAAAGCTCATCAATACTGCGCATCATTACGCGCCTAAGGCACAGATCTGCTTCAATACCGGACCATTTGACTCACGAGCGGCCATTCAGCGCTGGGTATAACATCCTTCAATAGTCTCAGCGAGAACATTTGCTCCCCGGTGGGACAGATTGTCTCTCCAAGGGTCACGGAAAAGGACCGCCGGCATCGTATTCGCCTCGCTCAGAGGCTCATCGTACTGCCTGGGCACACGCCTTGTTCACGCAGGCGATGGGGTGGGTTGGGTGAAAACCGTCTACGATTCGCCTCTTCGCTCATTGCGGCCTAGCTGGACAGCCTTTGCGCATCCCGTATGGCTGTTTTGGCGTTCTCTCACACTTCGAAATTCGGGACGGCCCCAGAGATCAACATGAGTTTTCCACAGCCTGCTAGGTCGAGAATCGGAGAATATGCCGGGTTCTATACGATTTTAAACTCGAGGCGCAGGAATCAGAGTTGCACAGCATAACAGGTAGCGAAGTACCCATTTATAGACCTCAACTTATAGACCTCAACCAGGTATCCATAAATAGGGGGCTTCCTGAAACAGAGATCAAGGAGGATTTATGCAAGCTCTTAGATCTTCGATCCCTCGCCGATGGGCTGCATTTTTAGGCGTGATCATGTGTATTCTGGTTATGGTTCCTCTGGTACTCATCACTGAGCCTCCATGGGAGCAGCAACTCTCGCCCTCTAAGATGGTCTCCATGTTGGTCGGTGGCTCCGCGCAGGAAGCCGTGAACGAAAATCCTTCGGTTGCGGAAGGAGCGATCGTGTTTATGGAATATACGATTACGATTCCGGAATCTGATCTCACCATCCCCGACAATCTCACGTTCTTCGAACATGGGCATCAAGATGTATTGCCTAATATTGAAAAAGCCATCACAGGCATGAAAAGAGGCGAAGAAAAACGTATTGATCTGACCTCGGAAGAGGCCTTTGGGCCTTATGATGAATCGAAAAGAGTGGAGATGAGGAGAGATCGTTTGCCGGTAGACGTGCAACCGGGAATGATTCTCATTACAGAAGAGGGTGTTCCATTCGTCGTGGTCGATCTTATTGGATCCATGGCCGAGATCGATTTTAATCACCCGTTAGCGGGAAGACACGTGGTGTTCGATGTCAGAATTTTAAATGTTGAAATTCCCTGGGAAGAAGTTCCTTTGGATAGTGAGCAAAATCTTCAGCGAGATGACGATGTCGTCAGTAGACCTAGGATTGACTTTGACCCCTATTTCACGCAGAGGAGATCACACGGGCCTCTATGAGTCTAGCAAGCTGCGCTTCTTCATAAAATCCTCATAAAATTCTATTGAGGGATGCGATGAGGTATGTCGCAATGCTGAGCCGTATGACCGGACTCGTTCTATTAGCCACGGTGGCCGCTTGGGATATGTCAGGTGTGGCTGTTCAGTGCATGACACTGTCTGACGCCTCATCTGTTGATCCATTGCCGCCGCAACCGATCCCCCCCGTGCCGAGCCCACCCCCGGAACCATTACCGCCGGCCCCAGTGCCGTCACCTCCTCCCAAATTCATACCACCATCACCAATCCCGACACCGAGACCGACACCGATTCCTCCGGCAGGCCCCCCGCCGAATTCGCCTTAACCCAGTCCCGAACCGGCCAACGCACCCGGATTCTGCCGGCGAAGATGAGAGTGGAGCAATGGGCGAAAGGACAGTTTTATTCGTATAAGTCCATCGGCCGGCGGGCGATCCAACGGGCGTCTCAGAACGGATTTGGCGAATTACTCAATATCACCGGCTGTGGGCTGGGGCTATCGCTCCATGTTCCACTTGGCCGCCGATTCGCTCCCGTGAATGGGAGCATGCCGCTAACCGCGAAACCATGTTCGTATAGAAAAACTGGGGCATCCCCTAGTTTATAGGGATTCCTCTCTTCTTTAGAGTTGAACTGCTTCATTATGAAGGCGCCTTCAACAATCAACGGAGGTGTATATGACCATGGCAACTGCGAATGATCGAATTCTCATCGTACTCGAGCAATTAGATACCGAGTGTCCACTGGAAGAGATCTTGAATCTCTGTCCTGACATTACATGGAATCAGATGTTTCTCGCCATCGATCATTTGAGCCGGACAGGGCGAATTCGTGTGAGGTTGGATAGCGGCAGGACCTACTGGGTCCAGTCTTATTCATCATGGAGCGATCGATCAAGTCGGCCGACCCACGAATATGGGTGACTCATCAATGATGTCCCAGCTCGAGACGGCAAACGAACAGGAACAGTTCGTTGTCTCAAATGCGTGACCGATATCGACGATCCCTCTCTTTGTCGGAAATGATCATGATGCTGAGACATGGCCACACGTCCGTTTTTCGACATCTGCTCTCATCACTGGGGAGGTCTTATGCAACGATCACTCATGGAACAAACCGGCGCGAATAGTACGGAGATCCGAGAAGCCATCGATCAAGGGCCGGTGACCAAGCAATATCTCGCTGATCCGAAGGATGTCGTGAGCTCACTCAATCGCCTCCGCTCCACCGAGGTCACGAGTTATCTGCAATATAAACAACATGCCTATATGGCGGTGTCGCTCCTCTCTCCGGGCCTGAAGACAGAATTCGAAACTCATGCCGAACAGGAGCTCGTCCATGCCGATCGACTGGCGACCCGCATTCAGCAGCTCGGCGGTGTGCCGATTTTTGATTTACAGGAGCTGGCCGGCAAGGCCGCCTCCATCGGAGTTCATCCTGAGCAAGGGACGACATTGACCGAAATGGTCGTCGAAAACCTTTTGCTGGAACGTCGCCAAATCGAAGCCTATTCGGCCTTGATTCGGGAACTGGCTGAGAAGGATCTCGTAACTCGCGAAATGCTGTTGGACATCCTCCAAGAAACGGAAACCCACGCGAGTGAGCTGGCCGATTTCCTCAAACGATCCAGCGAACAGCGTGAATCACCGTCGTGAGCTTGTGTGGGTTCATCCGTACTCGTCCGCATTGCCTCGGCGTGACATGCGCGAAGCGCGCGACTCGCGGGACACGACCGTCTCGTTTCTGCGAGTCTCGCTGGTCTCGCGGAAGGTCACGCGGGCTAGGGATTCTTCTTGTTGGGATCGATGAGTGATTGCTGTTTACTATGTTCTGTGTGGGATAGTGAGCTTCATTGCGCTTGTATTGGCAGCCACCTATAGACTACAGAACGGTTGAACATGTACAGTCTTCTCTTTCTCGTCCGCAATACGCTTTGGGTGACGAGTACATTGGTGCTCATCACCATCGCAGTCTTGTTGATAGTTCTGACAATACCGGTCAAGGCATGACGCACTGAGGAACTTCCGAGCAAACCGCTTCAGATTCACCCTATCGGACTATTCGCTGCGGTGATCGCTATCGCGTATGCGTAAGACACTTCTCTCACTCTTGATTGTGGCGGTTCTACTGGTACTCGGTGGTACCCTCTGGATCGGGTATGACGTGTATGCAACCGGCTTCAGTGCCAAAATCGAACCATCCCCCCTCGAGGTGACACTGGTTCGACAAGTCCGTCGTCTGGCCATGCCGAGCGAGATCCGAAACAGCCCTAATCCTGTGCCCGTAAGCCCGGTCGTATTGACCGAAGGGCTCGAACATTTTGCCGACCATTGCGCCGGCTGCCATGCCAATGATGGCAGCGGGAAAACCCAGATCGGAAAGAATGTGTATCCGAGAGTGCCGGACCTCCGACTAGAAGAGATTCAATCGATGTCTGATGGGGAACTGTTCTTTGTCATCCACAATGGGATCCGCTTCACTGCGATGCCGGCCTTTGGAGACGGCAACATGGACAAGGACAGAAAGAGCTGGAAATTGGTGCACTTCATACGGCATTTGCCGCAGTTGACCCACGAAGAACTGAATCACATGAAATCGTTGAATCCACGCATGCAGACCGAAGATGGTGAGCATCACCACTAGCCCGCTTGATTCATGACGGTTCGTCGCAAAATCGCGCAGTCGCTCGATATCAGTCGTTCGGTTTGTCTGATTCTTGACCCGGTTTTACTCAATGCCAGGAGATTGCCCTTGCCGCGGACCATTCCCCTGCGGCAGCCCCGCGCCAGATTCTCGTGGATTTCGCCTATTTGGTTTAAGAGCCGGTTTATTGCCGGGCGATTGGCCCTGCCGTTTGATTCCCGGTCCGGAACTAGGCCTCGGGGGGACACCTACATTGGGATCCGGCTTGCCGCTGGGTGATTGGCCTTGCCGCCTCTCCTCGATTGCAAAATGATAGTCCCGAGTCTCTCCGGACTCGATCTTTCCCCCCTTGGGTGGTGACCCGGCTTCAGCGCTCCACCACGAGAAAAGTGTCATCATGCCGAATATCAGTGATTGCAGGATAACTATCGACTGACGAATCATACTTCCCCTCCGGGTTTTTTGGCCTACGTTCTTAATGTAAAACTATCGTAAAACCCAAATGAGACGGGACTCGGCACATCCCTAGCCCACGTGACCTTCCGCGAGACTAGCGAGTGCCGCGAGACTCATGAATCATGTGGCTAGGGAATCCGTCCAGACCCGCCACGGTCAGATCCTTGGCTACCAGAAGAAGGATCGAGTATTCGGCGGGACTTATTCGAGTCGGTGAACGAGCAACACCGCACCTATCGGCGAAAGGCGAACTCGATCGCGGCCTTCCATCCTAGGGGGCGGCCAAGAATATGACAATGGTAAATGATGGAATGCGAATACCACGATATGCGAACCGATTGCCGAATAGGCCAGGATCACTGGGGACTCCCCTAGTAGTCCCATGTGGTCTTTCCCGATACCGTGGGCTTTGTGAAAAAGGTACGGCGTCGTACAGCGCCTGTATTTCCCCCGTCCGCTGCCAGCGAACCCTATTTGGTGCCTCTGTCCTGTCCCGACTGTTTCGGTGTCCTACGGTTCGAACGAGAAGGGCCGAAGGGCCACCTCATGTATTGTTGTCAGGTGGACCATCGCTATGCCCCCACCAGTTTGCTGCACGCCAAGGAAGCGCAATTGGAACGGACCTTGTGGTCGGCCACGCTTCTGCTGAAGCAGATGGTATATGCCTATGAGGATCGTCTCGAAGAAGTCAAAAAGACGCCGGGCGCTGAACAAGCCAAGATGCGACGCCGTATCAATGAAGTGAGGAAGCAGTGCCTCGCGATTCGAGCAATGATTGAGGCTTCCCATGCCATCGAATAGCGCCGCCGGCCTTGATAGACGCAAGATTCGGCATTCCGTCATTAATCCTGAACACATCCGGAGGGACATCATCGTAATCGGCGCCTCCGCCGGAGGCGTGATGGCGTTGACCGAGCTCTTTGCGTCGTTTCCTCCTCGGATGCCGGCCGCGGTCGGTGTCGTCCTTCATCGCAGTGTGGAAAAGGGAGAGCTGGCCTATGTGCTGGGACGGCGCTCAGCCTTGTCGCTGGTCGAGCCGGAAAGAAAAACCCCCTTGTTACGAGGTCATATTTATCTGGCTCCGCCGGGCCAGCACCTCTTGTTTGAAACGAATGGGGTCATGATTCAGCGGGGTCCGAAGGAACACAGCACGAGGCCCGCGATTGATCCGCTCTTCCGTTCAGCCGCCGGGTCGTACGGCAAGCGGGTGGTCGGCGTGCTCTTGACCGGCGCTGGCGAAGACGGTGTCAGCGGGCTCATCGCGATTTCAAAAGCCTCCGGCATCACCTTGGCGCAAGATCCGGAGGAAGCGTACATGCCCCACATGCCGCTCAATGCATTGAGATATGACGATGTCAATGGCATCTTTCTGATTAAAGACATGGCGCCGAATCTGACAGCGCTCGCGGCTGGACAACAGGTGATGGTGGAGACGAGGACGCAACGATGACCCCCTCTGCTAGTGACAAAATAAATGACGATTATGGTCGGTTAGGCTCTTGCTCGAATGGTTTGGAAAGCCTACAATCGGGCTCCCATTCTTATGTGAGTCGATCGCGATGCCGCCTCAGCCACGACCGAGAACCAGTCGCCAGTCAGACCCTCTTTCGCGCCGCAAAGGCTCACTCGCTGCCAAAACTTCCGGCTCCGCCAAACACAAACGACCGATGTATCTCGTCGGCATGGGCGGCTCAGCCGGCGCCCTTGAAGCTTTCGAGCAATTCTTCACCAATATGCCGGCCGACAGCGGATTGGCATTTATATTGGTCCCGCACCTCGATCCCACGCATAAGGGCATGATGCCGGAACTATTGGGCCGCTGCACGAGCATGAAGGTGGTTCAGGTCGAAGACGGGATGCCGGTGCGTCCCAATCACATTCACATCATCCCGCCCAACAAGGACATGACAATCTTACGGGGGATCTTGCACCTGCAAGAACCGACCGCTCCACGAGGGGTCCGCGCTCCGATAGACCTCTTCCTGAGGCATCTGGCTGAAGACCAAGAGGAACGAAGCATTGCGGTAATCATGTCGGGCATGGGCACCGACGGCACGCTCGGAGTGAAAGCGATCAAAGAACATCTCGGCCTCGCGCTGGTACAGGATAGTCGGACGGCGAAATACGACAGTATGCCGAAGAGCGCCATTGGAACCGGGCTGGTGGACTATGTGGCCACCGCGCAAGAGCTGCCGAAGAAACTGATGGGCTATGTGAAGCACAGCGCGAAAATTCCTCGCGAAGTCGCCGTGCAGGAAAAGACCATCTCGTCTTCGTTGGCGAGAATTTTCTCCCTCTTGCGCGCCCATACGGGCCATGACTTTTCGTTCTACAAGAAAAATACGCTCTACCGGCGAATCGAACGCCGGATGAACATTCATCAGATCAGCCACATCGGGCGGTACGTCCGCTTTCTGCAAGAAAATCCCAATGAACTCGATCTCCTGTTCAAGGAACTCTTGATCGGCGTGACGAACTTTTTCCGCGATCCGGAAGCCTTCAAAACTCTGAAAGAAGACGCGCTGCCGGCGGTGTTGAAAAACAAAGGGAAACACAGCAGCTTACGAGTCTGGATTCCCGGCTGTTCGACCGGTGAAGAGGCCTATTCCGTCGCGATGACAATCATTGAGTGTTTGGACGAGCTCAAAATGCTGAGCTCCGTGAAGGTGCAGATTTTTGCGACGGACATCGATAAGGAAGCCGTCGATCGAGCACGCCAAGGCGTATACTTGCCGACCATCACCACCGATGTCTCCCCGGAACGCCTCCAGCGGTTCTTTGCCAAGGACGAGTACGGGTATCGAGTGTCCAAAACCATTCGCGAGATGGTGGTCTTTGCGCCGCAAAATCTCATCATGGATCCCCCGTTCACCAAACTGGACCTCCTCTGTTGTCGCAACCTCCTGATCTATTTCACCGCCGAGCTCCAAAAAAAGCTGCTGCCCTTGTTTCATTATACGCTCAATCCGGGCGGGATTTTGTTTTTGGGATCGTCCGAGACAATCGGCGGGTTTCAGGATCTCTTCTCGACGGTGGACCATAAATGGAAGATCTTCCGTCGGAAAGAATCGCCGGCCGCCGCGACCGGTTTGGTGGATCTTCCCAGCGCGCTTTTTCCTCATGAACAAGGCAGAACGAATAAGGCCCCAAAAATACCGATGGAGCCTGGCGTCTCATTGGCGGATTTGTCCCGACAGTTACTGTTGGAACGGTTTGTTCCGCCGTCGGTCTTGGTGAACGAGAGCGGCGATATCCTGTACATCCAAGGTCGCACGGGCCGTTACTTGGAACCAGCGTCCGGCGAAGCGGCGATGAACGTGTTCACCATGGCACGCGAAGGACTACGATTGGAGCTCGGTGCCTTAGTTCGCAAGGCTCTCTTACAGCGCCGTGAAGTCGAGCGTGACGGTCTCAGAGTGCAGGTCAACGGCGGATACCAGACCGTGAAACTCCTCATACGCCCCTTGAGCGGGCGATCGATCACCCGGGGAATGGTCTTGGTGTCGTTCGAGGACCGGCAAACGGCCAAGTCGGACCGGCAAAAGAAAGAAACCAGCAAGCCGTCCAAAGCCGCGGAGGAGTTGTCCAAAGAACTGAAATACACGAAGGAGCAACTCCAGACGACCGTCGAAGAGATGGAAACCTCGCAGGAAGAGTTGAAATCGGCCAATGAGGAGCTGCAGCAGAAGATCGAAGACGTGTCGCAGTCGAACAACGACATGAAGAATCTGTTGAACAGCACAGATATCGCCACCGTGTTCGTGGACAACAATTTGAATATCATGCGGTTCACGCCGCAGGCCGCCTCCGTCATCAACTTGATCCCGAGCGACGTCGGACGACCGATCAGCGACATCGCCACGAACCTCAAACACGATGGATTGGTGAGCGATCTAAAACGGGTCCTGGAAACGCTCGCCTACAAAGAGATGCAAGTCGAGACGAAGACCGGCGATTGGTACCTGCTGCGTATCATGCCATATCGGACCACCGAAAACGTCATCGACGGAGGGGTCCTGACCTTCACCAACATCAATGCGGTGAAAAAGCTGGAGGCGTCGCTGCGGACCAGCGAGAGCCGGTTGCAGCGCCTGTTCGATAACATGCCGGTGATGCTCGTCGCGTTCGATGACCAGCACCGCACCATCGCCTGGAACCATGAATGTGAACGGGTCACCGGGTATCAGGCGGAGGAGATGGTCGGCAAGCAAGATGCCTTTCAGCTCCTGTCGGGACATGCGACGCCCCAGGCGGTCCTAGGGAAGAACAGCGTGGAGGAACGGTCTCTCACGTGCAAGGATGGGTCCGTACGACACGTCGCCTGGCTGGGAATGGCGCAGAATCTCCTGTTTCCTGAGTGGACATACTGTTGGATCGGCGTCGACGTCACCGAGCGGAGGGACGCGGTCGAGCGCCTGGCGGGACTGTTCGATTCGTCTTCAGACGCATTGGCGTTCACTACGCTGGACGGCAAGTTCCAAAAGGTGAACCGGAAGTTTTCGGAGCTGACCGGCTATACGCCGGATGAGGTCCTTCGACGAAGCTATCAATCGTTGACTGCGCCGGAATATCAAGCCCGCAATGCCGAGGTCGTTGAACAGATCATCAAGACGGGACAACCAGGCACGTTTGACAAGGAGTATGTCCGAAAGGACGGAACGAGAGTAGGTGTAAGGTTGACGGTATTTCTCGTGCGCGGCTTCGGTGGAAAGCCGATCGGGTTGGGCACCATCATCAGCCAGAGGTCGGAGGAACGTCATGGAACACCACATGACTGATAAGGCACAGACGTTGTTGGCCGAACTACGTCGGCGCGCCGAATCGAGTTTGAACCGCCTGGTCAAGCAGTCCATACCAAATCGGGCTCAGGAGAATGTCGAGGCCTTACTGCATGAACTCCAGGTGCATGAGGTCGAACTGAAATTGCAATGTGAGGAACTTCAGCGCGCGCAGGCGGAGACGGCAGAAAGTCGGGACCGCTATCGTGAGTTGTACGAGTCGATTCCAGTCGGCTATGTCACCATTGATGCGTCCGGCAGGATGTACGATAAGAACCCCACGAGTGCTCGACTTCTAGGAATCGATCAGCAACCGTCACGACTGAACAACAACAATTTCTTCTTCTCCTTCTTCTGCGATGACGCGGTCCATGCCGTCACACTCTTCTGCAGAAATCTTTTGGCTCAGCAACGACCAGGCATGTGTGAATTCAAAATGAAGAAAGCCGACAACACTCCGTTTATCGCGGCATTGGAGGCAGTGCCTGTTACGGTCGGCGAAGGCAAGGGAGAACGATTGCGGATCACCTTCCAGGACATCACCCACCGAAAAGAAGCTGAAGAACAACTACGACGGCAGCAGGCGGAATTGGAAGCGAACCGGGCGGACCTTCGGGAACTGACAAGAAAACTGTTTACCGCGCAGGAAGAGGAGCGCAAACGCATCGCATGGGAACTCCATGATGATCATTGTCAACGTGTGACGGCCCTGGTCATGGAAACGAAAATGTTGGCGAAGATCTGCGAACGACAAACGCCGCATCTTGTTCCACGATTGTCCTCAATGAGCAAGAAACTGATCGCTCTTCTGCATGATTTCCGAACGCTCTCTCACGAGCTGCTTCCCCGCAATCTTGAGGACGTGTCCCTTGTCGGACCGATCCGCGATTTGCTCGGGGAATTTAGCGGAAAGGCCGGCTTTGAGATTGAGTTTTTCGAACGAGAAGTCCCCGTGAACATTCCGCCTGTGGTGATGACAACCGTTTTTCGCCTGTTACAAGAAACTCTGAGCAATATCACGAAACATGCGAGCGCGAAGCATGTCTCGGTGACCTTGGCGGGAACTGACCATGACCTCACACTCGTCGTTACGGATGACGGGATCGGATTTGACCCGACCAGCCCATCGAATGTGCAAAAAGGGCTAGGGATCGTCGGAATGCGGGAGCGAATACGGTCGCTCGGAGGAACCGTCACGATCAACAGCCGGTCAGGTCAAGGCACCACAATTACGTTCTCGGTTCCGACCAGCATCGCAGTCACATAGACGGCTCCAGCATATCCATTTGAAGTTTCAGCTCGTTGCCCCACTCGGAGCCCCCAAGAAAGCCGACTGAGAGTATGAGCCCTTCAAGAAATTATATTCCCGGAGTTTGCGGTACAGGGTTGAGCGACTGATTTGTAAATCCCGCGCCACCCGGGTGAGGTTTCCACGATGGAGGCTGATCGCTTGTACGATTAATTCGACTTCAATCCGCCGTTGTGCCGCCCGCAAGGATGCCGGAGAGTCCGTTGCCTCACGCAGCTCGCCGTTCAGCTCCAGATCATGGGATGTGATCTCCGGCCCTTCCGCCGTGACCACCGCACGTCGGACCTTATTACTGAGCTCCCGTACATTACCCGGCCAGGCATAGGTCCGAATGGCCGTCAGCGCCTCCGGCGTATAGCCTCGGATTGGTTTTTCATAATAAGCCGCCACACGCTTGAGAAAGATCAGTGCCATGAGCGATGTGTCCTCGCCACGGTCGCGCAATGGCGGGAGATGGATATGCATCACGCCCAGCCGATAATAGAGGTCTTCTCGAAACTGATTCGTGTCGATGGCCGTCTTCAGGTCGGCATTGGTCGCAGCAATGACGCGTGCCTGAACCTTGAGGGTCCGGTGCCCGCCGATTCGTTCAAATGTGCCCTCTTGCAGGAATCGAAGCAGTTTGACCTGTAGCGCAGGCTGCAGCTCGCCCACTTCATCGAAGAACAGGGTGCCGTCGGCAGCCAATTCCACCTTGCCTTTCTTTTCTTGGACGGCCCCGGTAAAGGCACCCCGTTCATGCCCAAACAGTTCGGATTCCAATAAGGTGTCGGGAATGGCTCCGCAGTTGATCGGCACAAAGGGTCCGTCTCGAAATAGACTGCGGTCATGAATTGCATGCGCGAGGAGTTCTTTCCCCGTCCCCGTCTCCCCTGTAA
>CAZOHW010000023.1:0-21099 GCA_964579525.1 uncultured Nitrospira sp. | reverse complement strand
GCATTGGTCCTGATAGCTCAGTTAATCCTTGTAGTTGATCTTCAGCAAACTCTTGATCTCAGAAGTGATCAGCGAGCTGTTACCATTCAAGATTTAGCTCATCTCCCGCCAGGTGAATATCTGAAGCCAACCTTATTGGGCTATCATCATCTGGGGGCTGACATCCTTTGGCTGCAGATGCTTCAGGTGCTCGGCAAACGTCAAAATTCGGCTGATGAATACGCGTGGCTTTATCACACGTTGGACGTTGTAACGACACTCGATCCACAATATGTCTATGCCTATTACATTGGCGGAGTCGTACTGAGTGACTTAGGAGGGCGAGTGGATTTAAGCAATCGACTCCTAAACAAGGGCCATTTCGCGAATCCTAACGAATGGAGCCTTCCGTTTCTTCTTGGGTACAATCACTATTTCATACTTGGGGATGCTGTCTTAGGGGCTGATTACACTGGACGCGCATCACGAGTTCCTGGAGCTCCTGGTTTTCTTCCTGGACTTGCTACACGGATGTATTCGGAGTCAGGAAATCCCGATGTAGCGCTTCAATTTCTTGAAGAACTCTGGAAAAGAAATCCTGATGTTGTGGTTCGAGAGAAATTAGAAGTACGAGTCAAAGAGGTCATGATTGAACGCGATATTCGTATATTGGAGACAGCGGTCCAACAGTACCGAGGCAAACAAGGACGGTATCCTAGTACAGTACAAGAATTAGTCAGCGGGGGATATCTGTCCCAGCTGCCACAAGAACCGTTCGGCGGATCCTACGAACTAGATGAGAAGACTGGCAAGGTGACAAGCTCGACCCATCCTGATCGGCTGAAAGTATTTCGGCTCGATAAGCAGGGTTCTCTGTAACTAAGGGAATAAGTCATGGATGCTGTCACTCAGCCTGTAATTGATATCCAAAACTTAAGAAAGGTCTTCCGTGTCGGGTTCTGGGGCCGGCGGGTGACGGCGGTGGATGGCATTTCGCTCGATGTCCGACAGGGAGAGATTTTCGGGTTTCTTGGCCCAAACGGTGCAGGGAAGACGACCACGATCAAGATGCTGATGGGATTGATCTATCCTACATCAGGAACTGCAACGCTCTTTGGACGATCTATCGGTGATCCTGCTGCAAAAGCCAAGGTTGGGTTTCTCCCAGAATCGCCTTACTTCTATGACTATCTGACCGGCCGGGAATTCCTGCGATTCTATGGTCATCTTTTTGGGATGATGGGAAGTCGTCTGAACGCTCGTGTTGATGAATTGTTGGATCTTGTGGGGATGACCTATGCCCGCGATCTGCAATTGCGAAAGTTTTCAAAGGGCATGCTCCAGCGTGTAGGTATCGCTCAGGCCTTGATCAATGACCCTGAGTTGGTTGTGTTAGACGAACCGATGTCTGGACTGGACCCAATCGGACGAAAGGAAGTGCGCGACCTGATTCTGCGCCTGAAGGAATCCGGGAAAACGGTGATGTTCAGCTCGCATATTTTGCATGATGCGGAACTGCTCTGTGATCGCGTGGCCATGATCATGAAGGGCAAGTTGGTGGCCTGCGGGCATGTGTCGGAATTGATCGCAGGGGACACGACCCACGAAGTAGAAATGGTCATCGATCGTTTGCTGCTGGATGCGTTAGATCGCATCAAACCCTTGGCAAGTAAAGTGGTGCTTCAAGGGGAACGGGTGATGGTGGTGTTAAGTAGTCAGCAACAGGTAGATGAGGTTCTCGAAGTGATTCGATCGGCCAAGGCGAAGTTGGTGGCAGTGACCCCGCATAAGGCCTCGCTCGAAGATTTGTTTATTCGCAAGGCTACAGGAGCGCAGCAGCCGGTGGAGGTTCGGGTCTGATGAAGGTGTTGTCGATCGCCCTCAATACGTTCCGTGAAAACCTCCGGGATAAGCTCCTCTACAATCTGTTGATCTTTGCACTGCTGATGATCGGGAGTTCGCTGCTGTTGATGCGACTCACGTTGGGAGAGTTTCACCGGTTGATCTTGGATATCGGGCTGGGGAGCATCAACTTCTTCGGCGTGTTGATCGCTATCTTCGTCGGGATCGGACTCGTCAGTAAGGAGATTGAAAAGAAAACGATCTACACGATCGTGTCTAAGCCGGTCGCTCGGTACCAGTTTCTCTTAGGAAAGTATCTAGGATTGTGTCTCACCCTCTTGGTGAATACCGCCATCATGGCCATGGGACTTCTGGCCGTGCTTTTCCTGCAAGACGTGCCGATTCACGCGGTCCTGTTTAAAGCCCTGGGGATGATCGTGTTGGAGTTTATGGTGGTGACGGCTGTTGCCCTTCTGTTCTCTACCTTTTCAAGCGCTACGCTGAGTGCGATTTTTACCCTCGCCATTTTTGTAATTGGCCATCTCACGGCAGACTTAAAAGTCTTTGCCCAGAAACTCGAAGGCCTCGGTCAAACCATTTTAGAAGGGATGTACTATATTCTCCCAAATTTGGAACGATTCAATCTCAAAGGCCATGTGACCCATCAACTGGATGTCCCGGTCGGCGATCTCGCGCTGATCGCTGCCTACGGGTTGGTTTACACCACCTTCCTTCTGATGCTGGCGTCTATTATCTTCCAACGAAGAGATTTCCGATAGTAGGCTGTTGATAAAGTCCACCAGACGAGCCAAACAAACCAGACAGACCAAATAAACCAAACAGACCCACATCTGGCTAGGGCCATCTTGCTCCGGTACAAATTCTGCACTTGCATTACTGATCGACTCGAGGTATTCATGTGTTGACGATCACCGCTAGTGTCTGTGTGTTAACCGATTTCATTCATGAACATTCCGCTTCTTGACCTGAAAGCCCAGTTTAAACCGCTCCGACAAGAGATTCTTGCCGCGATCGAAATGGTGTGCGATGAACAGGGCTTCGTGCTTGGTTCACGTCTTGCTTCGTTCGAAGAAGCCATGGCCAAGTATATCGGCGCACACTATGCCATCGGCTGTGCGTCGGGAAGCGATGCGTTGCTGCTCTCCCTCATGGCGATGGGGGTGCGGCAAGGCGACGAAGTTATTACCGTTCCCTTCACGTTTTTCGCGACAGCCGCTGCGATTTCTCGTCTTGGTGCCAGACCGGTGTTCGTTGACATTCAACGGGACACGCTCAATCTTGACCCAACACAGTTGGAACGGGCCGTCACGCCACGGACGAAAGCGATTATTCCGGTCCATCTGTTCGGCCAATGTGCCGATATGAAGGCTATTACCGAGATTGCCCGTGCCAAACGCATTCCGGTGATCGAAGATGCCTGTCAGGCGATTGGCGCAGGACAAGGTGACAAGCGGGCGGGAGTATTGGGTGAGACAGGATGCTTCAGCTTCTTCCCATCTAAGAATCTCGGCGGATTTGGAGATGGTGGGTTGCTCACGACGAATGACCAAGCGCTCGCCGATACCCTGTCGATGTTGCGTGTGCATGGGAGCCGTGTCCGTTATCTCCATGACGTAATCGGGATCAATAGCCGGCTTGATACTCTGCAAGCTGTGATTCTCCATATCAAGCTCAAGTACCTGGACCAGTGGGCAGATGGCCGACGGCATAATGCCGCGACCTACGATCGGCTCTTTGCCGAGGCTGGGCTTGCCGATTGGGTGACTGTTCCCTTCACACAGCAGGGGAACTTTCACGTCTATAATCAGTACACGATTCGTGTGGCCAGACGGGATGATCTACGCAGTTATCTGAAAGAAGCCGGGATCGGGACGGAGATTTACTATCCACTCCCGATGCATCTGCAAAATTGCTTTAAAGATCTAGGCTACCAGAAGGGCTCGTTTCCGGTCTCGGAACGAGCTGCGGAAGAAGTGCTCTCCCTGCCGATCTATGCCGAACTTAGGCCAGACCAGTTAGCCTACGTGGTCGACACCGTGGCAGAATTCTTTCGGCGTTCGTAAGATTCTCCAGCATCGCCCTCACGCATGACAGGCGAGGCTCGGTGCGTGGTCATCTGGTTTGCTTGGTCTGTTCGGCCACGCTTATTCGATACGAGATAGACCAGAGAGAAGGATAGACCGATTGATGCCTCATCGTTCATGTATTCCGCTCTTCCCGTCAGTCTCGCATTTCACCCCTGTCCGGTGATTCGTTAACTGGTCACGGCACCTTCAGATGCCGAGGAGACATGTCTCGCGTACTTTCCCATGACGCCTGAGGTATAACGTGGCACTGGTTGCTTCACTTTCTTCAGGCGAGCGGCGATTTCCTTTTGCGAAAGGGCCACATCGAGACGGCGTTTGGCAATATCAAAGGTAATCAAATCGCCGTTCTTGACTGCCGCGATCGGGCCGCCTTTAACGGCTTCAGGGGCCACATGGCCGGCCATGAGCCCGCGAGTGGCACCGGAAAAACGTCCATCGGTCAGGAGCGCCACGGATTCGCCGAGTCCCGCCCCGACAATGGCTGCGGTGACGCCCAACATTTCGCGCATGCCTGGGCCCCCAGCCGGACCTTCATATCGAATCACCACGACATCACCGGCCTTGATCTGTCCAGCCTTGACCGCGACGAAGGCATCCTCTTCCCGATCATAGACTTTCGCTGGGCCTTGGAACTTCATCATCGAATGTCCTGCCACTTTTACGACGGACCCCTCTGGGGCCAGATTGCCCTTCAGAATCACCAGCCCACCCGTCGGCTTGATCGGGTTTGCGAGGGGCCGTAAGACCTGTTGTCCGGCCAGTTCAGTCGCGCTCTTCGCTTCTTCCCCGATCGTGCGTCCCGTGACGGTGGGTTGATTGCCGTGAAGCAGTCCGGCATCCAGCAGTCGTTTGGCCACCAGGGTGGTCCCACCGGCGGCATAGAGATCCGCGGCGGCAAAGCGCCCGCCCGGTTTCAGGTCGGCGAGTAACGGGACTTTGCGGTTAATCTTGTCAAAGTCGTCGATGCTCAGCTTGATCCCGGACTCACGCGCGATCGCGAGGAGATGCAGCACGGCATTCGTTGAGCCGCCGGTGGTCGCCACGGCGGCAATCGCATTCTCCAAGGATTTCCGCGTAATGAGCTGACGAGGCCGCAGATCCCGTTTGATCAGGTCCATTACCATCTTGCCGCATTCGAATGCGACATCGTCTTTTCGGCCATCCATCGCGGGGACCCCGTTCCGGCCCATTGGCGAAATGCCAAGAAACTCGAAGGCAATCGCCATCGTATTGGCTGTGAACTGCCCTCCGCAGGCGCCTGGTCCAGGGCAGGCATGATCCTCCAGATCTTTCAATTCAACGTCCGTCATCATCCCGGCGGCATGTTTCCCGACGGCTTCGAACACATCCTGAATCGTGACATCATGGCCCTGAAACTGACCCGGCATAATCGATCCGCCGTACAGCATGATCGACGGGAGGTTCAATCGAGCCAGTGCCATCACGGTCCCCGGGATCGTCTTATCGCAACCGGACAAGGCAATCACGGCATCGAACAGATGCCCCCGTGCGACCAGTTCGATCGAATCCGCAATCACCTCGCGACTGATCAAGGAGGCCTTCATGCCTTCCGTCCCCATCGAGATGCCGTCGGATACGGCGATGGTGTTGTACTCGATCGGTGTGCCGCCGGCCGCTCTGATGCCGGTTTTGACCCGTTCCGACAGCCGTCGCAAGTGGAAATTACAGGGCATGACCTCGATCCAGGTATTGGCGACGCCGACGATCGGTTTCGAAAGATCCTCATCGGTGAAACCGACCGCTTTTAACATCGCGCGTGCCGGAGCGCGCCCTGGACCGACTAAAAGATTGTGACTCTGAAGCGGGAATTCTTTTCGCATAGTGTGTTGTGCCAGATATTATTGGACCGAAAGGTTGCCAGGTGAACCGGGTACTGCCGGTGATTCATGAGGATTCTTCCCCTGTGGGTAGCTCCCGTGGGGATTGCCGCCATGGGGATAGGCGCCGTACGGCATGCCGCTTCCATGCGGATTGCTCCCATGAGGAGCGTCATAGCCCTTGTTCTGATGCATCGCCTTTCCATGTTCAGATTTTTCTTTTGCGCGCTGTTCTGGAGTCAGTAGCCCCATGACCTCACGATGGGTCTTAATGGACGTCATCCTCAACCCGATCTGTAAGTCTTCACTTTGCTTCAGTTTTGCTTCGATGGCACCCAGATCACTCTTGTCATCCTCGGTGAGGGCTTTGAGCTCACGTTCGGCAATCTGGATATCGGCCTCTGCCTTGATGCGTGTTTTGTCGAGGCCAAGCTGAATATCTTTCAGTTTGGCCACCTGGTCGGCCGTGAGTCCAAGCGCTTTTTCATGATGGAGGAGATGTCGGATCAAATGGCCGCTTCCGCTATGCATCATCCCTTTGCCATATCCGTGTCCTCCCCCATGGCCATAGCTTGGGTCATTGGCCCACGACGTCACGGTTCCAAACACCATCAGACAAATGGCGGCCACGGTCAGGGACACCGTTGTCCTTGCTGCATGTATCATGGATCCCTCCTTGGTTGAGACACAGATGGGAGAAAGATTGCCATAGCGGCGCACGCAACGCAAGCATCCATCAACTGCCTCATCGTGGCTATCGTCGCTGAGATGTGAACAGGAGTTCAGCTCTCGGATCTGGGTGGCGCTGTGCCGCTAAACGTTCGTAGAGTCCCCGCTCAGCCTCGGTGATAGTGGGTGGCATGACGATGTGCAATGTGAGAAACAGATCACCATGGCCTCCGGTTGCGGAGGGAACTCCTTTGCCCTTCAAGCGCAGTTTGCTCTCTGCCTTACTCCCAGGAGGAATTTTCACCTTCACCGGCTCCGTTAAGGTGGGAGCGGTCAATTCTGTCCCCAAGGCGGCTTCCCAGGGATACACCGGCAGGGTTACATGGACATCGGATCCTTGTCGGCGAAAGATTGGGTCAGGAGGGATGGTCACAAGCAGATACAGGTCGCCTCGCTTTCCCCCGTTGGTTCCTGGTTGCCCTTTCCCAGCGACACGCACGCGAGTGCCGTCTTCTACACCGGCGGGGATACGGACTTCGATCGTCTTAAGTTCAGCGACGGTACCGGATCCTTGGCAGATATGACACATCCGACCCCGTAAATTACCGCTTCCACTGCAAGTCGGACAGGTCTGTGGCTCACGAAGGGTCACCCGTTTGGTCACACCGGTCAGCACTTCCCGCATGGTCAATTCAACTTCTGTCTCAAGATCTCCACCGGTCGCTGCCGAGCTTCTTCCGGATGTTTGCCCACGCCCGCCGAAGATACTGTCAAAAAAATTGGAAAAGGGCTCTGAGCCGTCCCCGCTGTTATCAGCTCCCTCTTCGAAGCCCCAGGGATTGCTTGACCCTCGTGGCTTGGTCTGGGCCTGTTGCTGGCGGGCTCGATGGAACGCGTCAGCCTGTTGCCAGTCCCCGCCATACTGATCATATTTCTTGCGCTTGTCCGGATCGGAAAGGACTTCGTGGGCTTCGTTCAGTTCTTTAAACTTTTTCTCCATCTCAGACTTTTTGGACCCGGAGTGCAAGTCTGGGTGGTACTGGCGAGCCAGACGACGAAAGGCCTTTTTAATGTCATCGGCCGAGGCGGTTCGTGGAATACCGAGAATCTGATAGTAGTCGCGAGGGGTGGTAGCCATACAACGATAACTGAAGTAAGTAAGTGGTATTGGAAGTCAGCTTACGGACTGTCGGAAGAGTTTGCAAGCGTTGGATGAATTCAGCGGGAGCTCGCGGCGTTGGCTCGTGCCATCATCTTGCAGTAGGAGCAGGTCTCGGCGGTGGTAGGTTGACCGCACGAGGGGCAGGGGTGGAGCGAAGCTTGGTCTTTTTCGCTCATGCTGGCCTGAGTCGTCTCGTTCTTGCGCTGCTTTTCGAGAAACCCCCAATAGAAGTATTGTTTGGTGCCGGGGGATTCGGTTTCCAATCGATTCAGCACCTCCTTATACAGGAGGCTACGTGCGCCTTTAGCCATGGGACATTCATCCACGATGTAATCGATTCCGTTCAGTACGCAGTAGGCGGCGAGTTCCCGTTCCGTCAGGCGATAGAGCGGTTTCACTTTTTTGGCAAACCCATCGACTGACGCGGGGAGCGAGGGGGTCTGTTTCTCGAGATAGTCCTCTTGCCAATGCAGCACATTGCCGAGCAGGCGGGCGGCTTCGTCGTCGAGGTTATGGCCGGTGGCCATCACGTCATAGTGTTGCTCGATCGCGACGCGATTGAACTGGTATCGTTTGATCGTGCCGCAGGTACTGCATGTCGGACGATGGACAATCTGCGCCAGTTCTTTGATCCCAGCGCCTTCTTTCTGCGCAACGGTGTGGGTATGGAGCATCACGCCGAACCGTGACCCAACGGCTTCCGCATACCGGAGGACGTGGTCATGCGAGCGATCAGAATAGCCGGCGATACCGAGATTCACATAGAGCGCGTCGGCCTTGTACCCGAGCTTCAAGAGAATATCCCACAGTGCCAGACTGTCTTTTCCGCCCGACACGGCCACAAGGACCCGATCGTCTTTCCCAAACATCTCCTGGGATCGGATGGCGCGTGCCGTCTGATCATGAACGAATGTCGTGAAGCATCCTTTGCAGAATGCCGCATTGTGGCGGGCGAGTTGAATCACGGCTTTGGTTTTACATTTGGTGCAGTTCATGGCTATCGCGGATCATACGAGCGACTGAATGGCGATTGCAAATGAAACGGGGTGTAGGTTTGTCTGGTCTATCTGGTTCGTTTGGTTCATCTGGTTTCTCTGGTCGCTTCGGTCTATCCCATCTGTCTTGTCTCTCTGGTCTATCTGGTATCCGATAAGCGTGACCCAACAGACTAGACAGACAAAATAAACCAGAAAAACCAAACAAACGAGATAAACCAGACAGACGAGACAGACTGGAGAGACCGAACTGATCCCTCCTCGTTCATGTCATCGCATCTGGTGATGTCGATGTGGGTGGTTTGCGAGAGATCTGCTTTTCCCTCAGGATTTTGGTCAAGTAGGTTCGTTGCAGCCCGAGCAGTTCTGCGGCTTTCGTCTGGTTCCATCCAGCTCGCCGCAATGCGGTTTCAATGAGCTTCTGACTATAGGCATCCATATTCTGATGATAGGAGAACAGCAGGAGGTCAGAACTTGATTCCGGGTTCATCATGTGACTTGACGCCGGCAAAGATAGGTGTTCCGGCTTGATGGTGTCTTCAGGGCATAAGACCATGGCGCGAGTCAGGACGTTTTCGAGTTCGCGAATATTCCCCGGCCAGTGGTACCGTTCCAGGGCCTCAAGTGCGGCGTCGCTCAGCGTCGCACAGGTACGTATGCCCACCGTCCCGCGACGATTGAGGAAGTATTGGACAAGGGAGGGCAGATCCTCGATTCGCTCTCGAAGCGGGGGTAAGGTGAGTGTAATTACGGCAAGACGGAAGTAGAGGTCCTCTCGGAACGTGCCTTGGCGAATGGCTTGTTGGAGGTTCTTGTTCGTCGCGGCAATGAACCGGACATCGGCTTGGACTTGCTGAGTACCGCCGACCCGATAAAAGGTGCGATCGTTCAGCACTCGGAGGAGATGGCTTTGCATCGCGAGCGGCATGTCGCCGATTTCATCGAGAAACAGGGTCCCGCCCTCCGCCATTTCAATTTTGCCTGGCTCCCGTTTGACGGCGCCGGTGTATGCGCCCTTTTCGTGGCCGAAGAGTTCGTTCTCAAGCAAGGCCTCAGGAAAGGCGGCGCAATTGACGGCGATGAAGGGTTTCGCGCGTCGAGGACTCCAGCGATGGATGGCGCGCGCGACCACTTCTTTTCCGGTACCTGTTTCACCAAGCAATAACATGGTGGCGGTCGATGGGGCCGCCTGTTTGGCAATAGCCAATTGGGTATTCATCGACTGACTGGTTGGGGAGGCGAGCTCAACTTGGTCGTCGACTTCTTTGCGAAGGGTGTCGATTTGCCGGTGAAGAGCGACGGTGTCCAACGCCTTGTGAATCACAACGGTCAAGTGGTCCGCCGTAAACGGCTTTGGAATAAAGTCAAAGGCGCCGAGTTGCATCGCCTGCACCGCCCGTCCAATCGTGCCGTAGGCGGTCAGCATGACGGTCAATGGAATGGCATAGGACATGGTCGGCTGCCGGATGTCTTCGCGTGGGGTTTCGCTCTCCGTTGACGCAGTGCTGATATGTCGTAAGACCTCGAGTCCGGAGAGAAGCGGCAGTTCTAAGTCGAGGAGCACAAGATCAGGGGCCTCTTCTTCGATCAGGCGGAGCGCATCCTTGCCGTTCGTCGCGGTCAGGGGCTCATGTCCCATCCAGGTAACACGGTTTTCCAGACTCAATAAGATGTCGCGATCATCGTCGACCACGAGAATCTTCGCGCGCATGATGTCCCTCTTCTTGTCAAATCTGCCAGGGCTCCCATTTGTGAGCCGATCGAGCCACGATGGGCCCATGCTGGGTTCAGCCGACCGCAGTCGATGATACGGCGATCGGAAGGGTAAAGTAAAAACGAGATCCGATCTCCGGTTCGCTCTCCGCCCAGATCTCGCCATGATGCATGGTGACGAGCGTTTTAGTAATATATAAGCCGAGTTGAACGCCTTGTGACGCGGGCATGGCCGACGGCACGCGTGAAAACTCCTTGAACACATGTGGGAGATGACAGGTGTCGATTCCACAACCGGTATCGGCGACACAGGTCCGCACGAACCCGGATGGCGCGACGCAACACTCCACCGTCACCCGTCCGCCGGGTGATGTAAATTTGATTGCATTGCCGATCAGATTCCAGAGAATCTGTTCCAATTTGTCGCGGTCGCCGGACACGGGGGGAAGCGACTCGACGTCGACGATGTTCAGGCATACATCTTTGTCGGAGGCCATCACGTGCAGACTGTCGGCGGCGACGGTCGCAAGGTGGTGGACGCAGACCGGTTCGACATGAAGTTCCACATGCTTCGTGTCCAGGCGAGACCAATCGAGGAGCTGCACGATGATTCTCCCAAGACGCGCGACGTTGTGTTGGATGCGGGTGAGGTAGGTCTGTTGCAGTGTATTGAGTGGACCGGTCACGCCGTCCAGCATGTTGTCCGCAAAGCTTCGAATCACCGTCATCGGAGTCCGCAGTTCGTGTGAAACCACGGAAAGAAACGCCGATCGACGACGATCGTGTTCCTGAAGTTGAAGATTGGCCAGCGAGAGCTCGTGGGTCCGCTGTTCGATACGCTCCTCGAGATGTTGCGTCAGTTCGGCTAGGTCTGCATTGGCCTTAGCATTGTCGATGGCCGCCGCCACGTGGCCGGCAATCGTGATGAGTACATGGAGATCGTCTCCATGACAGCGGCGGATCCCGCGGTCGCCCACCAGGTATCCGAGGATTAGCCCATGGCTCTGGAGTGGAACAGCGGCAAATGATCGTATATCTGCGCGCCGCACCAGGTCGTAGACCAGTGGATGCAACCGATGGGCGATGGTGTCGACGTCATGGATCAACACCGGTTCCCCCTGAGTCAGCAGCTCGTCTGAAACGTCGTCTTTCATGATGGGAATACGCAGTCTTCGAGCCAGTTGTTCGAGATCAGGCGCCACGCCGATGACTCTGGCTACTGTGACGTACTGCGCGTCCTGGTCATAGAGGAACACCGCCATCCGTGAAAAACCAAGGTTCTCAACCAAGAGCTGGAGCACCGTACCGAGGAGCTGCTCCATATCGAAGAGGTTGGCGCTCGCGATGGCGGTACTCGATTGATGCACGGTGGTCAATTGCCTGACCTGTTTGCTAATGGTCGTGAGATTGGCGGTAATCGCGCGATTCCGATCATAGAGCGACTGCGTCATTTCGTTAAACAGCGCGGTTAACTGGCCGACCTCATCATGGGTGGTCGGCGTTAGGGAAACCGGCTCATCCTGTCCGATGGTCAACCGTTGCGCCGCTGCGGCGAGGTTCCTGAGCGGCGTGGTGATGCGAGCGGTCAATAAGTGGGCGCCGAAGATGCCGGCGGCAATGATCAGTATGGTAAGGAGCAAGACGTGGCGAATGATCACAAGAAAAGTTTGTTTGGCTTGCGCATCCGTAATGCCGATTCGTACAAGTCCCACGACCGGGGAGCCGTTTCTTGGCGTGAGGGAATCTTGCCGCTCTTCGAATTCGTGTGAAAGCTGAGACAGGGAAATCTCAGAGGGGGGCTCTCGAAGGGCCGGCATGACGAAGTCGTACACCGTTTCCTTTCGGATCAGAAAAGGCAGGAGCCAGTCTGAGGAGTCGTCTAGAGCCACCAGCGCCTGGGTGTCGGAACGGATGAGTTTGGTAATGACCGGAGTCGTCAACGGAGCCGCGCGCAGGAATTCGGCAATGTCGTCATGGGGGTAGAGCAGGTCCTCGTCCGACGACGGAGAACCGCTCGATGGGATGTGGCTCCATTTGCTTTGTCGACCGTGGATCCGGCCATCAGCGGTCTCGATCACGACGTAGAGCACCGGCTCGACGGCCATCAGGCTCTGCATGAATTGATCCAGGGTGAGTCGATCCTCGAGAACCAGCCCGGCGGTTCGGAAATGCTGGTTGAGGACGGTGTTCGCCAATAAAATCGTTCCGAGTTCCTCAAGATGATCGATCATCGCCGTACGTCTGGTTTCAATAAAGTACCAGCTTAAGGAAGAACAGGCGAGGATCAAAATGAGGCTGAAAAATATCACAAACTTTGCTCGAAGGCTGACGAATCGCTCCTTGTGTTGTGGCCGAGACTGAGGAGGCGCGTGGTAGCCTGAGGGCGTCATGTCGCGTACTCAATAGATTTCATTGATCAGACTCTCGACGCTCTTGGGAATGATGAGGCCCAAATACCGCGCCGTCTTGAGATTAACCGTGAGGTGGACATGCTGAACCGGCACCGGTTTGGGCGGCAAGGGTTTATTCGTGTCTAAGATCGCTTTGGCCAGTTGGCCGGTTTCTCGTCCCACCTCGTTGTACGTGATCGAGACACTAAGCAGCGCGCCGAGGCGCGTCAGCTCCGGTGAAAATCCGATGACAGGAACCTGTTTGGCCAACGCCGATTCCAGGATGTAGCGAATGGAGTCCTCCGTCAGCGCCGTTGAATCTGGGATCAGCCAGAGCGCCTCAACCTCTGAGAGGAGCGCGCGGAGTTGCGTCGGCAGGTCTTTTCCATTGCTCACGGGAAATCCATGGAGTTGAACATCATGGGAGGCGGCAAGGGATTCCGCTTCTTTGAGCGTCGCGGAAGACTTGTCGGGATCGTAGAGCAGACCGATACGGCGCACCGCCGGGAGGAACTTCCGCATGATCTTGAGTTGCTGGTCCAGCGGAACATCCAGCCGTACGCCGGCCATGTTGCTGCCCGTCAAACGATGCTTCAGAGGGTCCAGAATCATCATATACAGAACGGGCGTCTCCGCTAACTCGAGCTTCGCGGCCAAGGCGGCTTTAAGGCCGACCGCGATGACCAGCGCACAGTCCGACGCGCGGATTTTTCTGGCCAGTTGCTTGCCTCGCTCAAGGTCGCCACGGAGGTCATATTCCGTATAGATGGCCGTACCGGGTGCCGTGGCCTTGAATCCCGCGAGCGCCTCATTATAGGCCTTCAGCTCCGATGATTTCAGGATGGCAATCTCAACGCTGGCCGCCTCGGTCCGCTCGATTGAAATCGCCATAAGCCAGCAGAGCACCGCCGACAGCAGGGAGAGGAGCGTCCAGGGAACGTTGGATCGGTCGGCCAGTTTCTGCACCTGCCAGATGTGACCTATCATCGGCGCTCGACCGAATGGGGACGAACAGCTCTAGGCGATGCGCTGAAGACTCTCACCTTCTGATTCCTCAGCAAACCCTATGCCGTCGCTGTCCGAGCATCTTTATGGCAACAATGGAAGTATGGTGGATCGACCAGATGCGCGAGCCTAGGCTCATGACGTTCACACCAGGCCGACCGAGTGAATCAAAAATGATACATCGTGTATCCGATAGGATTCGCCATAAGGGCGAAGCCAATCGATCGCCGTGATTCAGCGCAATCTTACTGCGCATGACTCTGGATGACGTTCAGATCCCAATCCGCGACGGCGTTGAGACCGACCTGTCGTAAGAGGGCGGCTCGTAATCGGCGAAGAGAGGGGTCCGTCGGTGTTTTTTCAATCAGGGTGCACAGACAACCCATCGCATCGTACCAAAAGCCATTCAAGGCATTGGTGCGCACACTGTCTCGATCACAGGTCAGAATCAGGGACCGTTCGATCATACATTCGTCGAACTCGCATCGCTCGATCATACCGCCGGCGACGATATCGTGTGAGGGAGTCTCTGCCACGGTCGAGACGAACCAGCGGTATTGTACATTCACCTCTAGATTGAGCCCTAAGGCTTTGAGATCGATCGTTTGAACACCCACTGCGCTCGGTGTCGGGAGGGAGGCCTCATAGATCGGTTGGATTTTTCTGTCGTCATTGAGGGTGAACTTCAATGGAGCGGTGGTGGGTTTGGAGAGAAACCAATTGAGTGTGGGAGCTTGTTTTGCAGTCCATCCTACGTGGTCGGGGACGAGGGCGATGATTTCCGGCTCGTTCCCTTCCAGTCCCCGTAAGGTTCCGCCGATCCGCGCGCGGGGGATCAACTTCTTAGGTGGTGTGTACAGGGGGAGCTGTCCATGATCTTGGATACCTGCCGACGAGACAGGCGGCTGGTCCGCTGCGAGCAGGATGTGTAATCCCGTGGCGGTCAGGAAGACGCTCAATCCTGCGATCAATAGATATCTCACAGTGGTGCTCCTTTGCTAATAGGATGCGGTAAAACTCATGTTGGCCTCGTAGTCATCACGGATATCGAAGGTTGAGACAACACGGAACAGTCTTGCAGGATGCGTAAAAAGGCTGTCCAGCAATGCCGCAGTGAGCGAAGAGGCGAGGCGTACGTTTCGGTACGTCGAGCCTCTGAGCGATACGAGAACGCCGCTGGCAGTCTTTTTCCACATCCTGCTAAAGCCAGTTGTTCAATAACAGAAACGGCGACCAATAGGCCGGATGCTCGTAGACTCGGTCGCGCAAGAGTTTCATCTGCGCGCGTTGGAGCGCGACGGCCTTTGACAACGAGGGATCGCGGAGTTGTCGGTAAAACTCAGCAATGAGGGTCGCCGAGGCTTCGTCATTGATGAACCAGAGGGTCGCCAACGCGCTCCGGGCGCCGGCCTTTAGCGCGATGCCGGCTAAGCCAAGGGCGGCGCGATCGTCTCCGACAGCGGTTTGACAGGCGCTGAGGGTCAACAGTTCGAGCGGCTCCTGTCTAAAGCGAAAGAGGCCGATCAGACGGCCAAGCTCCTGCATGGTCAGTTTTCCATCGAACGTGAGGAGGAAGGAATTCGCGACATCCTGCGAAAACTTTCCGTGGGTCGCGATGTGGAGCGCGCCATACTGTCCATCGCGGAGCTCTTGCTCCAAGCGGGCCGTTTGAAAGGCACGGTTGATGAGCTGGTCGCTCTTATAGAGCTGCTCGATCGAAGAGAATTCGTCCGCGACATAGGGTAGGGCTGGGAACCCCTGGATGGACGTCGTAAGCCCTGTGGTCAGGAACTTCAATCCCTCCCGGTTTAATGGTCGCGGGTCGGTCAGAGTCAGACCAGGAGTCATCGCGAGCGCGAATGTGGCGATCAAAAATGAGGACCCATCATGGAGCGCCGCCAAGGGGATCGTCCGCAAGGCGCTGTCCGGAACAAAGACGAGGGTGGTAATGTGTTGTTGTGAGAGATCTGGTTCTAAGGGACGAATCAACCAGTCATACAGCTGTTGCGCATGGGGCAGATACTCTCGCGTTGTCCGTTTTTCGACCAGGCGGCGAAAGGTCCGCACTTCCTTGGTCAACTGTTCCGCTGGAATGGGGACGGCAATCCGCTTCAACCCAGAGGGCAGACTCATGAGCAGCTCCAGTCGAGAGGCAAACAGGATGGGATAGATGACGGCCGTATCCGGTGAGAGTCGATCGAATGCGGTGACGCGCGAGCGGACGGCTTCGACACAGTCATCCTTGAAATAGTCCCGGAGCTCAGCAGTCTTGTACGCTTCGATGGCGTCGCGAGTTGCGAGGAGATCCCGTTCGACGGCCTTGTCGTCATCAGTCACTGTCGCCCGCTGGAGTAGGAGGTCGGCCAATTCAAAGAAGAGGGGTTTCACAGTCTCTTCGCTTGCCAAGTCACCGTCTGACGAAGATTGCGTGATCTGAGTGCGAATCGGTTGGAGTGTAGAGGCGGCTTGCTGGTACAACATGATGGCCTGGTCGAGCCGGCCGGTTGTCGCGAGCTGACGCCCCAATTGCCATTGCCAACGATAGAGGGACTCCGGCGCATCAACCGATTGCGCCGCAAATAGGGCGCGTCTCGTGAGCTGGATCGCTTCATCCAATCGAAATTCCGTCTCGTAGAGCTGTCCGAGATAGCCAAGGGCATAGGACAACGTGCGCTTGTCGCTCTGTGATCCCGCAATGGTGCCGGCCTCTTGCAGCACACCGGCCGCCCTGAGTACCAGAGGATCGCGGATCTGTGGGAGTTGAGGGATGAGATGTTGATAGGCCAGTGCGACCGCGATGAGGCTGAGGGATTTCTGTCGAGCCGGCGGCATGGGTTTGAGCCGGTCAAGCGCCTGGTCGAGTGCGATACGGCTCTTGTCCGGCTGTCCGAGTCGGAGTAATGTCCGCGCAACATTGGTCTGGGCGGTGGCAGCCAACAATGGGAGCTTGGCGCGCTGGGCCAGCGTCGCGCTGTCTTGAAATGCCCTCAGCGCTTCCGCATCATTTTGGTTCAATGCCGAGAGAATGCCTAAATCATTGTCTATCGAGGCCATCAGCGGATGAGACTGTTGTTGCTGGGCGAGCGTTGACGCCTGCGTCAGGTATTCCGACGCTTCTGGGAGTTGGCGCAGGGCGAGGTAGGTTCGTCCTAACTGTCCAAGGACCGTGGTCTGGGCCAGCTGGTTGCCCGTCTTCTGTGCCACACCCAGCGCCAACTCGAGGGTCTGGAGTGCTGACGTGGATTGGCCCAGCTCCATCGAGGCCTGAGAGGAGAGGATCAGGGCATCGACCTGGGCTTGCACCTTTCCAGTTTGTGCATAGGCCTCTGCCGCTTGCTTCCAATGGGCCAAGGCCTCGCTGAAGGAGCCACGTTGAAAGGCCTGCCGACCTTGCTGCATCGAGATGTCTGCAGAGGGGGTAGAGGCAGCCTGAGAAGGTGCAGAAGCAGCCTGAGAAGAAGCAGATGCAGCCGGGGCGGTGAACAACGGTAGAAGCGTCAATAGGAGCACTCCGCTGGTCTGGGAGATCACCCAAAGAAGCGATTGCCAGTCTGTTGACGGCGACAGTTTCATGATCAGAATGCCTGGACTACGACCTGGAGATGGATCCCATGGTCCTGTAAATTCCCGTGACCATGGTTCACATGCTGGAGCGGAACGCCCCAATAGAGTTCGAATCGCGCGCGCTCATGGGGCAATACATTCCAGCGGAGACCGAGTCCCACGCTGGCCAAGGTCTGGAGATCATGGGTCTTGCTGCGAGAGACCCAGGACCGACCCACATCGACGAATTGGGCGAATTGCACCATGTCTTCGCCGCTCGCGAATTTGAGCAGTGGGATTCGGGTTTCAAGCGATGCGAGGAGGGCATTGTCCCGGATCAGCGTATTTTCCCGATAGCCACGCACACTGAATCGTCCTCCCACGGGGATCTGTTCTAAGGGAAACAACCGGTTATTGCTGAGCTGCAGGTCGACTCGCCCAAGGACCTGCATCCCTCCCAACCTGTCCAGTCGTTTCACCGCCTGGGCTTGTCCGAGCCAAGACACAAATCGGCCGCTGGGCAGTGGCGCACCGCCTGCCATGGTCTCGTCACGGGAATTGATCGTGGCGCCGAGGACATCGAAGCCCACACTCACGCGGGAGCGGAGCGCCGTCACGGACGAAGGGGTGCGATGCACATATTCCTGAAGGAATCGAAGGGCACTGACGGTACTCACGCCGGTGTTGGACGCCCCAGGAATAAACAGGGATGGGAGACCTGGCTGGTCGAAGGCGGACGTCACCTTGTTATAGAGATGTTCACCGGTCATGGCCACGGCCAATTCGTCGGATAATGTGCGATAGAGCGGATGCCGGATAGTGACACCGATGACTTCGGATTCGGAATTCAAGTTGAGGGTACGAAAACTGTCGTTGATGACGGCAAACTCGTTCCGTCGGTACGAAGCCGTGAAGGTCGTGTCGTAGCGATTCAGCGGCACCATATAAGACAGATCGATGATCGGATGTAGCCCGCGAGAACCTCCGGAGGTGAAACTGAAGGTATCGCCATGGCCGGTCACATTGTGATGGGCGAGGGTCAACAGCCCTCGCTCCGCGCCGACCGTCGGGGTCTGGTAGTTATTAAAATCTAGCCAAGCTTTCCATGGACTGGCTTCTTGAAGTTTTACCGCAAGGACACTGTCGCCTCGTTGGTCACCGGGACGGAGTTCGGCATTGATCCGTTTGATCCGAGAGTCTCGCTGGAGCAATTGTAATCGTTCTTGAATCGGTTCGAGTCTGAGAGGCGTGCCGGCGCCAAGGCCGATGCGGTCACGGAGGTAGCTAGGCCGAAACCACCTGGCGCCGTCGATGTCGATGCGAGACAGGGTTCCTTCGATAATCTGGATGGTAATCACGCCAAGCGTGACGTCTTGATCAGGGATCACCGCGCCGGATGTGATGTAGCCATGATTCACGTACAAGAGCGTCAGGGCCAGCCGCAGTTGTTCTAATTCTTCCGTGGTTAACGTCCGGTTCTGATAGGGCTTGGTCACAACCGCGATCTCGTCCTCCGAGAAGACCGTGCTCCCCACGACGTGGATGTGATGCACAAACACCCGCAATTGGCCGAGTTGCTGCTGTGCTTCATCCTCTGCCGGAGCCGGCACCGGCGGCAGGAGTGGGTTCGGAGGCGGCACCGTCGGCTTGAATTCTTTCTTCTGCGGAGGCGCGCCGGATCGGCCAGGCGGATCAAAGCCTTGATCTGTGTCTTGTGCCATGAGGGGCGTGGATGTTGCGATGCCCATCATCACCAGACCTGAGAATAAAAGAATAGAGACATCGAACCAACGCCGGCTCTCTCGGGCTGAATTACCAGCCCAACTGGTCATAAACGACAGCCGGTTGCTCCATCGTTCGCGAAGGATCGCACCAGGAATCCAGGCGGAGTGAGCCTTCTGAGTGAGAGAATGTCATTCTCAGAGGCAGGGAACAGTCCAATCTTAGGCTCCTCACTCCTTACCCCTAACGGTTCACCCGTCTCCATTGCCAGCAGCGTTGGGCTGCCGACCCATCCGCCCGCTGTCGTGGGGAGAGTCTGGCGCCCGCTAAGGATAAACGTACTCTGCTGACCATCCGCCAGCGCGGCGCAGCGACTCTGGAGGAGCAGCTGCACTTGGCTGGGTGTTGAGGTGAGCTGACCGACCGTGCCGCTCAAGTTGGCTGTGGGCGATTGAATCGTCACCGTCCCATTCATTCCAAACTGCGATGAGGCATTGATCCGGCTCGATTGATCGGCCAAGAGCAATGGTGTCGTAATCGTGATGTTCCCGCCATTGCCGGCTGAGGCGTTGGCCATAATCTGGCTGTTTTGCAGAACCACCGTATTGGGATCGATTGAGATATTGCCGCTGTTGCCTGAACCACAGAGCACGGAGGTGCTGATCTGTCCATTGACGACGCGTACCAGATCAGTCGCGGTGATGTCGATATTGCCCCCGGTGGCATGATGGGCGCTCGTCGTGACAGAGCCGTTCCGCACATCGAATTGTCGACCTGCATGGATGGAAATGTTGCCCGCGTTCCCGGGACCTTCGCTGCTCGCTGAGATGACTGCGCCGTTCGTCACAGAAATGGACTGCCCCGCCGTGAGGGAAATGTTACCGCCTGAGCCTGCATCTGGTGCTGTGCTGGTTGTCTGACTCAAGATTCCACCGGAAGACCCATCACGGAGCATTCCAGACAAGGAAATCGTATCTGTGGCGTGGATAGTGATATTCCCGGCATGGCCTGCGGTGCTGGAGTCACTGTTCACTTGTCCTCCATCAGCAAGCACGAGTGATCTCGCGGTGATGTCGATATTGCCCCCCACTCCGCAGGGCCCGGCACAAGATTGGCTATCACCCATCGTTCCGGCAAAAATACCGCTGGGACGGAAATTTCCGAAAAAGGGTACCAAGCCGCCGAGGTTTGCAAATGAACCCTTGAATTCTCCAGATATCTGCACATCATCGGCATGGATGGTGATGTTGCCCCCATGGCCACTCGAGCTGGTGAGGGCATTGATGCGACCGCCGCTGTCCATGACCAACTTGGGTGTCGATACAAAGATATCGCCGGCTGAACCGGGCTGTCCGAAGCCGGGGATGCCAATTGCGCCACTGAAGAGCCCCGTTAGGCTGAATTGACTTTGCGGGTTCTGATGGGATGAGGATTCTTCTGAAAGTGTGACATGGTCACTGGCCATAAGACTGATGTTCCCTGCGTTCCCATTACCGAACATTGCCGTCGCGAAGTAGCTGCCATTGATCAAGTCAATCGAGCGTCCGCTTACGGTGATGGCTCCGCCGGTACCTGAGATGCCCCAGCTTTCAAAGGACGTGTAGTCTGCGAGGAGGTGATCAAGTCCAGTCAGGGTGATGGAGCCACTTCGGGCGAAGCCGCTTGTGCTAATTTGACTATCTTTTACAGACAGATCGTGGATCTGCAAGGTGATATCTCCACATTTCTGACCTACAGCTCCAGTGTCAAAGATGAAGTTTGTTCCACGAAGGTGATCGGCTGTAATGAGCAAATTTCCTGCCGACCCAGTCGGTTGCAAGCCTAAGGCAGTTCCAAAGAGACCTCCAGTGGAAATGGTGGTCGTGTCCAGTGTGATATCTTTGGCAGTAATCATCACATTGCCGCCTTGTCCGCCGCCTCTGATACCACTTTCAATGAACATAAATCCGTTCGACCTGGGGATCGTGAGATTGTTGACTGCTAACGATTGCGTGACAATCGTGATATCACCGCCTCTTCCAGTCCCCTCTGCGTGAGTATCAACCACGGCATGAGGAGCAAAGGTTGGGGCGCTGTTGTAGTGGCCTGTAACAATTGATTGCGTACCGATCCGTCGAGACGGGTCACAGTATT
>CAZOHW010000022.1:0-21151 GCA_964579525.1 uncultured Nitrospira sp. | reverse complement strand
CTATCTCATCGCTCCAGATCGCTATGAACGAGCCATTACCGGGATCGAGGAAGAACTTGAAGGACGCCTAGCTGCCTTCAGAAAAACGGGTCGGCTGTTAGAAGCTCAACGACTGGAACAGCGGACGAAGTTCGATTTAGAAATGATTCGCGCTATGGGGTATTGCCATGGGATTGAGAATTACTCGCGCCATCTGAGCGGGCGGGAACCAGGTGAACCGCCGCCTACCTTGTTAGACTATTTCCCGAAAGACTTTTTGTTAATCGTTGATGAATCGCACGCGATGGTTCCTCAAGTCGGCGGGATGTACGAGGGGGATTACTCCAGAAAGCGGACGCTTGTGGAATATGGTTTTCGATTGCCGTCAGCGGTCGACAACCGCCCGCTGAAATTTGCTGAGTTTGAAGCCTGTCTGAACCAAGTCGTGTACGTCTCTGCGACACCGGGTACCTACGAGTTGGAACAGGCCAGGCATGAAGTGGTCGAACAGATTGTCCGCCCGACTGGACTTATGGATCGTCAGATCGAGGTCGTGCCGGCCAAGGGACAGGTGGATCACTTGCTTGGCCAGGTTCGTGAGGAAGTGGCAAAAGGTGGCAGGATTCTCATCACGACCCTCACGAAGCGCATGGCGGAAGATTTGACGGAATACTATTATGACTTAGGGATCAAGGTGCGCTACCTCCACTCAGACATTAAAACTCTTGAGCGGACTGAAATTATCCGTGATCTGCGATGCGGAAAATTCGATGTCCTGGTCGGGATTAATCTATTACGAGAAGGTCTGGATCTGCCGGAGGTCAGTCTTGTGGCCATTCTTGATGCTGATAAGGAAGGGTACCTCCGCTCATATCGTGCGCTCATCCAAACAGCAGGCCGCGCTGCGCGTAATCTCGAGGGACGGGTGATTTTCTATGGTGATAGTGTGACCGATTCGATGAAGCAGGCGATTGAGGAAACGAGTCGTCGCAGGAACATCCAAGCGGAGTATAACCGGGCTCATGGGATCACACCAACCGGGATTAAGAAAGGGATTCCTGCCTTGGAGTATGCGACGGCTGAGGGAGATTACGTTCAATTGGATTTTGCGGCTGAATCATCGGCCCAGTATGGAAGTGAGGAGTCTGTGGATCAATTGATCAAGCGATTGGAGGCAGAGATGAAAGCGGCCGCCAAGGAGCTGGCTTTTGAGCGGGCCGCGGAATTGCGGAATCAGCTTCGGTCGCTACGGCTTCAAGCGTTGGACATGAAATCGTAAGATTGTGAATGGCATAGGGTCGTTTCAGAAAAATTCTACTACACGTGCTTATAGAGGTAAACACCAACAAACATTCCGAGCACGCTCAGGATGTTAATTTTAATTTCGAATCCCAGTACGAGCTTGAGGAGAATGAGATCGATCGTGAGTGGAGGGTTGATTCCTGGTGAGAAATGCGTCGAAAAAATGCTTTGAATATTTCCCTGAGGAGCCATCACGTGGAGAATCTCTCCGAGAATGCCGCCAAGTAACCCTCCGATCATGACAAAGATGAACAGAATCCAAGGCGATTTTCTCACGCGACCACTACTCCTCCTCGAGATGCTCTCAAACTATGTAATGGTTGTAGTGACTGAAAGGCACCATATATGAAGGTATTGGACATGTCAACAAAACTGCTGGGTTATGACGATCGGTCATCTAGAAAAAGATGGCATGGTCTCGTAGGGGGGAAAGATCGTTGGTCCCACCAGGCAACACCGAAGCGATAGATAGGTAGATGGGGCATGGCCGACAGTCAAGCTTGACTTGACTAGGTCTGTCCTATACACTGCCCGATGCTCTTTCTTTAGATTTTCCAAGATGATCGGAGATGTGAGTGCATGCCTCGATGACCATGTGGGGTGGTCTGAGTTGTGATGTGATGCCATGCTTGATGCGCTGAGCGAAAAGTTCGAGAAAATCTTGAAGAAGCTCCGGGGGCCTGGTGTGCTCACGGAGGAGAATATTACAGAAGCACTGAAAGATGTGCGGTTCGCGCTTCTTGAAGCGGATGTCAACTTCAAGATCGTCAAAGAGTTCATTGACCGTGTCCGTCAGAAGGCGGTTGGGCAGGAGGTTTTTAAAAGTCTGACCCCTGGGCATCACGTCGTCAAGATCGTCTGGGATGAGCTGCGGGAGATGATGGGGCAGGAACGGGCGGGGTTGGCCCTCAGTTCTCGTCCACCGACCGTGGTGATGATGGTCGGTCTGCAAGGAGCCGGGAAAACAACTGCGAGTGGGAAACTGGCCCGTTTGTTCAAGCAGCAAAGTAAGCGAGTGCTTCTCGTCGCGGCTGATCCGCGCCGACCTGCGGCTGGCGAGCAATTGAATGCGCTGGGCCGAGATCTCGGAGTCGATGTATACCGAGCTGATCAGGCTCAGGCTTCCCAGGCGGACGTAGTGCGTATTTGCCGTGATGGGGTTGAGCGAGGACGTGAGCAAGGGTTCGATCTCGTTATCCTGGATACCGGGGGGCGACTTCACATCGACGATGAATTAATGAGCGAGCTTATCGCCGTGAAAGCATCGGTTAGTCCAGATGAGGTCCTCTTGGTTGCCGATGCCATGACTGGCCAGGATGCGGTAACGATGGCCGGCAACTTTGATGAAAAGGTCGGGTTGACGGGGGTGATATTGACCAAAGTCGAAGGCGATGCGCGTGGCGGCGCAGTCCTCTCGATTCGAGCCGTCACCGGCAAGCCCATCAAATTCTTAGGTGTCGGAGAAAAGCTGGATGCCCTCGAAGTCTTCCATCCGGACCGAATGGCCTCACGTATTTTAGGCATGGGCGATGTGCTGTCGCTCATCGAAAAGGCTCAAGAAAGTTTCACCAAGGAACAGGCGGAAGAAGCTCAGCGGCGGCTGACCAGCAATACCTTTACGCTGGAAGATTTTAGGACTCAACTTGGACAGATGAACCGCATGGGTTCCTTTGAACAAATTCTCGGTATGCTTCCTGGCGGTCAGAAGCTGAAGCAAGCGCTCGAAGACGACAAGCCGGAGAAAGAAGTCAACCGAGTGGTGGCGATGATCGACTCGATGACGCTACGGGAACGTCGGGATCATACGATCATCAATGGGAGCCGCAAAAAGCGAATTGCCCGAGGGAGTGGGACAAGCGTGCAAGAGGTTAATCGGCTCATCAAGCAATTTTTGTCCGCAAAGAAGCTGGCAAAGGCGATGACCGGCGCCGGAGGGCGGCGACAGCTTGCCCAATTGATGCGTGCTCGATAAACAAGTGTTCAGTTAATCTGTTAGTAGCGCAAAAGGAGGAGATTCGTGGCCGTACATTTAAGACTTGCTCGGACAGGGAGACATAAGCGCCCCATGTATCGATTGGTGGCGGCAGATTCACGGAAAGCCCGCGATGGCCGTTTTCTGGAGATCCTAGGGATTTTTGATCCACTGAAAGAAGCTGGTGTGCCGGAGCTGAAGCAGGAACGAGTCCTGTCCTGGTTACGCTACGGTGCCCAACCCTCAGTGACCGTACGGACGTTGCTCCGTCGGGCGGGGTTGTGGAAACAGTTTGAAGCGGAAAAGGCTGCGCAGCAGAAGCCTGCAGCAAAGGCTTGACGTCTTCCGGAATGAATCAGCTCGACAGGGTCACAGTTGGACAGATCGAACGTCCCTTCGGGATAAGAGGCGAAGTCAAGGTTCGATCGCTATCTGATGTGCCAGGTCGATTTGAGGGACTACGGCGAGTCAGCCTCGTAGCAAAAGGCGGCAGGATGTGGGACACCGATGTCACACATGTGCGGCGGGCTGGGGCTGGTTACATACTTGGATTGGTCGGTATCACGACACCGGAAGAGGCTGGTCTCTGGCGGGGTGGGTTGATCCAAACGACGCGCGGAGCGGTTCCTGTTCTTCCGGATGGGCGGTATTACGAATGTGATTTGATCGGTCTTGCCGTCTACAGTGATGCAGGACAGTTGATCGGGGTTCTGGAAGAAATCTTGGAGTGTCCAGGAAATCATGTGTTCGCTGTCCGGCAAGAAACCAAAGAGCTCTTGATCCCTGCCGCGAAGGAATTGATCACGACTGTCGACATAGAGGCCCGAAGGATGACCGTTCGTCTGATCGATGGATTGGGTGAGTAACATGTTGCGTATCGACGTGCTGACGTTGTTCCCAGACATGATTACACCCGTTCTCTCGCAGAGCATCCTCAAGCGTGGGAAGGAAAAGGGGCTTCTGAATGTGCAGGTGCACAATCTTCGTGATTTCACGACGGATCGGCACAAAGTGGTCGATGATATGCCGTATGGCGGTGGGGCTGGCATGGTGATGAAGGCCGAACCGATTGTCCGGGCGGTTGAAACATTGAAGCACAACGCACATGTGAGTGGGGAAGAGATTCGGCTCTTGTTCCCTACTCCACAGGGTCGCCCTTTTACGCAAGCCTATGCGCAGGATCTGGCTGGTGAGCAGCGACGAGTGGTGATTCTCTGCGGACATTATGAGGGAGTAGATGAACGGGTCAGGCTCGCCTTGGCACCGGAGGAAATCTCCTTGGGTGATTATGTGTTGACGGGCGGAGAGCTTCCGGCGCTCGTGCTTATCGATGCCGCTGCCCGGCTGGTTCCCGGTGTCTTAGGGGATCCTGCGTCTGCCGTCGAAGAGTCATTTTCTGACGCGTTGTTGGAGTATCCGCACTACACGAGACCGGCGGAAGTGCTGGGTATCGGGGTGCCGAACGTCTTATTGTCGGGGCATCACGAGGCAATACGGGTGTGGCGTCGGAAACAGGCGTTGAGGAGCACCTATCTCAGACGGCCTGACTTGTTAAAAGACCGAACATTGACGAGAGAAGATCAACATCTGTTAGATGAACTCATGAGCGAGGGACTATTGGTCGCTCCGCTCGTGCGCGAGGAGGAGGGGTAAGTCGATGAATCAGTTAGAGCGTGTTCAGCGGTCGTTTACGAAAAAGTCTGTTCCCAGTTTTGAGATTGGGGATACGGTCAAAGTCCATGTCAAAGTCGTTGAAGGTGAAAAAGAGCGCATTCAGGTGTATGAAGGGACCGTCATTGCGCGTAAAGGAACCTTGAACACCGAAACCTTCACCGTCCGAAAACTGTCGTATGGTGTCGGGGTCGAACGGATTTTCCCTGTGCACTCCCCAGTGGTTTCCAAGATTGATGTGGTGCGGCAGGGGCGTGTTCGCCGTGCAAAGCTCTACTATCTTCGCGGCAAGAAGGGACGATTCGCAAAGGTTGAAGAGCGCGAGTTTGTCGGAGAGACCAAGGCAGCGACACCGGCGGTGGCTGAAGAGCCGGCAAAAGTCTAGACTCGCTTCTAGCGAGTGCAACTGAACAGGCGCGGGTCGAGTTAAGGCCGAGGGGCATCGGTTCGCTCAACCTGAACCTCAACCTTGAGCGTCATGAAGCTGGGGGCTCTTTCAACAGTATTCTGCTAGTACGGTGGGCCGGTCGCTCAAGAGGCGAGGGAGCGTTTGATAGGACCTACCGAAGAGTTCGAGCGAATGGCGAGGCTGTGCGGGTATCGCCGCATTGCCGGTATTGACGAAGCGGGGCGGGGCCCACTAGCCGGTCCAGTTGTGGCCGCAGCGGTTATTTTGCCGACTCACTGTCGACTTCCGCATGTCAACGATTCAAAACAACTTACCGAACGTGAGCGTGAACGGTTATACGACGACATTCGTGAAAAAGCAGTATGTGTGGGAATCGGGCTGGCTGATGCCGCTGAGATCGATCGCCTGAATATTCTTGAAGCCACCCGTCTTGCCATGCGTCGAGCCGTTGATAGTCTGATCCCTTCCCCGGACTATCTGCTCATCGATGCCGTTGTCCTTCCTGGATTTCAGGTTCCTCTCAGGCCCATTATCAAGGGAGATACGTTGTCCGTCTCCATTGCTGCTGCGTCCATTCTCGCCAAGGTTACTCGTGATCGTCTGATGACGGCCTATCATGAGGAGTTCCCAGAATATGGGTTTCTCTCGCATAAGGGCTATGGGACGACCATGCATCTGCAACGATTGGCCTATCATGGTCCCTGCGCCATTCATCGTCGCACCTTTGTACCAGTACAGAAAGTACTTAGCTCGCAGGAAACACTGCCTTGGTCAAGCGGACGAGCTGAGCTCGAAGGGCAAGGCCTGTGACGAAGGGAACCACAGGTCGTCAGTTTGGACAAACAAGCGAACGGCTGGCGGAACAGTTCTTACTGTCGAAAGGCTATCGAATCCTTGAGCGTAATCTGAGGACCTGGTTAGGCGAGCTGGACCTGGTCGCTGAAGACGGCGATGTGCTGGTCTTTGTCGAAGTTAAGGGGAGAACGACTGAAGCCTTCGGCGGGGCACGTGTAGCGGTTGATCATCGCAAACAGCAAAAACTCGTAAAATTAGCCTCACAATATTTAGCGCAACGACATTTATCCGACAAGGCCTGTCGGTTTGACGTGGTGCTGGTACAAGGGCAGCCGCCTCCCCAGGGACAAATCGAGCATCTCCAGAATGCATTTGAAGTCGTTGAGCGCTAGCGCCGCGCGCCGTGTCTAAAGAGGAATGACCGTGGACGCCATCATTCAGCTGATGCATGTCTCCAAATGGCATGATCGCAGGGCTGCGCTATCCGATGTATCCCTTGAAATCGACAAGGGAGAATTCGTGCTGCTCGTGGGACCAAGCGGCGCAGGAAAAACGACGCTGTTGCGAATGCTGATCGGTGAGGAACAGCCGGATGAAGGGCAAATTTTCATGCAAGGCCGGAATGTCAGCAAACTCCGGCAGTCGGAAATCCCTCATCTTCGCCGGAAGGTTGGGGCGGTGTTTCAAGACTTTCGTCTTCTGCCAAAGAAGTCGGTCTTTGACAATGTGGCGCTACCGTTGATCGTGCAAGGCTCTTCAGAAAAAGACATTCGCCGAAAGGTGATGGAATCACTCCGCGCGGTTGGCATCGATCACAAAAAGGATCAGTCTCCCACCAGTCTATCCACTGGGGAACAGCAGCGGGTCTGTATCGCCCGCGCCGTCGTGAATGGGCCGGTTGTGCTCCTGGCTGATGAACCCACAGGAAATTTGGATCCTGACCGCACGGCTGAGATCATCGAGTTGTTTAAGCTGATCAATGCTCGTGGAACGACTGTGGTCGTGGCCACGCACAACCCTGAAGTGGTGAACCTGATCAATCGGCGGGTGGTGAATCTCATGCAAGGGGTGTTGCTGCCTGAGCAGCGGATGGGAGAACGAGTCGGCGTATGAGACGGGTGTTTTATCTGCTTCGCGAAGCCTGGGCAAATATGCGGACTAATCGTACTACGACGATCGTCGCGATTCTGACTACCGCGTTTACACTGGCCTGTTTCGGCATTTTTTTGCTGCTGTATCTGAATCTCAAGACTGCGGCCGCCTGGTTACAGGAAGATATCAAGATCATGGTGTATGTGGACGATCTGGCGAGTCATGACGGCGTGGACGAACTGGAGGACCAGCTCAAGACGGATCCCATGGTTGCGGAAGTACTCTTCATCTCCAAGGAACAGGCGCTGAACGAATTTCGCGAACAGTTTCCGGCGGATTCCCACTTGCTTGAAGGGCTGGGGGAGAATCCACTCCCCGCCTCATTCGTCGTGACCCTGGCTCCCAACTTCCGTTCTCCCGATACCGTGAAACGTTGGGTGGAACATGTTCAAACAATGGAAGGCGTCGCCAAGGTTGATTATAATCAAGAGTGGATTCATGCCTTGGCCGGGCTTATACGATATATTGAATCAATTGCCATCGGGGTGGGGATCATTCTTTCAGCCGCCGCAGTGACGATCATCGGGAACACGATTCGGCTGGCACTCTATGCGAGGCGGGCCGAGATCGAAATTCTTCGGTTTGTCGGAGCGACAGGTACATTCATCCGGATTCCCTATTTTCTTGAGGGCGCCGTGCTCGGCGCCTGCGGGAGTGCGCTCTCCTTAGTGATTCTCAAGCTCGGGTTTGAGCTTTTTCGGCAACAGATTCAGTTGGCGGGGCGCTTGAGCGGGATTGAAACCATGCTGTCCTTTTTTTCCATTCCCACCTGTCTGTCGTTCGTGATGATAGGAATGGGCCTTGGCTTTGCAGGGAGTGTGGTCTCGCTCATTCGATTGGGAGAGGCGCGAGTATGAGGATCGGCCTTTCCCTTGTGGCCGGTTCGCTTGCCGTCTGCAGCTGGTGGGTCGTTCCCGTCGAGGCAACGAATGATCCCGTTGCGGAGAAAATCGAACGGGAACGGCGAGCGCTTGAGGAGCTCAAAGGCAAGATCCAAGAAAAACGGAAGCGAGCCGACGAAGCGGAGAAAAAGCGTGAGTCGGTGCTGCAAAGTATCCAATCCTTGGATGAGCGACTGATTCGTCATCGGCAGGACCATGAGGACATCAGTAAAAAGCTCCGGAGAAAGGATCTGGAGATTGAAGAAATTACGGATCAACTGATCGGGATGCGAGCCAGCATCCAGGTTCGACGGGAGGCGATCCTCGCACGGTTTCGTGCCCAGTACATGGAAGGGCGGTTCGGCTACATCAAAGCGTTGTTGACGGCGGAATCATACGGTGATTTCCAGCGCCGTGGACAATATCTTTCTGCCGTCTCTCAGAAGGACTATGAGCTACTCGGCACATTCCGAGCCGATATGGCTCGAATGGAGCAAGCCGAGCGTCAACGAGCCGAGGCAAGGGCAGGGTTGGTCGCATTTAAACAACATGTTGAAAAGCAGCTGACCGACATTCGGGCGCTTCAGCGAGAGAAAAAAGTCTACCTGGTGAAAATCACCCATGAACGAGACTCGTATGATCGAACGGTTGAAGAGTTAGAACGGTCCGCGTCACGAGTTGATAGTATGCTTCACGAGTTGGAAACACGGCGACGTACGACGGCTATGCATCCTCCTGCGGTCTCGCCGGTTCCTCACGGAGTCAAGGGAGGCTTGCCTTGGCCGGCTGAAGGCCAGGTGATTTCGTTCTTCGGTCGCCAAAAACATCCGACTTTCGACACGTATGTGCAACGCAAGGGTATTGAAATCCGGACCACCGAGGGGAGCCTCATTCATGCCGTCATGCGTGGGACCGTGGTCTATGCAGACTGGTTGAAAGGGTATGGACTCGTTATAATCTTAGATCATGCCAATGGGTTTTTCTCATTATATGCGCACGCTTCCAAGATTCTTGCCAGAACAGGGGAACAAGTCGTCGAACGGCAGGTGATCGGAGAGACAGGCGATACGGGCGTCATAGGGGAAAATACATTATACTTTGAGTTGCGCGAGGGGGCTGAGCCGGTTGACCCACTGCATTGGCTGGCGAGGCGCTGACCACGTGACATCAGCACCACGTGACATCAGCATGGTTCCAGTGAATTGTACGAAGTAGATAAAGAAGGGATGTGAGCATGATGGAACAACAGCCGCGGCGGAAGTCTTGGGTGGTTGGGCCGATGATCGCACTGGTTCTGCTCAGTGGAATTGTCATCGGCAAAGGATGGGAGCGGACCGGCCATGCCGGCGAGACCTACGAAGAGCTCAAGACGTTTACCGAAGTGTTGAATCAGGTCCAGAAACATTATGTCGACGAAACGAAGCCGAAGGATCTGATCCAAGGAGCCATCCGTGGCATGCTGTCGACGCTGGATCCGCACTCGGCCTACATGACGCCAGAAATGTATAAAGAGATGCAGGTCGAGACCAGAGGGGAGTTTGGAGGGGTCGGCATTCAGATTGGAGTCAAGGACAACCGGTTGGCCGTCATCGCCCCGATCGAGGGGACTCCGGCCTATCGGGCGGGAATCAAAGCCGGAGATTTCATTATCAAGGTCAATGAGGAAACGACCAAAGATCTGACGCTGATGGATGCGGTTTCGAAGATGCGCGGCCCGAAAGGCAGCAAAGTGAGTTTGACGATTCAACGTGAAGGCGCACCGGAGCCCATGCTGTTCACGTTGGTCAGAGACACGATCAAAATTGAAAGTGTGAAGTCGAAAGTGATCGACAATCTCGGGTATGTGCGGCTCACACAGTTTCAGGAGGCGACAGGAAGAGACCTGGCCAAGGCGATCAAGCAGTTCCGTGAACAAAAGGTCCAAGGCGTCATTCTTGATCTGCGGAACAATCCAGGTGGCCTCTTGACTGCGGCGGTCGATGTGTCTGAACAGTTTCTTCCTAGCGGGAAGCTGATTGTTTACACCAAAAGCCGAGAAGGGAAGAAGGATGAATGGGTGGCCAAGGCTAAAGATCATCTGGAAGATCTCCCGGTTATCGTCATGGTCAATGAGGGATCAGCGAGTGCATCCGAAATCGTCGCAGGGGCGCTACAGGATTGGGGGAGGGCCGTCGTAGTCGGCACGACATCGTTCGGGAAGGGATCGGTTCAAACGATTCTTGCCTTGGGCGATGGGTCAGGGCTTCGCCTTACAACCGCAAAGTACTACACGCCGAAAAATCGATCGATCCAGTCAACGGGAATTACCCCCGATATTGTTGTGAAGCTGGCTGCGCCGCCTCTACCGAAAACGGCTGAGGGCAAGCCAGGAGAGAAAGAGGCGGAAGGAAAAACCGTGAAGCCCTCAACTGGTAAGGAGAGTTCACCCCATGGTGGGAAATCTCCGGATGAGACTGGTCTCAAAAATGAATCAGCACCGACGGCTTCCCCTGCCGAGCCGGGAGGGGAGCTTTCCGTCGAACAGGATGTGCAATTGCAGAAGGCTGTGGAGCTCTTGAAAAGCTGGAAGATCTTCAAAGATCTCAAGAGCACTTAACGCATCTGGCTTTGAGCTCGTTGCTGGATGGCCTGTAACAGGTCCTCCTCGGAGGCGGAAAAGCCTGGCAATGTACGAAGGAGATGGGACCGGACGAGTTGCTCGAGATCGGGGAGCGTTCGAATGTCGAGCTTGAAGTATAAGTAGGTAATAAGGGATTCGGAAAGACCCGGAAGCTCGGTCCAACCCTTGACCTCGTCCGGTAATGGGATTTTGAGCGATTCATACGCGCGAATGGTTCCAGTTGCCAGGTATTCTCTAATTTTTCCAGCCAAATCCGTTCCGATTCCGTCGATTTCTTCAAGCGTCCCACGCTGTGAAACCGCGGCGATGTCTTCCTCCAGGGCCAGCAGCATATCAGCAGCCCGTCGATAGGCTCGCACGCGGTAAGGATTGGCCCGTTGAGCCGCGAGGAGATCCGCCATCGATCGAAACAGGTTGGCCAGTTGTCGGTTGTTCTCGTTCATGATGGTGAGCAGGTTGTTAAAAAACTATCTCAGCATTTTCAGCAAACGGTATGTCACATGATCCTGGATGCCATTCCACTATCCCTCAGGATGTTCAAAAAGGCTGTTGTTTTTCACCCGCCCACCCCGTCGCGCCAAGACGCGCCGTTCCGCGGGCAAGGCCGAGCGAGGAAACCCAATAGCCTAAGGTTGAGGTTAAGGCCAAGGCGAGCGTGTTGATTGCTTAACCTGATCCTCAACCTTGATCTTCATGAATCCGGAGGACATTTTCAACATCCTGCAAGAGCTATTGTGCGAGCTTCTAAGGTGTTGAGGCAAGAGGGCATTCGTTGACAAGCCGGATTGTGGTCCCATAGGATGACAGACGTGGACGATGTCATTCACATTCACGTCAACGGTGAAGCTCGTGCCTTACGCAATGGGGCAACGGTGGCCGATCTGCTGCAGGATCTTGAATTCAAAGCGGAACGGGTCGCGGTCGAGCTGAACCTTGAAATATTGGATCGTACGAACTTTGATCATCGGCCGCTTAAGGATGGAGATCGGGTTGAGATTCTTGGGTTTATCGGCGGCGGGTCATTGTAAGGGGATATTTATGGTGGATGATCGGCTGATTATCGCGGGGCGTGAGTTTAATTCCCGTTTATGGGTCGGGACGGGTAAATACAAAGACTTTGCGGAGACGAAAAGGGCAATTGAAGTCTCCGGCGCCGAGGTTGTGACGGTCGCGGTTCGTCGGGTGAATATTACCGATCGATCGAAAGAGAATCTGCTCGATTACATCGACCCGAAGAAATATACGATTCTTCCAAACACAGCGGGATGCTACACCGTCGAAGATGCCGTGCGCTATTCACGTTTGGCTCGGGCGGCCGGTGTGTCTGATCTGGTGAAGTTGGAAGTGCTTGGGGACGAGCGGACCTTATTCCCGGATACGGCCGGGCTGATTGAGGCCGCAAAAATTCTTATCAAAGAAGGTTTTATTGTCCTCCCATATACGAATGACGATCCCATCGTCGCGCAGAAGCTTGTCGATGTTGGATGTCCAGCCGTCATGCCATTGGCGGCACCGATCGGATCGGGACTCGGGATACGCAATCCCTATAATTTGAAAATCATTATGGAAATGATCAAAGTGCCAATCATCGTGGATGCCGGTGTCGGGACGGCATCCGATGCCGCATTTGCAATGGAATTAGGGGCTGATGCTGTGCTGATGAATACGGCCATCGCCGGAGCACAGGATCCTCTTGCGATGGCCGAGGCGATGAAATATGCGGTCCATGCCGGTCGTTTGGCATACAAGGCCGGCCGCATCCCGAAAAAACTCTATGCCACAGCAAGCAGTCCAATCGAAGGAATGCTGTAAAGCCGGTAAGGGGTGAAGCGTCACCTTCCACGCGCGTTCGACATGCCGTCCGTTAACTTTCGTCTGCTGCTGGTCACCGATCGTCACCAGACTCAGTGGCGTCCTCTTTCAACGGTTCTCCAACAGGCGATCAGAGCAGGCGTCCCGGCCATTCAACTTCGTGAGCGAGACTTGCCCACCGCAGCATTGTTGACGCTGGCGCGGGAGATTCAGGCGATGGCAGCGTCACACACCGTCCCGTTGATCCTGAATGATCGTGTCGACCTGGTGATGGCGTTGAATTTGAGTGGCGTCCATCTTCGTACCGACAGTCTCCCAGTATCAACGGCTCGTCGATTACTTGGACCCGATCGGTTGGTCGGGATCTCTACACATTCAATTGAAGAGGTTCGACGAGCGAGTCTCGAAGGAGCTGACTACATCGTGTTCGGGCCGATCTATGAGACCCCTTCCAAACGTCAGTATGGACCGCCGCTGGGTCTTGAACGTCTGGCCGAGGCCTGTGGTCAGTCGGCCGTTCCCATCTTTGCCATTGGAGGCATGACCTGCGAGTGTGTGCGCGACATTCGTCAAGCCGGGGCGCATGGCGCCGCTGTGATCGGTGCGGTGCTGACTGCCAATGATGTTGGCGCAGCCGTGCGGGAGTTTACACGAAGATTGGAGATGTAAGAGTTTCTTCTATTGTGTGACATGATCGTGCGTGCATCTAGGTCGCAGAGTTGACCACCTATAGGTCGGGTGTTAGAATCCGAACGCAGTCACATTCGCACTCCGGTCGATCCGTCGAGCAATTCGCGTTGTGCCGATATGGCAGAGAGCAAACGTCAGTCCAATCGGCTCCGATCCCTCCGAGATTCCGTCAAGAAGATGGCGAACCGGTTGTCCGAGGGGAATACGGATATGATCCACAAGAACGACGAACAGGCCCGGGAAGTCGACAAGCTCCGCAATCAGATCCAGTCGATGGAAGAAGAAATCCGTCGGCTCTACCAATCTCGGCATCAACTCGATCAAGCCAATAAGCAGAACGAAAAACTCGTTTCAATGCTGCAGGATGCTAAGGCGCAGATTGAGGCTCTGCGTACGTCAGTGGAAAAGTTGACGGCGCCGCCGTCGGCCTACGCGATTTGTTCGGGTTTGAATGAGGACGGGACAGGCAACGTCTATGTGTCGGGTCGGAAAATGAAGGAGAGGATGCATCCCTCCCTCAAGGGTAATCACTTGCGAAAAGGACAAGAAGTCGTCCTGAACGAGGCGCTCAATGTCATCGAAGCGAAGGGATTTGAGAGTCAAGGCGAGGTCGTTCGGTTGAAAGATGTGCTGGAGGGAAACCGTGCGTTGGTGACACTCCACTATGATGAGGAGAAAGTCGCCGAACTAGGGGATCCTCTGCTTGTGGAGCGGCTTAGTGTCGGCGATCATCTCTTGTACGATGCCCGTTCAGGGTATGTCATCGAAAAATTGCCGAAATCCGAGGCGGAAGAACTCGTCCTGGAGGAAGTCCCGGATATCGACTATGCCCATATCGGTGGACTTCAGAAAGAGCTGGAACAGGTGCGTGATGCCGTAGAGCTGCCGTTCCTCTATCCTCAAGTCTTCTCGGAGTACCGGCTCAGTGCACCCAAGGGCGTTTTGCTCTATGGTCCACCCGGTTGTGGGAAAACACTAATCGCAAAAGCCGTCGCCAATTCGATTGCCAAGAAATTGGGGCATCGGGCCGGTAAAGAAATTCGCAGCTACTTTCTTCATGTGAAAGGACCGGAGTTACTCAATAAGTATGTGGGTGAGTCGGAGCGGCAGGTCCGTGAAGTCTTTAAGAAGGCCAAGGAGCGTGCCGAGGATGGTCATCCGGTCATCGTGTTTTTCGACGAGATGGATGCGCTCTTTCGCACCAGGGGAACCGGGATTTCGTCCGACATTGAATCGACGATCGTTCCGCAGTTTCTGTCAGAGATCGATGGAGTCGAACGGCTGCGCAATGTGATCGTTATCGGGGCGAGCAACCGCCAGGATTTGATCGATCCTGCCGTGTTGCGTGCCGGCCGGTTGGATGTGAAAGTCAAAGTCGGACGACCGGATGCCGTGGCGGCGCGTGACATCTTCTCGAAATACATTTCGACGGATCTCCCCTTTGCAGCAGATGAGTTAGAACGGCATGGTGGAGATCGGCACGCGTTAGTCGAACGTTTGACCGAACTGACGGTTGAGACCATGTATGCCGCCAGCGAAGAGAATAAGTTCATTGAAGTCACCTATGCCAATGGTGAAAAAGAAGTGTTGTATTTCAAGGATTTTGCCAGCGGGGCGCTCATAGAGGGCATCGTGTCACGGGCGAAGAAGTTTGCCGTGAAGCGGGTGATTGCTCAGGAGGGGACCGGTCTTCGGTCGGATGACTTGATTCGGGCCATCCGCGAAGAGTTCAAGGAACACGAAGACCTTCCGAATACGACCAATCCGGATGACTGGGCGAAGATCGCCGGGAAAAAAGGCGAGAAGATCGTCCATATCCGGACCATCATCGGTGGGCCGGCAGAACATCGGCAGATCGAAACCATCAGCACGGGCCACTACCTGTAACGACGCCACTCTATGGCTGAACCGGCTTCACAGCATCGTGCGCGAGTGCTTGGAACGGAAACGGAGTTCGGCATCGCGGCAAAAGACCTCTCGACGATGGATCCCGTGTCCGGATCGATTGCCGTGGTCGGACACTACCAGGGGTTACCGGCTCCTTCTGCGATCTGGGATTACGAGCATGAAAATCCGCTCGTGGATGCCAGGGGGTTTGAAGTCGAGGGTGAACGGGAACGTCCGAATCCTGACTATAACAGGCAGCTGAACAAAGTCTTAGCCAATGGTGGTCGGCTCTATGTGGACGGTGCGCATCCGGAATATTCGACTCCAGAATGTTCGAATCCCAAGGAAGTGGTCGCATTCGAACGGGTTGGAGAGCGGATTCTGGCCAAATGTCTTCAGGAGTTGGCTAGGGTCAGGGGATCCGAACAGTATGTGCTCTATAAGAACAATTCCGACGGCAAGGGTAACAGCTATGGGTACCATGAAAACTATCTCGTCTCTCGAACGGTTCCGTTCGAGAAGATTGCCAAGGTCCTGACGCCGTTCTTGGTGACAAGACCGATTTTTGCTGGAGCGGGGAAGGTCGGTGCTGAGAACCAAACCAGTCCTGCTGAGTATCAGATCTCGCAGCGTGCCGATTTCTTTGAATGTCTGATGGATCTCAATACGATGGTCAAGCGGCCCATCATCAACACCAGGGATGAGCCGCATGCGGACCATAAAAGATTCCGGAGGCTTCATGTCATTGTGGGCGATGCCAATATGGCGGAGCTCTCGACATATTTGAAGGTGGGAACGTTAGACATTGTCTTGGATCTGCTCGAGGCGGGAGCCGAGCTGCCGCTTGTGGATCTCGATGAGCCGGTGCGTGTGTGTAAGCAGGTGTCGCGCGATCTAGAGATCAAGGAGACTTTGAAATTATCCGGTGGACGCCCCACGACGGCCCTTGCGGTTCAACGGGCATACCTGGAGGCCGCCAAGACCTATTACACGAATCACACGATCAGCCCAACGATGCGCGATGTGCTGGTTCGGTGGGAGGATGTTCTCAACAAGTTGGAGCAAGATCCTCGGCTGCTGGTGAAAGAGTTGGATTGGGTAGCCAAGCGTCACATGATCGAATCGTATATGGATCGTAAAGGCTGTGGATGGGATGATCCCCGGATGAAGTTAATGGATCTCCAATATCACGATATCCGTCCGGAGAAGGGATTGTTCTACACCTTGGAGCGCAGCCATCTCATCGAGCAGATCGTGACAGATGACGAGATTCAGCAGGCTGAACTGAATCCTCCAACTGGCACCAGGGCGTATTTTCGCGGGCGGTGTATCAGAAAATTTGCAAAGTCACTGTACGGTGCGAGTTGGACGTCGGTCTTATTTGAGGCGGGGCCGACCACAATTAAGAAGGTACCTCTCATGGATCCGCACCGAGGCACGAGCGTACTGACGCAAGAGTTGCTCGACTCGGTGGATTCGGTCGACGCCCTGCTTGAAAAGTTGAAAGTGTAATCGATGGTGATCGCAAGATAGCTATGAAGCTACCGTATCTCCCTGATCATGACGGCTCGAGTTTCTTCGATTTTCTCTCTGCACATTATCCCGGATTAACTGTGGGAAACCATGGATCAGGATCATTGCCGGATCCAGTGCGGAGCAATGGTGCCATGACCGTCCCCCAGGCGACGACAGTCTTGGCGATCAAATTTCGACAGGGTGTGGTCATAGCTGGTGATCGCCGGGCGACAGAAGGCTTTCAGATCGCGGATCGCCGCATCGAAAAAGTGTTCAAGATCGATGACTGGTCCGCCATGGCGATCGCGGGAGCCGCCGGCCCCTGCATCGAGATGGCCAAGCTCTTTCAAACTGAGCTCGAACATTATGAAAAACTGGAAGGGGTGCCGCTTTCCTGTGAAGGAAAGGCGAATAAGCTTGGACAGGTGGTGAAGGCCAATCTGCCCATGGTGTTTCAAGGGTTGGTGGTCATGCCGCTGTACGCCGGGTACGATGTGAAACGGAGCGAAGGCCGGATCTTCAAATACGATATTACCGGTGGACGATACGAAGAATCTGACTATCATGCCATCGGATCTGGCGGCAAAGATGCGCGCAACACCATGCGTGAACATTTTCAAAAGAATCTGTCGGAGCAAGACGCACTGAAGCTGGCGTTGCGGGCCCTCTCTAACGCTGCTGACGACGATGTGGGGACGGGAGGGCCTGATCCGATCCGAGGCATCTATCCCACGGCGAAGTTTGTCACGACGCAAGGGATCACCGATGTCTCCGATGACCAACTGCGAGCCATATATGACGAAATGACGGCCGAACGTCATGCTCGGGAGACCTAACGATGCCGATGCCCTATTACGTCTCTCCCGAACAGATGATGCAAGACAAGGCCGAGTATGCCAGGAAAGGCATTGCCAAAGGTCGGTCGATCATCGCAATGGAATATGCGGATGGGGTCTTGCTAGCAGCGGATAACCCAAGTGCATCGCTCCATAAGATCTCCGAGATCTATGACACCATTGCCTTTGCCGGCGCGGGTAAGTACAGCGAGTTTGAGAACTTACGGAAGGCCGGCATCCGCCACGCTGACCTCAAAGGGTTCATGTACAGCCGGGAGGACGTCACAGGACGGTCACTGGCCAATGGGTACTCGCAAAGTCTCGGCACTGTCTTCAGCCAAGAAATGAAGCCGCTCGAAGTGGAGATTCTTGTGGTCCAGGCCGGCATCAACAGCCATCCGAACGAAATCTATCGCATTTCCTTCGACGGCAGCATTACGGACGAAAAGAGCTTTGCCGTGATCGGCGGAAGGTCAGAGGCCGTGCACACGGCGCTCAAAGACAAAAGCCAGAACCAGATTCTACCTCTGGATGCAGCCTTGCGGCTTTGCGTCACGGCCCTTGAGCAAACCGCCAACCAAAAGTTACAGCCCGAGGGGTTAGAAGTCGCGATTCTCGACCGGACTCGCCATGGCCGGAAGTTTCGGCGTCTGTCCGTCGGCGACGTTCGCCGAATCCTCACCCCATAAATCTAGCAGACTGCGGAAAAACTTTTTCAGCGAGCATCTTTGCACTGCAACGGCCGATCATGATGAGTCGCCAGGATGCGCCGTTCCACGGACAAGGCCGCAGCGAGTTAAACCGAACAGGCTAAGGCCGAGGTGAAGGTTGAGTGAGAGTGTTGATCTGCTTAACCTGAACCTTGACCTTCATGAAACTGGCGGACTTTTTCAGCATCTGCTTGGGACGAGTTTCCTTGATCATCTCCAAATGGGTGTGTAATCTGTTTTGAACACGCCATGAGCTCTTTCGGACCCATGAAACAGAGGATCTTCGGCCTGGAGAATGAATACGGCCTGATTTTTTCGCCAAACGGCCGTATCTATCTCCCAATGGAAAAGGTCCTGGGGTACATTTTCGAAGGACTGATTCCGAACAGCTGGCCGTCCAATGCGTTTCTGGTCAATGGGGCGAGGTTCTACCAAGACACCGGTTGCCATCCCGAGTACTCCACTCCCGAATGCGACAACATCCTGGATCTGGTGGTCCATGACAAGGCCGGGGAACGGCTGCTCGAAGCCTGTTTGCCCGCAGCGGAAGAACGGCTTCGGGAGGAAGGACTCTCCGGCGAGATCTATATCTTCAAGAATAATACGGACTCACTAGGGAATACGTACGGCTGTCACGAAAACTTTCTCATGCGGCGCGACGTCGACTTTTGGAAAGTGACCGAACAATTGATCCCGTTTTTTGTGACAAGGCAGGTGTTCTGCGGAGCGGGGAAAGTGTTGAAGGTATCTGGGAAGCCGCAATATTTCATTTCTCAGCGCGCGCAGCACATTCACGAAAAGACCTCGTCCTCGACGACCTCATCCCGCAGTATCATCAATACCAGGGATGAGCCTCATTCCGATGCGGAGCGGTATCGGCGGCTGCATATCATCGTCGGCGATTCCAATATGTCGGAGTATGCCACCTATCTCAAGGTAGGGACGGCGGCGCTGGTCTTATCGATGGTCGAAGAGGGATACATGGTTCATGGGATGGAGCTCGAGGACCCGGTCAAGGCGATCCGAGAGGTCTCACGTGATCCGACCCTTAAAAAGAAGGTCAAATTCGATGACGGTCGGCAGCTGACCGCGATCGAGATCCAACTGATCTATCTCAAACGGGCCAGAGAGTATCTGGACCAACAGGCTCACGATCCGGCCTTCGATGATGTCTATAACAAGTGGGAACGGATGCTTCATCAATTGGAAGAGGATCCCATGCAGCTGGTTCATCAAGTCGATTGGGTGACGAAGAAGCACATGATCCAATCCTACGTAGAGAAAAAGAATTGCGGGTGGGACGACCCGCGGGTGGCGCTTTTGGATCTGCAGTTTCATGACGTCAAGCGAACGCGAGGACTCTACTATCTCATGGAATCTCGTGGAATGACGGAGCGAGTGGTAGAGGAAGCGGCGGTGCAGCGGGCCATGTCCACACCCCCTCAGACGACCAGAGCAAAGGTTCGGGGGGACTTCATTCGATTCGCCCGTGCCAAAAATCGATCTTACACGGTGGATTGGACCTATCTGAAGTTGAACGGCTATTGGGAGGAAACGATCCTCTGCATGGATCCGTTCAGTGCCGTCAATCGGCGGGTCGAAGAGTTGATTTCTCAAGTCTCTGGAGGACGGTTCTACCGATGAAGTCGATGTCTGGCCTGAGCCGTCACTGGACGGTGTTGCAACGGAGTCACATGATGAAATGTGTCGTCTTCGGTGCGATGGTATTGTTCCTGAACATCGTCCCAGTCGGGTGCGGGACAGGATTGCTGTATACAGCTCACGCGCTTGATGGCCACTATAGCGGCAGGCAGGGACAGATCGTTGTCGTGAAGGTGTCGACGAACGAGCCCGTCATGCTCGTACAGGGAAAGTTCCTCGGACGGACCATCAGCTTCTTTAGAGAGACGAGACCAACTGAGCCGAAGGGATTTGTGGGGTTGCTAGGGATCGATCTCCAGGACGAACCAGGCATCCATGAACTGACGGTTGAGATGACGGCTGGTGAACAGAGTCGAACGAGGAAGTATCACGTGCAGGTGATGAAAGAGAAATTTCATGTCGAGCATCTCAAGCTGCCCAAAGACAAGGTCGATCTCGACGACAAAAGTCTGGCTCGATGGAAAGCTGAACAACAGCAAGTCAAAGAGGCCTTGGCCGTGGATTCTCAGGACAAGTTATGGCAGCCGGGGTTCGTCGAACCGGTGAACGGCAGACGAACCGGGATTTTCGGCAGTGTTCGAATCATGAACGGCCAGCCGAGGAACCCGCACAATGGAGAAGATATCAGCGCACCGCTTGGCACTGACGTAGTGGCGACGAACGACGGTGTCGTTCGGCTCACGGTTGACCATTTCTTTTCCGGGAAAGGGGTGTTTCTCGACCACGGATTGGGGTTCTATTCGATGTATTTCCACCTGTCGGAAGTCCTCGTCAAAGACGGCGAGCAGGTGAAAGCCGGTCAGGTCGTCGGGAAAGTGGGCGCCACCGGGCGAGCGACCGGCCCCCACCTCCATTGGGGAGTGAAGCTCAATGGGGCACGTATCAATCCCTATGCTGTGCTGGACCTGCCGTTTAAAGGTGGGACGCATGCTGCCGTGTCAGTTCCGACCCTCGATGCCCCTGCCAACATAGGGGATCCGGCACCATAAGTCGAACTGACTTTCGTCCTCACTTCCGCATCCTGTTAAATCTTCATGGCCTCGTTGACTTCACGTAGAGTTTCGCCGGCAACTATGGCTGCTCGCCGACTCCCTGCATCCACAATCTCGTCGACCTGCGAGGGATTCTGCGTCAACTTCGCCCGGGTGTCCCAGATCGGCTTCAACTGTTCCACCATGCGATCCGCTACGAGTTTTTTGCAATCGATGCAGCCGATCGCCGCAGTTCGGCAATCCCTGTTAACCTGTTCGTTGATGGC
>CAZOHW010000021.1:0-21664 GCA_964579525.1 uncultured Nitrospira sp. | reverse complement strand
GTTGAACAATTCCGGGATTGATATTACAGATTCGCCGGTCACGTCTGAACGTCTCGTGAGTTTGTTGCAGATGGTGGACAAGGGAACGATCAGCTTAAAAGTGGCCCGTGAGATCTTTCCGGAGCTCTACGGCAGTGGGAAGACTCCTGAGCAGATTGTGCAAGAAAAAGGGCTCACGCAGGTGTCCGATGAGAGAGCCTTGGACAAAATCATCGACGAGGTGTTGGCAAAGAGTCCCACGCAAGTGGCGCAGTTCAAGGAGGGGAAGCAACAGGTATTAGGTTTCCTCGTGGGACAGGTGATGAAGGCGAGTGGAGGGAAAGCCAACCCGGGAAAGGTGAATGAGTTATTGAGGAAGAAGTTGGGATAAGCACAGATCTGTCGTCGACCAGCCCATTCGTCCTCGCTTCATCCTTTCCTGAGGGGCTCCCTTATGCTGTGGCCGAATGGGCGTGTGCTCGACGCCACCCGTGTCAGGAGAGATGGAGAGAGACATTGTTAACTTGTCAATGGGGAACGGAGTGATTTATGAGCGCGATTAGAGAAATTAAGGGCAGGCAGATTATCGATTCACGGGGTAATCCGACCATCGAGGCTGAAGTGACTCTCGAAAGTGGTGCGATAGGGAGGGCAGCAGTGCCGTCCGGTGCCTCGACTGGGGAAAAGGAAGCGATTGAGCTTCGGGATGGTGACAAGAAGCGGTGGATGGGGAAGGGCGTCTCCAAGGCCGTGTCGAACATCAGCAAGATGATTGCGCCGGAATTACTTGGCAAGGACGCATTCAATCAAGCGGGCATCGATCGAGCCATGATTGAGCTTGATGGAACGAAGACGAAGGGCAAACTAGGAGCGAATGCTATCTTAGGGGTGTCACTTGCGGTGGCCAAGGCCTCTGCCAATGAAACAGGGCAGCCGCTCTATCGGTATCTGGGAGGGACGAATGCCCGCGTCCTCCCTGTGCCGCTCATGAACATTATCAACGGTGGCGCCCATGCAGACAATCGATTGGATCTTCAAGAATTCATGATTATGCCTGTGGGGGCACGTCGATTCAGTGACGCGCTTCGTATGGCCACGGAAGTGTTTCATTCGCTGAAGGCCATTCTGAAAAAGAAAGGACTGAATACGGCGGTGGGGGATGAAGGGGGATTTGCTCCAGACCTGCAGTCGAATGAAGAGGCCCTTACGCTGATTTCCCAAGCGATCGAGGCTGCTGGCTATAAGACCGGTCAAGATGTCGCGCTTGCGTTGGATTGTGCGGCGAGTGAGCTTTATGAAAAGGGGCGGTATGTCCTGGAGGCAGAGAAGGATCCCGAGCGCTCATCGGAAGACATGATTGACTATTACGGCAAACTCCTTGATCGGTACCCGATTCTCTCGATCGAAGATGGATTGAGCGAGCTGGATTGGAAGGGCTGGAAGATGCTCACGGAGAAACTTGGCAAGCGAGTGCAACTCGTGGGTGACGATATCTTTGTGACCAACGTCGAGATCTTTGCGAAGGGGATCAAGGAAGGAATTGGGAATTCGATCCTCATCAAGCTCAATCAGATCGGAACTCTGACGGAAACTCTGGAGGCGATCGAACTCGCAAAGCGGTCCGGGTATACGGCCATTATCTCGCACCGGTCAGGTGAGACGGAAGACACGACGATTGCGGATGTGGCGGTGGCGACGAATAGTGGATTGATTAAGACCGGGTCCTTATCTCGGACTGACCGAGTGGCAAAGTACAATCAGCTGCTCCGAATCGAAGAAGAGCTGGGAACGGCGGCAGTCTATCGCGGAGTAGGAGCAATCCCGGCAAGGGCCTAGCAGGATGCTGAAAAAGTCCGCCAGCTGTGTTCTCGCGTCGCTCAGAGGCTCACCGTACCGAAGCGTACGCCTCGCCTCTTCGCACGCTGCGGCATTGCTGGACAGCCTTTTTGAGCATCCTGCGGGATTCTGACGCTAGCACCGTATGGAAAACTCAGGCCACATTGTCGGCATGAACCGAGTTCTTTCGCAGCCTGCTAGCTGCTCTTGTGATGAGAAGCAATGACTATCAAGCAAAATCGCGGGAAAGACTGGCTGGAGTCAAAGAGACGTATCGTCACGGCCATACAGATTGCCGGCATGGCCGGTTGTGCTTGGTTGCTCGTGACGCTGTTTTCTGGAGAAATGGGATTGCTTCGGTACCTGTCCATGCGTGATCAAGCCCGTAACTTAGAGCACGAGTTGGCTTCATTGCGGTTGGAAAATGCCACGCTGCGAGACGATATCACGCGTCTACAACGCGACCCGTCAAAAATTGAACAGCTGGCCAGAGAGCAGTTGGGCTATGTGCGGAAGGGAGAGACCGTGTATCAAGTGTCACCAGATTCTGAAAAGAAACCAGATCGCTCGTCCAAGCCATGAAATTTGGAACGGTCGCCATCATCGGCCGCTCGAATGTCGGCAAGTCGACCTTGCTCAATAGCCTTCTGGGCGAAAAAATCGCCATCGTATCGAGTAAACCGCAGACCACCAGGACCAGAATCCTTGGCGTGGTGCATGCTGAAGGAGCGCAGATTGCATTTCTTGACACGCCAGGACTTCATAAGCCAGAACATTTGCTCAACCGGCGCATGATCCGCACGGCCGTCGAGGCACTGGAAGAAGCGGACCTGCTGTATATGTTGATGGACGGCACGAGCCTCCCAGGTCCTGGAGATATGAGCGCTATTCAATACATGAAAGAGGCCTTGGCCAAACGGCCTAGGCCGGTCATCTTGGTGGTCACCAAGATCGACCTCATCAATAAGCAAAAACTGCTTCCTGCTTTGGAGCGCTATGCCAAGCTGTTTGCCTGGACGGAAGTCGTTCCAGTCTCCGCACAGGTAAACGATAACATCAAGCGGTTGTTGTCCGTGACGGTTCCCTATCTGTCGCCTGGAGAAGGTGGGTATGGCAAGGATGTCGTGACGGATCAGACGATGCGGGCACTGGCCGCGGAAATGATTCGAGAGAAAGTGTTGCTTGAGACGGAGGAAGAGGTGCCCCATGCCGTTGCAGTTGAGATCGATGAATTTGTCGAGGAGGGCAAGCTGGCCAGGATCCACGCAACGATCATTGTGGAGCGCGAGACGCAGAAGGGCATCCTAATCGGACGGCAGGGCGAGCGGCTCAAATCAATTGGCACGCAGGCTCGGGTGGATATGGAACGGTTATTCGACATGAAAGTGTTTCTGAAGCTGTGGGTGAAGGTGAAGAACGCCTGGCGCGAGGACGAACAGGCCTTGGCGCAGTTGGGGTATTGACGGTCAGCGTATGCAGCAAACAGAACGACCTATAGAGCCGCGGGTCCCGGACCAGCGTCCACGCCAGTCCGATCGCGATGTCTTGCGCGACGCGTTGCGTGACCAGACCGAACGTGGGCAGACCAAGTCGGATATCGTGATCCAGTCTGTTCAGAAGTTGCTGCGGCGAGGAGCGATTACAAATCTCTCCAAGATGTTGGGACGCATGCACCCAGCCGACATTGCCAAAGTCGTCACCCATCTCTCTTCTCTAAAAGAAAAGCGGGAAATTTTCGAGCTGGTTCGCGGAGACGGCAAACGGGGCCAAGCACTCAGCGAGCTCGACGGAGAAAGCATCCAACAAGTGCTCGGAGATCTGCTGCATTCGGATATTGCTGGGCTCATGAAAGATCTGGGACCGGATGATGTAGCCTATATCCTTGGATTCCTTCCTGAGGAGCGCAGCAAGGAAATCCTGGCCCTCATGAAGACGGAGGATTCGACGGAGGTCGCCGACATCCTCAAGTATCCCAAAGACACAGCCGGCGCCATTATGACGACGGAATTCTTCTCCTTGCCGGAGGATGCCACGGCACAGGAAGCGATCCGTCGGTTACAGCATGCCACTGATGCCGAAATGGTGTTCTATATTTATGTCACAGACAAAGATGATCGTCTGGTCGGTGTCCTGTCCCTTCGACAACTTCTGACGGTCCCTCCCACGACTCCCTTGAAGAACATCATGACCAGAGAAGTGATGAGCGTGGCAATCGACATGGATCAGGAGGAAGTGGCGCGGCAAGTGGCCAGCTACAATTTGCTCGCCATTCCGGTGGTGGAGCGGGACGGCAAGCTAGTCGGGATCATCACGGTTGATGACGTGGTCGACGTGATCCGTGAAGAAGCCACCGAAGACATGCTGAAGATGGCTGGTGCGATCGAAGAGGATACGGTCTCAAAGTCTTCCAGCATTGGTTCAGCCAGGCTACGGCTACCGTGGCTCTTCACAAACTTAATCGGCAGCCTGTTGTCCGGTGCCATCCTCTGGTATTTCCGCTTTACGATCCAGGAGGTTGTGGCAATCGTCAGTTTTATCCCCGTGATTGCGGCAATGGGGGGGAATGTCGGATTGCAATCCTCAACATTGATTATTCGTGGGTTAGCGACAGGTTCGGTGGAGCTCACTCGTGTCTGGCCGGTATTTTTTCGTGAGGCGAAAATCGGCCTCGTGATGGGAGTGGCCTGTGGGATCACACTGACATTGGTTGGATGGGTGTTGCATCAAGGGTTTTTGGGGATGGTCGTCGGAGCGTCGTTGGTCATTGCATTTCTGGTTTCGACCAGTATGGCGACAATTATGCCCATTCTACTGAAGCGCATGGGGGTTGATCCAGCCGTAGCGGCTGGTCCGTTTGTCACGACAGCCAACGATATTACCGGCATTACCATTTATTTGACCCTCGCGACCCTGTTTTTAGAGTACCTCCGATGATGTTGTTTCTAGTTGTCTCAACGTCCTATAGGACCAAGGAAAGATTGTTGTCATGCCTCTCGTAAAGGCGACAGCGATTATTTTGAAGAGCCGTAAGTGGGGTGACGCGGATCGAATCGTCACTTGTTATGCCAAGAATTTAGGAAAGATCCGTGGGATCGCTCGTGGTGCCCGACGGCTGAAAAGTCGTTTCGGGGCAGCCTTGGAACCTTTTTCCCTCTGCCGGCTTGATTTGTTTGAAAAGGTGGGAGATTCACTGTTTCGAATTTCGCATGTCGATTTGGTCATGTCATTTCAGTCGTTGCGAGAGAACCTCGATCTGATGGCACCAGCCGCTAGAATGGTCAACGTTGTCGCGGCAGTCACGGCTGACGGGGATCCGGACCCACTTGTCTTTGAGACGCTTGAACAGGGACTCATCTCACTGCAGAACAGTACAGACCCAGCATTTACGGCACTTCTCTTTCAAATCAAACTGTTGGGGCTGACAGGGTTTCGTCCTCAGACCGATCAATGCGCGGCGTGCGGAAAGACCCAGTTTGTCGGCGAGGCACAGTTCTCACCAGTGGCGGGAGGACTGGTGTGCGTGATGTGTGTTGCCCATCAACGAGTTCGATGTGTTGCGCTTTCTCGAGGGAGTCTCTCGTTTCTCCAACAAGCGATTCGACTGGCTCCTGCTGTTGTGACGAGATTGCGCGCAACAGGGCAAGTGCGGCATGAAGTTGAAGAAGCCATTGATGGGTATGTCACCGTTGTGGCTGGTAAAAGGCTACCCCCGGTAGACTTTTTGTCCCATGCTTTGTCCTGACCGAACAATCTCGTGGGTGATCGAGAGGAGACCATGACGGAGGTCGCGTTGGAGCCACGTGATATGGAGTGGCTTGAGAAGGGGGTGTTGGGGATCCAGTGGAGCGACGGCCATAAGGGGGTCTATCCCGTTCGCTATCTTCGACAGCATTGTCCCTGTGCCGCTTGTGTCGATGAATGGACTGGGGAACGCCGCTTACAAGCCGACGATGTGCCGCTCTTCATCATGCTACAGGATATTCAGCCGGTCGGCCGCTATGCATTTCAGTTTCAATGGAGTGATGGTCATGACACAGGCATCTATGCCTATTCGTTGTTGAGAAGATTGTGCCAATGCGATAGCTGCCAGCCGGTGAAGCCGATTGAACCAAAGTCCAGACGACTGATTTGAAGATCTGGAGAATGCATGGGAGCGATATGCATGGTACTCCACATAGAGTAGTGGTGGTCTTCTGTGGCTTGTTGGTGTTGGTGCTCGGTGCGGGATGCAAAAGCCTACCTACACTAGAGCAGCAAGAGCAGATGGTGCGGGCCAACAACCTAGCCTTCGATCAGATTACGACGCGGGCGATCGTGAATGTGTGGGGGGCGCCCCCTCATCATCATAGTGAGTTCGCTCATTTCTTTGTGATGCCTGATTTTAGCTTGATTCCGAGATCTCGTGTTCCAACTGGTGAGGTTCCGAAGGGGTGGGATGCTGGTGTCCATGCAGGGGAAGGTGTGTTTTTTGCGTATCCAGATCGTGGGTGGTTGCTCGTATTTCTCGATGAGCACCTGGTTTATAAAGAAGTGCTGAAGCCGGATGAGCTGGCGGCTCTTGTGAAAGCATGGGCGTATGAAGACCGGTTCAAAACTCGATTAGATGGGACCTCCCAACCGTAGTTACCAACCAACGTCTCACTATGTTGTCCACTGGTTCAAAGAGTTTGAATATTGTCATGGCAGCTTCAGAGGCTGTCCCCTATGCCAAGACTGGAGGGTTGGCCGATGTTGTGGGTGCATTGTCGGCAGAGTTGGTGAAGGCAGGGCATCGGGTGACGCTTATATTACCTGGCTATTCAATCCAAACCTCTAGCCGATCTCGTCAGTCCATTATGCAACTTATGATTCCGACTTCCGGGGGAACTGTCACGACGACAGTTGAAGAAGAACTTGTGCCTGTCGCCGGAGGTCGGTCTTCACTGCGCGTGTGGTTTGTGCGCTATGATCCGTACTTTGATAGACCAGGGATCTATCAACACAATCATCGAGATTATCCGGATAATCTCGATCGATTCACATTGTTCTGTCGCGGGGTTCTGCAAGCACTCTGTGTGCTTGTCGACACGCGAGGGGAACACGTGGATGTGCTTCACCTACATGACTGGCAGACCGCATTGTGTGCTGTCTATCTGAAAGTCTTTCACAGCGACTATGCAGCACTCGAAGGTCTCAAAACGCTGTTTACTCTGCACAACGTCGGATATCAAGGTATATTCCCTGGTCAACAATTTGGGAGAACGGGACTCCCTCATTCTTTATTTTCTCCTAGTGGTCTTGAGTTTTACGGAGCGATGAATTGTTTGAAGGGCGGCATCATCTTTTCAGATACGGTTTCTACAGTGAGTCCCACCTATGCAAAAGAAATTCTCACTCCTGAATACGGGCATGGGTTGGAAGGTGTCCTTGCTAATCGAGTCGAGGGAATCAAAGGTATTGCAAACGGTATTGATGTTTCGGTCTGGGATCCTGAGCGCGATCCGTATCTGCCTGCCCGATACAGTGCGGCGGACCTGTCCGGTAAGCACGTATGTAAATCGGCTGTGCAGAAGGAACTGCGATTGCCGAACCGGGATGTGCCTCTATTAGCGGTAATTGGTCGGCTCACGACACAAAAGGGCTTTGATCTCCTGATAGACATTATCCCTGAACTTATGGTGTTGGATCTACAAATCGCAATCTTGGGTGTTGGCGACTATGACATGGAGCAGCAGCTTCTGGATACCCAAACGAGGTATCCCGATCGGATCAGTTTACACCTTGGCTTTGACGAGGAGCTTGCCCATCGTATTGAGGCAGCTGCGGATCTGTTGGTTATGCCGTCTCGCTATGAGCCATGTGGGTTGACCCAGTTGTATAGCCTGCGGTATGGCACAGTCCCTATCGTACGGCATACTGGGGGCCTTGCCGATACGGTCGTCCCATTTCGGCCGTCGACAGTGAAGGCGGGACGTGCAACTGGATTTCACTTTCTGGAGGCTTCTTCGGATTCTTTACTTTCAGCGATTATGCTGTCATTGCAGATATGCGAGGAAAGGGAGGCATGGCGGGCTCTCGTACGGGCAGGAATGACTACTGATGTCTCGTGGAGGCAATCCGCCAAACTCTATATGGAGTTATACAATCAGATGAGTGGGAACGCCAAAGCGTAGTTAGCGAGAGGCAAACGAAACATTGATCCCTAGCCCAATTTTTGCCAATAGTGTTTTTGCCCTGATGGCATAATAGGAGTTCTCTTCTTGATGCAAGTGTATCACCGAAGTAAGAAACTCTCGAGCTAAGTCTTCATGCCCTTGATTGAGAGCAAGTTCCCCTGTATGGAGCGCACATGCGGCCGCCATCGCATGGACATCCACTGCAACTCGGCTTGTTGGATTGCTTACTAAACGAGAGAGATTGGCTGGCAAGGGCAACACGAAGTCTTCTCTATTAGTAGAAGGTTGAGAAGCAGAACGGAGTTGCCTTAGGTCTGAACTTGCCTGATCTAAATCGGAAGTAGCCTTACAATCCGTATACACAGACCACAATGACATAAAACCGCTATTCTTTGAGTCTGTCGCCTGTGTGGATGTCATAGTTTGGCATCCTGAGAGCGCAACGACTGTGACAAACAACCCTAAGAATGTTTGTGTTCGCTTCATATTGTTTTTGCTGTCCTCATTAGAGTTAGGAACTGTGAATCGTGTTATTGCTTATAGCAACTGCAATAAACAGACCAATATAATTTCTGTTAAATAATTATTAAAATCAATAGCTTGAGAAAATAATGATGTTGTAGGTATTGTATTAGTAACACACTGCTAGATTTTTAACACAGTAAAGATGTGGTTCAGGACGAGTGAAAGCAAGTTCATTGTATGACTGGAAATATGAGAATTAAGAAGTAAAAATTTGGACGAGAATGCCGGTACGAGTTGTGGCGTTTGTTTTCCGCATGATGTGTTTAATGTGTTCTTTCACAGTCTGTTCGGTAATTTGGAGAGCATTGGCGATTTCTTTGTTTGTCCAACCTTTTGCCAGATGTTCAACGACAGCTTGCTCACGATTCGTGAGCTGGAAGCGTTCCCGCGCGTGCTCAGTACGCAGACTCTGTTTTCGGCCTAACTCTTCCATGGTGACGACCAGCCGTGCATTTTGAACACCGCTACGATCAGGTAGGCCGAACCCTCTCAGGAGAATTGGTTGATTTGGATCGCCAGTGACGCGTTTCAGTTCAAATTGCTCCCAATCCTTTGCTTCCGTGCGGATGTGCAACGCTTTGACGATTTCCGCGCAAAGCTCTGTCAGGGCGGTTGGGAGGACACCATGGGCCGATTTTGCTCCCGCACCTGTATGCTCAACGGCATTGATCTTCTTGGCTAATTCTGTGGCTTGCCTGTTCATGTGGAGTAGCTGCATCGAGGCAGATAATACGACGATACCAGAGCCTGCCCTTTGGTCAGCAAGTGCGTCCGTTTGGCCAATTGTCGAAGATTCGTGCATGCGACGAAATGAAACGACTAATGCTGTCAGATTATGAAGGGAAAGAGTCCATGCTTTACTCAATGCTCACTTAAGTGCCAGTGTAGGAATAGTACCTAACACTTTAGAGGGAGTCAATATATACCTTTGAGCCGTGAGCCTACAGAATTGGTATTGTTGTAGGCATACGATAATCCTTAACATTCTTTTTGGGTAGCTTTTAAGAATACGGTGCGAAGTTATGAGCACTCGGCTTTAAAGTGGAACGAGACGAACCGGTTCTGATTGTAACCCGGAAAAATATCATAACTTCGATACTGTAGGAATGAGCATCTAGCGAGATAGTTTTTTTCAAGGAGGATATTGTTGTGACACGAATAGAATGGGAGTGGCCGATCAGAGATAGTCATGAGAATCATAGCGAACGGGCAGCGCTACTTCGGCCGATCGTTTATGAAATGACGTCGCCGGAGGAATCTGAAGAAGGGGGTAATCTCCCAGTGATGGGTGGCACAGCGCTGTCGTTGAATATAAGCAGTGGAGGCATGCTGGTGCTCATGGATCAAGCACCTAATGTTGAGCAAGTGCTGAAAGTCTACGTTCCAACCCCTATAACAATTGCTGAGACACCTACGCTGGCAGAAGTACGTTGGAAAAGAAAGTTCCCCTTCGGAAAGTCAAACGGGCATTCCGCCTATTTTGTTGGGCTGAAGTTCATGTTTTGAATTTTGGTATTCAGCCTGAATGAGTCGGCGCATAATAGATTGGCGAAGGTTCGTGTGGCTAGAGAGAAGTCTGTGGCTAAGTCTCGTACTTTGATCTTCCGTGAGATCCTATTGATTGTTGGAATAGGTTTAGCATCGGCTCAAATAGCACTTGCTGAAGCTTACGGAGGAGTTGGAGAAGTCTCAAAGCCAGGGAAATATCCTTTGAAAAGGTAAGACAACGTTACTGCAAGCCGACAAGCTGGCCATTGGTTTTCACTCCTGCTGTAGCCCGTAACAAGATCGATTTGGGGATCAAGGTGGAAAGGATATTAAGATTAAGGTTAGTTATGATGATATAATAATTAGACAAGATGATTCTAAAGTAAAGCTTGAGGATACCATCAGTATTATCCGAAACAAAAATAAATGGTGTTGATCAAATAGCTGATGAGAAGTACGCGGTTTCTTCCAAGGATGACGAATAGGATTGAGATGATTTTTTTTAAGATGATGCTTATCGGCATTACGTATGTGAGCCTACTGATAGGCTGTGGTGATGTGACGAAGGAAGTGCTCGATGAAGTATCCAAGCCAGTCTCAAAGGAGTTTTTGCTAGGACCTGAAGATGTTGTAGAGGTAACGGTCTGGCGCAATCAGGATCTTTCTCGTATCGTAGTAGTGCGACCAGACGGGAAAATTTCGCTTCCATTAATAGGAGATGTTCAGGCCAGCGGACTCAGCTCCGCACAGGTTGCTGCGAAGATTGCCGCCAGGCTCACCGAGTTTAAGGAAAATCCTAACGTGTCCGTGAGCGTTAAAGAGGTGAATAGCTATTTCATCTATGTGCTGGGTGAGGTCCAAAAGCCCGGGAAATATCCAATCAAATCCTATGCAACTGTCCTTCAGGGCGTTTCCTTAGCTGGGGGGTTCACGAACTTCGCGTCAAAGAGCAAAATGGCAGTCCTTCGTACAGTATCAAATGGTGATGGCGAACAGCGTCAAATCCGAATACCAGTCCCGTACAATGAGTTGGTATCAGGTAAGGGAGAAATCGAGAACTTTATCCTTAGATCAGGTGATACCATTGTCGTTCCATAGCAAAGTGAGGGGGAGCCATAGCCTTGGTGGCGCTTTATTTATCGTGCTAGTGTTGGGAGTGGCGAGTGTGTCCTTTAGCCAGGCTATGCGGCCATGTGGGCCACCGCTAAGGGATAATCTCGACGCGGCTGCTTTGCAGGCTCAAGCGACTGCTTCCAAACCTGCTTCGAAGTTAGGTGAGTGGGAATTCATTCCGTCGCTTTGTGTGTCGGAACGGTATGACAGCAATGTGTTCTTTAGTGTTGGGGCCACGCATGACTATGTGACTCATGTCGCTCCCAAGGTTTTGGTCAAACACGCTGGTGAATATGCTTCTGGGACCCTTGAGACTACCGGGTTTAATGAAACCTATGTCAGAAATCCGGGGTTAAATTTTTTTGGTGGTGGAGGTACTCTGTCATTGAGTTTGGATAGGACCATTAAGAGGTTGTGGCCCAATGCCAGTTTTGGGATTACCGAATCTGCTCGCTATACACCGCTCCCTCCAAGTTTTGTAAATCCTGTTGCCGGAACGAGTTCGAGTGATCCGATCAACATACAAGACGCGTTCGCACGGGGAGTCATTGCGTTTCGAACCAATACTCTTTCTAACACCGGAGGGGCCAACTTCGCTTACACGATAAGTCCAGTAGTTCGAGTAGATTTCGCCTATTCCAACGCAATTACACGGTATGGATCCTCTGACCTACAGCAAAGTCTCCAAAGCCCGTTATTTGATATCACCACTCATACCGCAAGCGCTGGTGGAAATGTTCGTATTACTGAGAATGATACATTGAATGCTCGATACAGCTTTGCTGACAGCAAGTTTAGTTCAGCAAACACCGGTGTCGTTAGAGGGAGTTCTACATTAGTAAATGACGTGTCTTTTCAAACTCATACCGGTTTGCTTGGGTGGTCGAGAGTGTTGACGCCTTATCTTAAATCCCAACTGGCGGGAGGAGTCGTGATCATAGATCCCGGCCTAATTTCTTGGTCCATGAATGCTGAGGTTGTGTTCACGGATCCAAATTATCCCGTTACGTTAACGTATTCAAGGAGTGCATTCCCAAGCATTTTAGGGCAGGCCACACCGGTTATAGGAAATATTGTGTCTTTGACCGCAAGCCAGAGACTTAGCCAAGATTGGCAATTGGTTGAAACCGCAAATTATAGCCAGAGCACGGGTGCAACAGCCGCCAATGATTCTGGCTCCAACCGACTACGGTTTACAACCTATCGAGCCGCGATCGATTTGTATTACTGGATGACACGGGTGTGGGCCGCCGCACTGAGCTATGACTATATGAGATTTGATTCGGAATTCGGCGCCGGAAGGAGTTTTGAGTTCGATCGCCATGCCGTAACGCTTGGTGTAAAAGCAACCTGGGAGTAGGCAGAGTGGAATCCACGAGCTCCATTTCACTGGCTGACATAAAAGCCATTATTCTCAAGCGGAAATGGCTTGTTATTGCTGTTTTTTTTACTTGTGTGACGGTGGCCGGCATTTTATGCGTGGTGCTACCCGCAAGTTATCGCTCTCAAACCCTAATACTCGTTGAAAGTCAGAAGATTCCGGAAAACTACGTGCAAGCCCTGGTTGGGCCTACCATTGAAGAGCGGTTGAATTCGATTCAACAACAAGTCATGAGTCGCACCGTACTGACGCAAATGATTCAAGAATTTGATTTCTATCAGGACGAGGTGCGTCGTAAAGGGATGGAAATGGTTGTGGAGCACCTCAGAAAAGATATCACCGTTACGACGATGGCTGCGAAATCGCAGCGCAGCGTGAGTAGCATCGATGCATTTTCAATATCCTTTGCTCATGAAAACCCCGTCACCGCGATGAAGGTTACCGCCAGACTCGCTTCAAATTTCATAGAAGAAAATCTCAAAGTTCGTGAACAGCTTGTTGAGGGAGCCTCTGAATTTCTCGAACAAGAATTGGCACTGGCGAAAGACCGTCTTGAGTCCCAGGAACGGGCAATCAGCGTATTTAAAACAAAATATATGGGGGAGTTGCCCGAGCAAGTTCAAGTCAATGTCAGTGCACTCGATCGATTGCAGCTACAGCAAAGCACAACTTCGGATACGCTTCAAAAAGCGTCGGATCGCCTTACGTTAATGGAAAAAATGATTAGGGAATACGATTCCCCTTCTGTAAGTGGAACTGTTCAGGATACGAATGGGACGGTCGTTGTCGATCCGCTTGTGCATCGGCTGAAGGAACTTGAGAAAACCCTTGCAACACTCCAAGCGGAATACAAAGATACCTATCCAGATGTCGTTTCCACGAAAGAAGAAATCCAGGCACTGAAAGCTCAAATTAAGAATAGACCGAAAGATAAGGAGGAGAGTGAAAATGGTGAAGTGGCGGAAAAGCTACGGGGTTCTCACAAAGATCTGAGGACCTCCGATCTTTACTTGCGCGAATTAATTCGACAGCGGGATGAAGCAAGACTTGAAATTACGTCTTTAAAAGAACGTCTTTTTCGCCTCAAAGAGGAAGTCAGGCAGTATGAGGCACGCGTCGAAAAAGCTCCCACACGCGAACAAGAGCTTATGATATTGGTTCGGGACTACAATAATTTGAAGGAAAATTATCGAACATTACTCGATAAAAAGCTTAACGCACGCTTAGCGGAAAATCTGGAGAAGCGTCAGAAGGGTGAACAGTTCAGAGTACTTGATCCGGCAAACGTTCCGAACAATCCTGAAAAGCCGAATAAATTGCAAATCATGCTCATCGGTCTTGCCCTTGGTTGTGGATTGGGCGTCGGAGGCGCAGTGGCCTTGGAATCGTTACAGCCAGTGTTCAGGCGTTCGGATGATGTTGAAGACCTTCTGCAGCTTAGAGTGCTTGCCTCGATCCCAAACTTTAGGCAGCTTGTGGTGGAGAGTCAGAAACTATTGCCTGATCGCACAACATCATCTTCCGCAGTTGCAGAAATAAAGAAGAGACGATTGTTACCGAGCCGTACGTCTGCTAAGGCCGGCGAGTCAATGGGGGTTGACCCCGACATGAAAGGAAGAGTGTTACAAGTTGGACTGAGATCTGGGACCGAGAATGGTGTCGGTCAGGATTGGATGCTTGTTAGCAAGTGGAGTCCTTGGTCTGTTGTGGCGGAACAATTTCGCGTAGCCGCGACGCGCTTAGCCCTTCTCCAATCCACTAAAGGCGGCACGGTGACGGTCATCACCAGTGCGGTGAAGGGAGAGGGAAAGTCAGTCGTTGCCGCCAACCTGGCGTTTTCTCTTGCTCGGGATCTTGGGAAAATGACGTTGTTGATCGAGGGAGATCTCAAATGCCCGAGAGTGCATCAATACATGGGCATTTCACAAAGGCCTGGGGTGCGTGATGTACTTCAGGATGAGCAATCCGTTGAGTCTACTGTCCAACGAGTAGGTGATTTGCCTCTCTGGGTTCTACCGTCTGGATCGGCAAACAGCCGCATGCTGGATCTCGCAAATGTGAGACACATTGGTGATATTGTCGCTGAAGTCAAAGGGCGATATGACCACATAATCATTGATGCACCGCCGATTCTTCCCCTGGCGGATATGCATGTCTTAGCCGGAGTGGCTGATATCCTTGCGATCGTCATACGAGCGGGGTTGACGCCGCGGAGCATAGTGGAAAACGCGCTTCGCACACTTGGAACGCCGAGTAATGCCTGTATTATTCTCAATGGCCTTGAAGCCACCACGGTTCCGTATTACATGCAAGAGGGATATGAATATGTTCAGGAGGGTAAAGACATTCGTTCAGCATAAGAGTGGTGGTTGAGTAGATTGAATGAGTCGATAAACCTATTATCCATGAAATGTTTCTAGTGAGTGGAGCAGCGGTCATTGTGCATGGGTGCCTTACAGAGTGATTGGGTTACCAGCAGGCTCCGCGCCGGATCTCAATCACGCTTTTCTACGATAAGCCCAACAAATTCTGCAATTCGGTTGGTACACGGTCATTGTGGCCTCGGTATCTTTAGTGACAATCAAGCGCTCAGGCTGGGGTTGGTATAGATTCCTGAAAGTGTGCATTGCGATACTCCTTAGTTCAGGCGCTGCAGCAGTGCTGCTTATCAGCGCACCGCCTATAACGAGCTGTCGGTCAGAAATCCCGATGGATTCAAAGGTGTATTGGATTCCAGCGATAGAAACAGTGGCCCAGCCATGGAAAGGGCGGCATCACGTATACGGGATCTTCATGATTCCTGAACAGTATAAGTACGACCACCTATATAGTGCACAGTTATCCATACAAGGATTTGAAACAGAATTTCTCGCGGGTAGCCCAGAGGATGAGGATCCATATATGGTCACGGCAAAACCGGGGTATTACTCTAAGCGAGTTTATATCTCGACCCGTACTGCCTTATGGTTTTTGTTTACTGGACGATTCGGGGATCTTCGAGCATCTTGTCATTGGTGGCTGATATTGAAAGATCGAGAGTGGAAACCTACTGAAAAGTCGTGAGCATAACCTGCTACGGGCAGGCGCGTGGGGGAAAGTTATGAACAGTGGGGTGGGTGAGTCAATAGCGTATGTATTGGTGACGCCTGCGCGAAACGAGGAAAAGAACATTGAGCGAACCATCCAGTCCATGATTTGTCAAACGCATTTGCCCCTCAAGTGGGTTATTGTGAACGATGGGTCTACAGATTCAACCGCTTCTATAGTAAGGAAACATCTTGCTGAACATAAATGGATAGAGTTGGTCGAGATGCCGTTGAGACGGGATAGAAGTTTTGCGGCGAAGGTAAATAGCTTCAATGCAGGTTACGAGCGCGTGAAGCACCTCCGATATGATGTCATTGGCAATCTCGATGCAGACTTGTCTTTCGAGAAGGATTACCTGGAATTCTTACTGAAGAAGTTCGCCGAGGATCTATCTCTTGGGGTCGCAGGGACAATTTTCAAAGAGGCCGGAGGGTATAGTACGGATACCGACAGTTTCGAGGGGCAAACTCATGTTCCCGGGGGATGCCAATTATTCAGAAGGGAATGCTTTTCAGATGTCGGGGGGTATATTCCGATCAAAGCAGGTGGGATTGATTGGATTGCCGTCACGACTGCACGAATGCGCGGTTGGAAAACCAGGTCGTTTAGAGAAAAGGCATTTTTTCACCACCGCTCACTGGGCACCGCGGAGCGTAGTGTATTGGCCTCTGGCTTCTCTTATGGAGAGAAGGATTACTATCTTGGGTGGCATCCACTGTGGGAGCTGTTCCGAGTAGTATACAAGATGACCAAAAGACCGTATGTCATCGGCGGAACCGTGCTCGGTGCCGGTTATCTGTGGGCCTTTGTGAAGCAGACACCGCGTGCCGTTTCTAAAGAGTTGATGCGGTTTCACAGAGCCGAACAGATGCTCAAATTGAAGACGATATTGAAATCGCTTACCAGGCTGCAAAGGATCGACGGTTTCCAGCTTATGCAGAGTGGAGCAACAGAAGGGGTGAAGGGAGACAAGTCATCAGTATGATCCATGATTCAACAATGCTGAAACTTAGATCGACGATCGAACGATTCGTCGGCTGGCTCGATCACTATGGGGAAACGTCGTATGACTTTCAGACGTTCTATGCGAGTCCAGTCGGACAGGGTGCAAAAACGCTGTACTATAAGAATCGCTTGTTGGGAACGATGGCGGTCGCTCCTATTATTTTTTGTGAAGCGTTTGTGCCTTCTGCAAGGCGATTGTTTTGGAAACCCCAGCGATTTCCGATAGCCGATGCACATTATGCGATGGGCTTTGCCGCACTTTCTCAGATTCTAGGGGAATCGCAGTACTACCAGCGAGCCGTACACTTTCTTGAGGTGTTAGAGGCCACGAAGTGTCCTGGTCAGCAACATCATGCGTGGGGTTACCCCTTCGATTGGGTTGGAATTGGGGGCATCATCAGAGAGGGAACACCGCTGATTACAACGGAACCCTATGTCTACGAAGCCTTCTCCGCTGTTTATAACATCGACAAGAATGAGAAATGGCGGCAGGTACTGCAGTCACTGGCCCGACATGTATCTGAGGATTATTTTGATGCAGAAACATCGCCGCGCGCATCGCGATCTTCCTATACCCCGGCTTTTGAGCCCTCGGGCGGTGTGGTAAATGCCAGTGCCTATCGCGCATTCCTTCTGACGAAGGCGGCGCTGGATTTCTCAGAGGAAAAGTATAGGCGGCAAGGTGAGCGGAACATGTATTTTGTGTTGGAGTCACAAAACTCTGATGGGTCATGGTATTACGCCATGGATGGCACTCGGAGCTTCATTGATCATTTCCATACCTGCTTCGTGATGAAGGCGTTGGCCAAGATAGAACGGATGACAGGCAATCCAGACTGTACGGCTGCGATTGAGCGCGGAGTTCGGTATTACGTCGACCACCTGTTTGATGAACAGGGCCTTCCACGGCCGTTTTCAAAAGCACCAAGACTGACCGTATATAAGCGAGAGCTGTACGATTACGCCGAGTGCATTAATCTGGCCACGCTGCTACGAGGACGTTTCCCCGTCTTGGATCAGCGCTTAGAAACGGTATTGAGCGATATCCTGACACGATGGCAGCGGCTAGATGGGTCTTTCAGATCTCGTCATCTACTATTCGGATGGGATCATGTGCCCATGCACCGCTGGGCACAAGCGCAATTATTTAGAAGTCTTTGTCTCTTGTTAGAGCAGAGTACGGGTGTTCGGTAAGCACGTTTTGTTCATTCGGAGGCATCATGCATATCTTGGGGATTTCAGCGTTCTATCATGACAGTGCAGCTTGTCTCGTCAAGGATGGAGACATCGTTGCTGCTGCGCAAGAAGAACGGTTTACCAGAAAGAAGCATGATCCAGGTTTCCCGCATTGTGCGGTACAGTATTGCCTATCTGAGGCCGGCATTGGGGTTGAAGATCTAAAGCACATAGTCTTTTACGACAAGCCGTTGATCAAGTTTGAGCGACTCCTGGAAACCTATGTGGGATTCGCACCTCGAGGAGTCCAGTCCTTTGTCGCGGCGATGCCGGTATGGCTTAAGGAAAAGCTGCTGCTCAGAAATTTGCTCTCGAAAGAAGTCCTCGCTTGTGCTCCACATCTGAACAAGAGCGAGCTCCCACAGTTCCTTTTTGGCGAGCATCACGAGTCACATGCTGCTTCTGCGTTCTTTCCATCCCCGTACCAAGAGGCAGCTGTGTTGTGTATGGATGGAGTCGGCGAGTGGGCCACCACTTCGGCTTGGCTTGGAGACGGGAATAAACTTACCCCACTTTGGGAAATCCCCTTCCCGCATTCCATCGGACTCTTGTACTCCGCATTCACCTATTACACAGGATTTAAGGTTAATTCTGGAGAATACAAAGTGATGGGGTTAGCCCCGTATGGAGAACCGAAGTACGTCAAAGCCATTTACGAGCATCTGCTCGATTTAAAGCCGGACGGCACGTTTAGAATGAATATGGAGTATTTTAATTATTGTACCGGCTTGACCATGACCAGCCGAAAGTTTGATGAGATTTTTGGGGGGCCTCCACGTAAGCCTGAATCGAAGTTGGGCCAGCGGGAAATGGATTTAGCAAGGTCGATTCAGGAGGTGACCGAAGAGGTGATGCTGCGCTTGTCGCGGACGATGCATCGTGAAACCGGGGTCGAGTATCTGTGTTTGGCCGGGGGTGTTGCGCTGAATTGTGTGGGGAATGGAAGAATCCTGCGAGAAGGGCCGTTCAAGGGTATATGGATTCAGCCGGCAGCAGGGGATGCCGGTGGAGCGGTGGGGGCCGCGTTGAGTGCATGGTATCAGTATGAGAATCAGCCGAGAATGGCAGACAATGTCAGCGACAAGATGAAGGGGAGCTACTTGGGGCCAAAACATTCGAACGAGGATGTTGAGTCTCGATTGAAGGCGTTGGGGGCGGTCTATCAGAGGGTCGAAGAGTCGGTGTTGTATAAACGCGCGGCGGAGGAACTGGCTGCAGGAAAGGTTGTTGGATGGCTTCAGGGGCGAATGGAATTTGGCCCCCGTTCACTCGGAGGACGGAGTATTTTGGGAGATGCCCGCAATACGAAAATGCAGTCAGTGATGAATTTAAAGATTAAGTACCGCGAATCGTTCAGGCCCTTTGCACCTTCCGTGCTCAGGGAGCGGGTGTCGGATTACTTTCAGATGGATTGCGACAGTCCCTACATGCTCCTGGTTGCACCCGTCACCGAACAACGAAGGCTGCCGTTCGATCTCAAGCAGAAGGGGTTGTGGGGGATCGACTTACTCAACGTACCTCGCTCAGACGTGCCTGCGATCACACATATTGATTACTCTGCACGTGTCCAAACCGTTCATGCACAGACGAACCCCCGTTACTACCAACTGCTTAAGGCATTTGAGCAGCGGACAGGATGTTCGGTGTTAGTGAATACCTCATTCAATGTTCGAGGCGAGCCGATTGTTTGTACGCCGGAGGATGCGTATCGCTGTTTCATGCGTACGGAGATGGATGTACTTGTTCTTGAGAACTGTGTGCTTAAGAAGGAAGATCAGAAGCCGTTGGAAGGTGATTCTGACTGGAAGAAGGAATTCGAGCTGGACTAACATTTTCCGGAGGGTCTGTGAATCCAGAAGCAACGACCAAAGAATTGCGGAGTTTTGGGCTGGTGGTGGGTAGTGTGTTTTCCCTGATAGGGATCTGGCCGATACTCGTCCGCGGTGAATCCTGGCATCTATGGGCGGTGGTCATCGGTGGACTGCTCATTGTGTGTGGCGGAATAGCACCAGCAGTCTTGGCGCCCGTTCATAAAGGATGGATGTGGGTAGGCCATGTATTGGGATGGGTCAACACAAGGATTCTGTTGGGTATCGTATTCTTTGGATTGATTACTCCTATGGGAATTCTGTTCCGCCTCATGGGGAAGGATACGATGCGACAGGCGTTTGACAATTCAAATACGACATATCGGATTGTCCGTCAACCTCGCTCCTTAACACATATGAAGAATCAGTTTTAGGTTGAGCAGAATTCAGGAGGGAGAAATAGTATGGGAGAGTTCATTCTTGAGTTGTGGGCATTCATGAAGGAACGGAAAAAGTTCTGGCTCTTGCCGATCGTGACCGTGTTGCTGCTCTTGGGGACACTCATTGTTCTGACACAGGGATCGGCTGTCGCACCATTCATTTATACGTTGTTCTGAGTTGTGGCGGTCGATCTGGATGTTTGGGGTCGCAATGGGCTTCCTCAGCAAGAAGGCCATGCTTAAATTTGTGCTGTTTCTGTGAAACCTATCTTGTTGTAGGTGGATCTTAAGTCAGCTTGTCGGATGGAAAAGGAGTGAATGTGGGGAACCGCCGGGCCGTTTACTATTCATTCTGGCTAATTCTGATAATGATCACAAGCGTTTTATGCGAGATTGGGTTTAGAGCATATGATCATTTCACGATGCCCCAAGACAATCTTAATATGGATGTGTGGATTCGGAATGTCTCTGGTGAAGTGCAGGAGCATCCGCTATTAGGGTATCGCTATCCACCGCTGAAGATAATAGATACACATGCTCAAGCCGATGAGTTTGGTATGCGAAATGCCAAGGAAGCATTGGGGCAGACTGGTGTTGAGATCGTGGGAGTTGGCGATAGTTATATGGATAATGCCCATCGTGTGTTCTATGATGCATTCCATGCACACGATGTGAAATATCACTCTTTGGCGATTTTCGGGTATGGACCCGCTCACTATAATGTGCTTATGAGGGAGTTTGGTGCAAAACTTCATCCAAAGGTCTATGTGTATTCAACGTACCTGGGAAATGATCCGGGTGATATCAGACGTTATGAGGCTTGGCGAGCGAGTGGGAAAGAGTGGTATGCGCATAATGGAGGTTATGTGTTCCCCATCGAGCGACAGGGGCTTGTTTGGGGTTGGAAATTGTTTGTTGGACGAGCGAAGAGCTTTGCAAGGAATCTAATAAGTCGAATGAGTTCTGAATCATACGAGACATTTAAAGGATTCGTTAAACAGGATGATGTTGAAACGGTGTTTGAATATGTAGTTCAGGCTAAGGAGATCGCCGATAAACAGCAGGCCAAATTGCTTGTGGTCATCATTCCCCGTACCGAAAATCATAAACACCTACTCGATCCAATTGCCTCTAAACTCGTCAATTTATGTATCAAGAAAGATATTGACTGTTTGGACCTTGATCCATCGTTTGGATCAGAAAGTGGGCGTGGTGCCTTGTTCGCTCCTGATGGACACTGGAATGAGGCGGGTATGGAGGTTGCTTGGAAGTTCATGTGGAAGGCAAGGGTGGCTTCCTTGTTGAGCGCCGACAGACCAACTCAGTAATTGTAGCCCCATCCGTTTTTTCTTAGGGAAGCTTCTAATTAATTCCCGGTTTTGTTCAGGCGGTGCATTCGACACAGGGAATTTAGATGGGCATCGTCTGAAATTCTGAATGAATCAGATCTTCCTTAGTCTATAAGGATTGATCTGTCAATTTTCCTGAGAAGGGCCTATTAGCTGTTCCAGAGCGTAGGAAGTGGTCTCGTTATTGGACTGCGTAGCTCCTAGTGCGCCCTAGTGGACTGTAACGCCCATTTATAGACTATAATCGTGTTCATGACGAACA
>CAZOHW010000020.1:0-21744 GCA_964579525.1 uncultured Nitrospira sp. | reverse complement strand
ATCTCAAACTGTGCGGTTTCGGGTGAATCTGACCCATGAACCGCATTAAATTCGATATTGCTCCCATGGGCTTTGCGGATCGTCCCGGCATCGGCTTTTGCTGGATCGGTTGCGCCCATTAGTTCACGGTTTTTCTTGATGGCATTGTCACCTTGTAACACCAGGACGACCGCCGGCCCCGATGACATAAAGATACAGAGGCTATCAAAAAATGGGCGGGCTTTATGAACCGCATAAAACCCTTCCGCCGTCTGTTTAGACATCTGTATCAATTTGATTGCAACCGGCTTCAGCCCTGCCTTCTCATAACGACCGATGATATCTCCAATAGCCTGTTTCTTCACGGCATCGGGCTTAATGATCGCCAATGTTCGTTCACTCATGATTGTACCGATTCCTCCTGATCATCATAAAAGGTTACGCGGGTGATCATTATAGGTGGGCCATTACAGAGCTTTCAAGCATTCGACTCGGCAGGATGCGGAAAAGTAAAGTAGGTTCTTGCTATATTTCAATCAGTTACGCATCAGTATCGAAGATGCGCTAGACTACTCTGACAGATGACGCTGTAATAGGGAATGTTGCAGCAGCGACACGCACACCGAAGATTGCACCTACGATCGAATCCCTCGTAGTCGATACGATCAGCAAGGAGCGAATTATGATGATTTTTATCGCCTTCTCCATCTACATCGCACTGATGGTCGCCATTCTCATTCTCCCCAAGTTCTATGAACAACTAACGAGTTAAACCTCGTTGTCCCATTGACCCAGGCATAAGCGTCTGTCAGCTGAGGATCGAGTCACGAGATATGCAGGCTTAGTTGCCCGATCTTCTGGTGCGTTCGATATTATGATGTGGAGGGTCCCCGCGGCCCGTATGACGGAACCTCTATCACCTCAAGGCATACATTCAAGGCCGTATTCCTTGCGAAGAGCCTCCGCGACACTGGCCGGCTCTTTCGTCAGCAATGCACAGGTCGTGAAATTCCCCACAACCCTCTTCTTGGCCTTGTCGACATATGTCCAATCCACAATTTCACTTTTGGCAAACGAATACGATTGGCCCTTCTTCACAGACCGAATCACGGGAAGATTATCAATACGACCGGACCAGAGTTCTCCTTGCCCTTTAAGATCAGAGACCCATAAATATTCCTTGTTCTCCCCATCACTCACACGTACCTTCACTGAGAACTGGGCCGTATTGCTCGGCGGCGCACTAACTTTCCGGAGAAAGTCGTCTAATCCTGCTCGAGCTTGCTGCATCGCCTTTTGCATCGCCGGCTCATCATCACCCATTTCAACACTGCTATCATTTTTGGCTTTGTCGACAAACGTCTCTGCCCACGCAAACTGCGGCAGCACGGTAACGAACGCGAGGGCACTCACCACAACGAGTCGCTGCATGGTCACCTCCGAGCAATCTGTCCATTCCAGAAATCATTCTTGTAAACGGCGGTATTGTGGGCTGTAGAGAGTCCCCAATGCAAGATTGAATTCCAAAAACGGCTTTCATACTCTCCTGTTGCAACGACTGAACTCAGGTCCCCAAAGCATTAGCTTGTACCAATCCCGTTATCCCTCATCCTTAAAGGCTTCCACAGAACATGAAACCACTCCCTAGCGCGCAGGCTGCGCCACCGCCTCTGCTGCTCCCTTGGCATGCACATGGACCTTGGCTCTTTTTGCTCTGATCTCGTTCTTGATTTCTTCTCCTTCTGCCCTCAGCAAATCCCTCTTCGCCTGCATCTCGGCTCTCACCCGCTCTCGCTTGGCTCGAATCTCAGCTCTGAGTTGCTCCTTTCTAGCCTTTCCTTCGAGACTCGGTTGCCCCTGATCGAATATTGTCTCCTGCGCGCTATCGTCAGTGGTGCCCCCTAGGTTTTGTGTCACCTCTTGACTTGGGCTCGTCCCCTCATCCGCCCAAACCAAAAGGCTCATCCCAAACAGAATTACCGTCGAAGCAATCGACAAGACGAGGTACTGCATGGAGTGCCTCTCAAGACAAGAGAATTTCAGTATCCGCCTTCCCTCACCCTACTCATCACAGACCGTAAAAACGCGTTGAGTCATGGAGTCATAAGACGAGGCCTATGGCCTCGTCTCTAACAATAAATAGATCAACCCGACCGCAATAGCCGATACGATAACAACATGCATATCCATCCTCCCTAATATGATTGTGGTTGAAGATCCCACGCTGAGAACTCAGCGTGAGTCTAGAGGTATCGCGAGATGGAACTTCGCGCAAACTATTTCACGGTTTTGGACAAAGTTTTTCGTGAGTGAAGCAGTCGTTTTTGGGCTATGTCCGCTATGAAGAACTGCTACAAAGCAGTCGTCGGCGCCACACTACCCCAGGCAACTGGGACAGCTGAGCGGAACCTGGAGAGACTGGTCGTTCCGCAATCTCTAGAAACTCAGACGAGCAGAAATCCCTCCCGTGTGAAACGTCGTCATGTAGTGACCATTGACCCCGGCACGGATACCCGTATTTCCCGAGACGGTCCTCGGCTCATAGAGCGACACTTGATAGGAAACATCGATCCCCATGAACTTGGCCTTGATGGATCCGATTCCGACACTGCCGCATGGCATGAGCCCAAGCAATGACCCGTTTTCCCGACAGAGCAATCCCATCCCTGCTGAAATGATGTGGAGGTCTGAGGATGGAATACCTGGGTTATAGCTGAGATCAGGGACTTGCGTTTGTTGATTCGTATACCCCCCACGCACCGCAACTTCCCAGCCAGGCAATGAATCCAGTTTCATCCAACGGTGCTCCGTGCCGATCAGAATGGCATAGGTGCTTTTCCAATTTTGCGGCTGGGGGATCACTTGACCGCTGCCCAGATGGATATCCAAGTTTCTCACTGATTTCCAGCCGACGTAGTCAACGTTCAATTCAAGTTTCCACTCACGATCGGTAGTGCGGACCGGCCACACTGCGATTCCGCCCGTGATGATCTGTGGGAGCACAAAGGTCGTCGTAGCATCTTGGACCTTCAAGCCATTGATAAGCAACGCGCCGTCCAGATGCAGCGTCGCTTGGCTTCGGTAGACCACAGCCACGTTCACCAGCGGTTGTCCCTCTCCGTTCCGCAATGCCGTATACAACGCACCCACGTTGAAGCCAGGAGCCGTCCCTTTCCCATTAAATTCAATCCTACTTCCTGCGGGAGCCAAGCCGAACGGCGGAGAAACCGGCGAGATACTTTGTAATTCCGCATGACCTTCGCCAAAGAGCCCTGAGAAGGTATAGATGTCCGCTCCCGCTCCAATGGACAGATCGGGAAGCAGTTGATAGGCCACCGTCGGTTTGATATCGAATAAGGGCAGCGTCGTGAAGGTCGTGACTCCCCGAAAGGGAGTCGTATCTGGCCAGCGGGAGACCGAACCAAATGGGGTGGTCACCCCTATTCCAAGCGCCACCTTGTCCAATATTGGGACGCCAAGACTCTTGAGATTGCCTGTGATATATCCATGAGCAGGAGGCGGCCAGGCTGCAGCACCGTTATGGTCACCGGTCGCCGTGATCCCACTTGGACTTCTATAGTCTGAGGTTCCTCCGGCAATCAGTCCTCCCCCCATAAATTGGAGTCCCGAGAGTTGAGTCATCCCTGCAGGATTGTAATGGAGCGCGGAGGGATTGTCGGCCTGTGCGGCAAAGGCGTTCCCCATTCCTGACGCGGCGGCTCCCTGGCCTTGGATCCGGGGAATCTGTGCGGTTGCTGAAGACACATTCCACATGGTGACCAACCATACGAGAACAAAACAAAGAGCAATTGGATAGGGCACGGTCTTCCTCCATACACATGGAGCGCATTCACCCTGCGCAGTCCTATCGTGAAATACACGCATGATTAGAACCTCAGCAGACTCGAAACCAGGCTTCCAACGCTTGTTGAAGTTCACTCGCATCAAACGGTTTGAGGACATAAGCCTGGGCCCCTAAACCGATTGCTTTAGTCGCGAGCTCCTGGGATCCAGAGGCCGTGATCATAATGATGGGCATATGTTGATTCTTCGTACGGACCAGTCGCAACACTTCCAAACCATCGATCTGGCCGATCCCGATATCGAGCAGCACACCATCAAACTCTTCGGACTGAAGCATTTCCAGCGCTTGTCGTCCATCGAATGCGGCATAGGGCTGATAGCCGCTCGCTTTTAACCGATCATGAAGCAGCTGTTGAATATCTTGATCATCGTCGACAACCAGAATACGTCGGATGCCGACAGCCACGTCAGACGGAAGAACAGTTTGAGCAGAATGAATTGGAATGGTGAAGGAGAATTCGGCTCCGCCCTCTTCCCCGTTTCTGGCTGTGACCTCTCCTCCTTGTAACTCCACTAAGGTTTTCACGATCGACAATCCCAAGCCCAGTCCTTTGGGTCCGCCCCGCTGCCCTTGCTGAACGCGAAAGAATGGATCGAAGACCTTCTCAAGATGCTCCTGCGAAATTCCTGGTCCAGTATCTCGCACCATCACTACCGCCTGTTGTCGGTGACTCACGGTGACGCTCACCGTCACGGCACCACCAGACGGGGTAAATTTGATGGCGTTCTGCACGAGGTTGACGACCGTTTGAATCAGCCTGTCCCAATCGGACCAGACCATCACACGGGTGTCAGGAAATGAGCAGTCCAGCGTCTGTTGTTTAACCTGCGCCAATGGCCTGAGCTGTTCGATCACATCAGTAATACAGACTTCCAGATCCACATCGGTCGGGTGAATATCAAGACGCCCTGTCTCAATACGCGTCCGATCCAATAAGTCTTCAATCATGCGTACGAGACGGTCCGAATTGTCCAACATGCGCACGAGGTAGCGCTGTTGCTTGTCGTTCAATGGGCCGGTCAAACCATCCAACAGATTCTGGATGAACCCCTTGATCGAGGTCAGCGGTGTTCGCAATTCATGCGACACATGCGATAGAAACTGTGCCCGCAGGCGATCCGCTCGTTCCAGCGCTTCCGTTCGTTCTTGGACCTTGAGCTCCAACCCCGCATTCCACTGTTCAATTTGCTGGTAGGCCGAGGCATTGTCCAGCGCGATCGCCACTTGGCTCGCCACCGTCGTCATGAGCTCCAGATCGTCTTCCGTGACACTCTGATGCTGCGATCGGTCGACCGTCAACATTCCCCAGATGCGCTCCTTGGTCCGAATGGGGACGATAACGAGCGCTCGTGTACGACTCAACATGGCCAACTGCTGATTGAGGGGATGAAGGGTCTGTCGTATCGATTCAATGTCTTTCACGAGCAGCGGACGCCCCTGAAGCACGACCGTCCCTTCCGGACTTTCGGGGTTCGTGATCGGGATCCGACAGGATTGGGCGAATGCTTCCACTTCTGGTGGCGCTCCAATGACACGCAGATGTTGGATCGTGTGCTGAAGGGGATCAAACATGGAGACCATGGCACTGTTGTAATTGAGTTCGTGTGTCAAAGCCTCCAGGACTTGGTGGAGCACCGTATCCCGCTCAAAGGTTGAGTTGAACGACAACCCAGCTCGATGGAGCGCGGTAAGCTGGGCAACCTTCTGACGCAACTCGACACGCATTTGCTCTTGCTCTAAATAGGCTTCCCGCAATTCCTCATGCCGAGATTCCACGGATGCAATTTGCTCCTGAATCAAGGCTTCGCGTCGCTCGCTGTCACGGAGAAGCCGGCGGGTGACGAACATACCGGCGGCCAGGATCGGACAGAGTCCCACTAACGCCACTTCACCCAGACTCACGGCTGGATTGAGGACTCCTACCACAGCCATGAGGGAAAGACCCATCAGACCGCCCCAGATAAACCAGGTAAAGTGCCGATTCTCACGAGTCGGTGGGTCAACGCGATGGGCCGTCACACCGTGAGTGTCTGCTACGGGCCCAGCGGTGGTTGGTGGCACCTCTTGCGTCCCGGATGATTGTGCCTGAACGGACGGAAAGACCACCTGCCAGAACTTCTGACGGCGGCCCCGTTCTTCCTGCCAACGAATGGTCCACTGACACCATTCATCATCGTTGCTGATACACGACGTTTCCACCGATTCCACACGGGGAAGGTCATGGATACGATTCGCCATCGCCACCATGATCCCTTGTGCCGACTGGCAGGTCAGCAACGCGCACCGTCGCCGATAGGGCCCGAATTGGCGTAGGGTACGCTCGGTAAACCGCATGGCCACCGTCGTCGAGCTATCCGTCGCCTCCACCGAACGAAATTCCATAGAACCAGACGTAAACTTGTTCCCGAAGTAGGCAAACATGCCATAGATCTGCGAGAGAGAAAACGGTCGCGTGAGTGCCAACATAATCGGGGAAATCTTCTCGACACCTGCATCGAAGGCAAATCGCGGGTCACCGGAAATATGCTGGCAAAACTCATAGAGATACGATGTAAATTCGTAGGAATAGCTGTTCCAGGGGTTCTTCAGAAATTCAGGGGTGACGTGATAGACGGGGTTTTTGATGCGTTGATTCAGGAGCCGACACAACTCTTCAATGGCCAATTCCCCCGCTGCAGCACCGTGCTCCGACGTGACGAATTTCTCAAGAAACACCGTCACGGCTCTGATACTGACCCCGCTCAAATCGCGAATTGTCTGTCCCTGTTCATCTAATCCGAACGGACGAAAGACCATCGCTTCTTGCTCAAGAATCGTATGGTCCTTGGGCAACAACTCGCAGTGTGCCATCACGGGTGCGTATAACCCGTCTAGAGCGCTGGTGGGCATAGAATGCGTGTCCTACGACAGACTATTCGTACTGGGATTGCGAAGTGACAGACCATCAGATTGCCCATCACTCCCATTGAAGTCGAATGATTCGGATGACCGTTCAGTTCGTAGCCAGAAGCTCTAAGCATGGGCAGCGAGTATATAGGCACGATCTCATGCTTTCAACACAAAGGCATCCCCCCATACGTCCGGGGGGCATAAACGTCCTTGAGAAACGAATGGTGTGAAGACTCAGATCAGAGAGCGTTTGGACAACGGAAGGCAGGAAGCGTGAGCATCTTGACGAACAACGGCCGCCTCACTGTTTGATCGACCGCTTCAGCTTCTTCTCGACACTGGCAACCTTACTCTGGAGGCGCCCTGAATGACCTTTTCGGTAATCGACCTTGATCGTGCAGGAGATTCGGTTGCAGTCCTTTTTCATTCGCTCATAGCATTTCTGCACCACGGCGAATACGTGATCCCATTCCCCCTCCAGGACGGTCCCCATGGGATTCAAACGATAGGACAGGCCGCTCTTATCGATGATATCGAGGGAGCGGGCCACATATTTTCCGACACTTTCCCCTTTACCCAATGGGGACATGCTGAATTCTAAAAGAACCATCGGAGCTCCTTTGCTCGGCGTTTTTTGTCTGTGCGTCACACGGTCGGTTTGTCGACCGAGGCTGCCTTTGCCCGTTCTTTCATCCACACATTCGGGTACTGGACCTTCCCGAGCAATCGGAACCCGTCTAATGCTTCACGAAGCAGCGTGCGTCGCTTCTCTGCATCCGGCTCGTTTAACTTGGCCTGTGCTCGTAATTCTGCCAGCCACTCGACGAACTCGCTGAATTCCGTATCTAAAATCCGTTCCAAATCTTCTTTGAGAAACCCTGACAAGGCCGGCGCAACCCCGCTGCTGCTGATCCCAACACGCACGTGGCCTGATGCAACCACAGCCGGCATCGTCACGCTGCTGGCCTCCGGATAGTCCACGGACCAGAGTAAGACCCGCTTTTCTCTGGCTTTTTCCAAGAGCATTTGAGCCAAGTCCCGGTCACCTCGAACCGTATTCAGGATCAAGATCACATGATCGAGATCCGCATCCCTGAAGTGGCGGCCACGGTGAATAATTTTGGCCGATGCCGCAAGTTGCCGTAACGTCTCATTCAGCGTAGGACTGATCACCATTACTCGCGCACCGGATTCAAGCAACCGCTGGGATTTTTCAGCGGCTTCTTCATCACCGCCGATCACCAGAACCGGCCATCCCTTCACGTCCAACACCAATGGAAAACCAGGATTTGCCTGCATCATGTTCTATTCGCCTCACTCCCTAGCCCGTAGCCTTGGTATTGAAAAAAGGATTCCATCATACACTAGTAGGCTGTTGGCAAACTAGCTGGTCTATCTCCCTTCCGCAACTCAAGGAATTCTCCGCTTGCCCAACAGCATCTTCAAAAAGCTGGATTCGGCCCGATCGCGGCAAGTAGGCGTCACGAACATCCGTCATTTGTCGATGTAGGCATGTTCCTTGTCACAGTCAAGCCAGGACAGTACGTAAAAAATGAAGCCCAGCAACCAGAAAATCGGAATGCCGACCAGGATGAGGAGAAAGAGCGTCATGATGCCGATCTCATCTTTTGCCGTTGTCGGTCGTAGAGAAACCGCGTTAATACGATTTTGATGTCGGATCGAAGGTTCGCAAGTGGGATATGTTCATCGTCGAGAAAGATTCGCCCAGAGTTCGCAGGCAAAAGATGGAACGAACGCACCAAAACTTCCGCAGAAATATCGTTATAGTAATAACGATGGAGTTTCATCATGTCGGAATCCTCAGTCGGAAGAGTTTCTTCATAGAAGAAGGAGGTTGCCATATTGCCGTTCCTTTTGAGAATTGCCAAATGAAAGAAAGGACACCGTTTTAGATGGTGGCGACTTTGTCGTAGAACTGGTGGTCCTCTCGGTATCCTCCGTGTCCCAAGCCGACCTGGGCCAATGAAGGCACCAAATCGACGTGGGACAGATACTTCACCATCTTATATCCGACTTTCGTCTCCAATCTCAGACGGCAAGGTGCACCATGCTCGAGCGGTAACGCCTGACCGTTCATTTCGTATGCCAAAATGGTCTGTGGGCCCTGCACCTCGTCCAATCGAAAGGCCTCATAGTAATGATCAGGTGCATATTCGTCCTGAACGAACGCGTGAAACACGATCCACCTGGCATTCGGTTTTGGGCTGCACCGTTGTAGGATCTCGTTAACCAGGACGCCGCCCCAGGTCGCGATGCCGGTCCATCCCTGAATACAGTTGTGCCTGACCGTTTGTTCGTGTTTCGGCATTTGCCTAAGATCGTTTAATGACAGTTCCAATGGCCGTTCTACCAGGCCTCCCACACACAGCCGCCAGTTACGGAAATCAGTCGCTGCCATATCGAGATAGTCACCGTTTTCTGGTGGAAAGCCGTTGACTCGGTGTAGCGCCGTCACGGCCCGTCGATCGAAATGCTGACGAGACCTCAGCCTGCCGAAGAACAATCTCATCAGCGGTTCGACGATCTTTGTGGCATGTTCTTGAAATCTGCGCTCGTGCCGACGCGTGTATATTGTTGCCGCAATGTGAAATCCAATCACGGCAAGAAGAGCGGAGGAAGCAGCAACAAAGGTGAAGAGGGGGGCTGCATCTGGAGAACCGAATAGTACCAGCATGCGCTGCACGTCTCGTGGAAAATCGATGAAGAGGACCATCATCAGATGCGTCAGCACATATAAGACCAAGAGCATCATGCCGATAAAATGGAGACTCCTGGCCCCTTGGCGGCCGCCGAGCAAGCGGGGGTACCAGGGATATCGCGCAATAAACGCAGGAGATTGGAAAAGGCCCGTGACGATCATCCAGGGGCCGAGGATAAATACGACGGCTGCGTACACCAGCTGTTGGAGGGGGTCGTACGGATGAAATGATGATTCAGGCGGAACATGCAAGCTGGCGAATGTCAGAAAGCTCTGCCAAGCTTCCGGGAAAATCGATGAACTCGTCGGGATGAGCCTCCGCCATTGACCGGTTGCGAACAGTAATCCCACATAGCAGAGACCGTTTAGAATCCACAACGGGACGATCAAGAAATGCCAATTGCGTCCGGCTCCCAGCTTATGTTCACCTCCAGGGATAGCAAAAACGGGGGAAACATCTTCAGCCTCGTCCAATGAGGTGAACAGCCGATTCGACGGCATCTTTTTATTGCCGAACTTCACCCACTCACTGCCTGGGCGACAATGATCATTCCAGTACAGCTTCGGATGGTCGGCCAAAATCTGAATGCCGCTGCGGATCAAAAAAAAGATGCAAAACAAATTGATGAAATGATTGATCCGTAACCAAACAGGAAAGCCGAGGTCGCTCACGTTCTGGTCCACGTCAAGAGGGCTCCTCTGTGCTTATACGACCTCTCGCACCTTGTCTTCCAAGACGGTCTTGATGATATCCCAACGATCCCTTTGGCCCCGCGCCAAAGCTTTGGAAAATTGCCAGGCTTGATCGATGGTGATTTTTCCCGGCAGCGGCGGTTCGGCTGGATCAACCACTGCTTCGATCACCGCCGGTCCGGGTATGGAGAAAGCCTGCCGCAAGACGTCCGGTACGCGAGCCGGATCCTCCACGGTGAACCCGGCCGCCCCGCAGGCCCTCGCGAAGGCGGCGAAGTCGATCGGATGGAGTTGCACCCCATATTGTGGATTCCCTTCCATCGCAAGCTGTTCCCACTTGATCATGCCTAACACGTTGTTCTTCATGACGATGATCTTGACCGGCAGCTGATACTTCACGATAGTCGCCAATTCTCCCATTAACATCGTGAAGCCTCCGTCGCCTATAAAACATACGACCTGGCGGCCGGGATGCGCGACCGCAGCACCGACTGCATAGGGAAGGCCGCAAGCCATCGTGGCCAACGTACCGGAAGCGGAGAATTCCATCGTGCCGCGGATTTTGATGTGGCGGGCAGCCCAGGTTGTAATCGTGCCCGTGTCGCAGCAGATAATCGCGTCGTCGGCCAAATAGTCGTTCAGCTGATGAGCGACCACCTGCGGTTTGAGCGGCTTATCGGACCTCGTACCACGTTCTTCCATCAATTCGTTCCAGCGTCGCATGTGCTCCTGAGCGGATTCCAAGAACGTTCGATCCGATTTGTGTTGCACAAGCGGCAACAATGCCCGCAACACGTCCCAACATTGGCCCACCAGTGCCACTTCGACGGGACAGCGCAGACCGATCCGAGCGGGATCGAGATCGATCTGAATCGCCCGCGCGTTCCCAGGTTTGGGATAGAACTCCATGTAAGGAAAGCTGGTACCGGCCAGGATGAGGGTGTCGCATTCTTGGAGCGCTTCCTGTGACGGCGCCGTGCCCAACAGCCCGATGCCTCCGGTCGTGTAAGGATGATCGTCCGGGACGACGGCCTTGCCCAATAGTGGTTTAATGATAGGGGCCCCGACTCTTTCCGCGAGAGCGAGGACGTCTTTTCTGGCCGAAAGACAGCCGCGTCCGGCAAGGATCACCACTTTTGAGCCCTCGTTGATAATCTGAGCCGCTTGTTGGAGGAATTCTTTCGGCGGCAAGGGCAGCGGATCGTTGTAGCGGTTGCCGCTATGTTTGGCGATATTAGCGTTCGAACGCATGCCGTCGCTCTTCCAGTCTTGAATGTCTTTCGGGATTGTGATGTGCGCGACGGTCCGTTTCGAAATCGCCGTTTTGATCGCTTCATCGACGACGTTGCAGACGTGCTCTGGTCCCATCACTCGTTCGTTGTAAGTCGCGACATCCATGAAGAGTTTATCGAGATCGACGTCCTGCTGGTAATGCGTCCCGATCAGATCGTGAAAGGTATGGCCGGTGATGGCGAGGACCGGCTGGCCGTCGAACTTGGCATCATAGAGTCCGTTCAACAGATGAATCCCGCCCGGTCCTGATGTAGCCAAGCAGACGCCGAGTCTTCGTGAGAATTTAGCGTACCCGCAGGCCGCGAAGGCAGCCGCTTCTTCATGACGAACTTGGATGAGCTCAATCTGCTTACTCCTTGTGCGGAGCGCTTCAAAAATGCCATTGATGCCGTCTCCCGGCAGGCCAAAGATCATACGCACGCCCCAGCTTTCGAGCCGTTCGATCAAAATATCTGCGACAGTTTGCGTCATAGGTCCTCCTCCTATGCCTTGACAAAGGAAGGCTATCGTCCGGCTTTTTACATGCGTGAACTGGCTCCGACGGCTGTTCGTCCCAAGAGAATCAATCCGACCACCGCGAGAAGCCCTCCGATCAGTGGCAAGGCCGTATCGGCACGGGAGGCCTTGGCCTCCATTCGGGCAAGATTAAGCCTGCTTCGGTCTTGATCGGTGTGTCGATCTGTCCGGGCCGTTCACTGATACCGAGATGTTTGATGCGCGGCGTGTCGAGCATGGCGACAATCGAAAGAGTGTCGCAAATGGCGTTCCAGCGATGTCGAAACGGCCGGTTCATTGGAACGCGCGGTATCTAGGCATTTACAAACGGTGGAAACAAACGTCAGCTGATCGTTCATTCTCCATCGCAATAGTATGAAGACAATGTGTCCCTGTTCGGACAATTCTTCTTCACATGTTTTTTGCATGGGAGGTTAAAAGCTTTCCTGATTATTCTGCCAACTGGATTTCAAACGCATTCATCACAGTCTAAATGATTCTCTATGAGGACCGCACTCCGCGCTCTGGTGTGGCATTCCCCTTGCTGTTTTTTCTGTATCGATTTGATGACGGTGAGACCCGAGAGTCAAGGATGAAGCAAATCGTTAATATAGCCTTGCGCAAGCCGTATACTTTCGTGGTGTTGTCGATCCTCATCGTGCTGTTCGGAGGACTGACGATTCAGCACATGCCGACTGATATCTTGCCGAATATCTTGATTCCCGTCACGTCGGTCGTGTGGATATACTCCGGCCTGCTGCCCCAACAGGTGGAAGGGCGCATTACGTATCTGTTCGAACGCTTCCTGACCTCGACGGTAGAAGGCATAAAATATATTCATAGTCACTCCTACTACGGGAGTAGCATCACCAATATTTATCTTCAGGATGGAATCGACGTCGGGCGAGCTGAAGCGGACGTGGTGGGCATTGCGCAGAACGTTGTCAAGGCGTTGCCGCCGGATATCTCGCCTCCCATGATCATGCGCCTCGCTCCATCGTCCATCCCGGTGGCCATGCTCGAAATCAGCTCCGACGACATGACCCCGGCAGAGCTCTATAACCTTGCCTACATGCGCATCCGTCCGTTGCTCATTACCGTCAACGGAGCCATCCTGCCGCATCCTTATGGGGGCCAGGACATGCAGGTCATGGTTAATCTCGATCCGCAGAAAATGCTCGCTCGTCACCTCACACCGTCCGATATCCACGAAGTCCTCATGAAGCAATACCGCGTGCTCCCCACAGGCGATATCAAGATCGACACGACGGACTGGATCGTCCAGACGAATGCGTCCCCGATGAAAATCGACGAGTTTGCCGATATCCCAATCAAGCGGGAAGGCAACGCGTTCGTCCATCTGCGCGACGTGGCTTCGGTGCATCTCATGGGTCGGGTACAGCAGAATGCGGTGCTGGTGAAGGGCAAGCAGATCGTCATCATCCTCGTCATGAAGAGCACAGAGGCCTCGACCTTGGAGGTGGTGGATGGGATCAAGAAGATGATCCCAAGAGCCGAACACATCTCTCCCAAGGGTGTACGGATCAGGCTCCTCGACGATGCCTCGATCTTCGTCAAGGATTCAATCTCAGACGTGCTTCATGAAATGTTGACCGCCGGCGCGCTGGTCGGCATCATCGTATTGTTGTTGCTCGGCTCCTGGCGGGCCACCGTCATCGTCTGGACGTCGATCCCGCTGTCCATTCTGAGCGCAATCATCGGCTTGCATTGGCTCGGAGAGACGATCAACGTCATGACTTTGGGCGGTCTGGCCCTGGCTGTCGGAATCCTGGTGGATAATGCGATTGTTATGATCGAGAACATCGATCGCCACCTCGGCATGGACAAACCGCTGGAAGAAGCCATCGTCGACGCCGCTAATCAGATTGTGGTACCGACGCTCGTCGCCACCCTGTGCATCGCGATCGCCTGGTTTCCGCTCTTCGGACTCTCCGGTAGCTCCTTCTATCTGTTTAAGCCCATGGCGGAGGCGGTCATGATTGCGATGCTCGCTTCCTTCATTCTTTCGTTTACGCTGGTGCCGACCATGGCGAAATACATGATGAGAAGCCACCATGCCACAGCCACATGAACCTCAACACCAAGGACAGCCCGACGCGGGCCAATCACTGAATATTTCTATTCGCTTTCAGAAGGGATTTGAGCACCGCTTCAACCGATTCCGTGACCGCTACGGGGCGTTGTTAGAACGGGTGATCGCTCATCGCCGTGTCTTCGTCATTGTTTCGCTCGCGCTCGCGGTAGCTTCAATGGGACTCTATTTCTTCCTCGGGCGCGACTATTTTCCTGAAATCAGGTCCGGAGTCCTTCAGATGCATATGCGGGCGCCCCTCGGCACACGCATCGAGGTGAGCGCGCGCCTGGCCACGTTGGTATCCGACAGTATTGAGAAGTTGTTGCCTGGTCACGTCGAAAACATCGTGAGCAACTGCGGTCTACCGGTCGGACCGCACAATCTCGCGTTCATTCCGACCCCGACGATCGGCTCTCAGGATTGCGATCTGACGATCCTCTTGAAAGATGAAAAGTCGCCCGTTTGGGAATACCGGCAAATCGTCCGCAAGGAATTGAAAAACCAGTACCCGGGAATCGAATTCACGTTTCAGCCGTCTGATTTGACCGCCAAGATTCTCAATTTCGGCGCGCCTGCGCCGATCGATGTGCAGGTCAATGGCCCCGACATCTATCCGAACTATGAGTTTGCTCAAAAATTGATGGACAAATTTCGCGAAATTCCCGGTGCTACAGACGTCGTCATTCAGCAGACGATGCGCACACCGACCATGATGGTCGAAGGCAATCGCACATTCGGACTTGGGGTCGACAGAACCCTGTCTGATATGGCCGACAACTTGCTCATGACGACCGCCGGAAGCCAACAGGTAGATCAGATCTACTGGCTCGATCCCTCAACCGGTATGTCGTATTTGATCAACGTGTATACGCCGCAGCTGTTCATCAATAGCATCAACAGCCTTAAGACCGTCCCGGTCGACTCGTCGAACGATATTTCCAATAATGATGTGCAGCTTCTCGGTAATTTATCAAACCTGTCGGTGGAAGGTACGCCGGGTGTCATCACGCATGGCAATATCATGCCGCTCTTCGACGTCTATGTCTCAACCGAAGGGCGCGATCTCGGTGCTGTACTGGCCGACGTCGAACAAGTGACGCACAGTCTGGAGCACGAGAAGCCCGGCAGCGCTGAGATTGAGATCCATGGTCAGGCCGAGCTGATGCGGGATGCCTATTGGGAGTTGATCTTGGGGCTACTCGGCGCGATCGTGCTGATCTATCTGTTGACCGTCGTCAATTTCCAATCCTGGCTCGATCCGTTCATCATCATTTCGGCTTTGCCCGGCGCGTTGGCGGGCATCGCCTGGGCATTGTTCCTGACCCATACGCGTTTGTCGGAGCCCGCGCTGACAGGCGCCATCATGTGCATGGGCACGGGAACCGCCAATTCGATCCTTGTCGTGTCCTATGCCCGTGAGCGACTCCAAGAGCACGGCGACGCGCTGCTGGCTGCGATCGAAGCCGGGACGACCCGCTTCCGTCCCGTGCTCATGACCGCCTCGGCCATGATCATCGGCATGGTGCCCATGGCTACCGGCTATTCGCAGAACGCGCCGCTGGGCCGTGCCGTGATCGGCGGTTTGCTCATCGCCACATTCTTCACGTTGTTTTTCGTACCTTGCGTCTATGCGATCATGTACAGCCGGCGAATGGCTCGTCAAAAAAGACAGCTTTCGTCATGAGAATACTCCGCATGAGGAAAGTCAGCGGAAAACACCTTGCCTATTTAGCGATCCTTCTGTGTGGACTCTATCTCGGCTATCGGATGTATGAGACCAAAAGCGACATCACCTCGCTGCGCGACAAGACCCTTGAAGAGGCTGTCCCCACCGTAGCCATCGTCTCCCCCAAGCCAGTGCCTGCGACAGAAAGTATCATGCTTCCTGGCAATATCGTCGGGTGGTACGAGGCGCCGATCTATGCTCGTGTCACAGGCTACGTGAAGGTGTGGCACAGAGACTACGGAGACCATGTGAAGAAAGACGATGTCCTCGCGGAAATCAGTACCCCGGATCTCGACGCCGAATATCGGCAGGCCAAGGCCGCATTGATATCAGAACGCGCCAGGTACAAGCTTGCCGATGTGACCGCGACGCGGTATGTGGCCATGCGGCGAAACCAAGCGGTTTCTGAGCAGGCCATCACGGTCCAGGAACAAAATAGAAAGGCCCAGGCGGCGGTGGTCAACGAAGCTCTGCAAAAGGTCAAGAACATCGAGGCGTTCATTGGCTTCAAACAGATCAGAGCCCCCTTTGACGGCGTGGTCCTTCAACGTAACATCAATGTCGGCGACCTGGTCAGTAAAGAGGGCTCTCTCAGTACCCCCAATGCAAAAAGTAATCTGTTTACGGTGGCTGTCGTTAATAGGTTGCGTCTCTTTGTCAATGTGCCAGAGACGTTCGGGCCTTTCCTCCAACCAGGTCTGACGGCCGACGTCACCGTGCCGCAATTGCCTCACCGGCATTTCACCTTCAAGTTTCTCACCGTTGCCCGCGGATTCGAAATAGGCACGCGCACCGCGACCACTGTGTTCACGATCGACAACGAAGACCGAGCCCTCTGGCCCGGCTCCTACGCCCAGGTTCACCTCACAGCGCCGATTGATCGGCAAGCCTTCACGATGCCCTCCACTGCCTTGGTGTTCCAGGAGCATGGCACGCAGGTAGCAGTGGTGACGGACGCCGATATCATCCACTTGAAAGACATCAAGGTCGCCAGGCTTATGGACAAAATTGTCGAAGTTGAAGAAGGACTTTCAGCGAGTGATCGTATTGTGAACAATCCCAGTGCCGCATTACTCGAAGGAAACAAGGTACGTGTCGTGACACCCCCTCCGGGCTATCTAGTCACTGAACAAGGACCTGCACCGGCAGCAAGTACACCATAAGAAATCACCGGCAAAGCCTCCATGCATGCGACTATCTGGGAGTTCCACTCATGCAAGGAGCTTGTACCACGATTCATAGAGGCGCAGAGAAGCTTGGAGATGTTGAAATCCTCCCCATGGCCTGTCCTCATCCAAACCGCTATAATGCGATGCTTCCTCGCATATAAAATCGATTCATGCCGGAATGACCACTGCGAAAGAATTCATGCCATGCCGAGCGTTAAGTCTCGGCCGGATCTGCATCCAATTCCATGTTCCAATAGAGATAGTCTCGCCAGCTTTCAGGTGTATTCCGGATACCGATCGTGATGGTAATCACAGGGTTCCAACGTGGCTTTACCGGCTTCTTCTTCAGCTTCATGCCGGCCTCTTCAGGGGTACGCCCGCTTTTCCGGTTATTACAACGCCAGCACGCCGTGACGATATTTTCCCAGGTCTTTTTCCCACCCTTGGCAATCGGGACGACATGATCGAACGTCAGTTCTTCCGTCCGAAATTTGTGGTGACAGTACTGACAAGAGTACCCGTCTCGCGTAAAAATATTGATACGAGAAAACTTAACGGCGCGATGGCTGTCCTTCAGCCGCACCAGCTTCAACAGCCGCATCACGGCCGGAAGTTTGATCGAGAGAGAAATCCCATGGATTTCTCGATCATACACTTCCAAAACTTCGACTTTTCCTTGCCAGAGAAGGGCGATCGCTTTTTGCCAATGCACGACCCGCAGGGGTTCATAGGTCGCATTCAGAAGGAGGGTCATTTCCATGCAGCAACCTCATCCTCACTCGAGCCCCCAGATTTGGGACACGCTCGTCCGATGGGCACAGCTACATTCCTGCAGTCTCTATGCCATACGGTCGCCGCAAAATCAAGTAAGGGCGCCCCTATTGCGATGTCTCGCCGATTGAACAGGAGATACATGTCATGGATAGGTTCAGAAAAGTTGCGTCGACCCATGAGATTCAGCCAGGAACAAGTCGAACGGTAGCGGTCGACGGAATTTGGATTGCGCTTTTCAACGTGGAGGGAACATTTTATGCCGTGGACAATACCTGCCCGCATGCGGGTGGGCCGTTGGGAGAAGGCAAGCTTTGCGGCACCGAGGTTGAATGTCCGTGGCACGGCTGGAAATTCAGTGTCGTCTCCGGAGAACGAGTCGGCAACGCAAACTTTCAGGTTGCTCGTTGTGAGGTACGCGTCGAAGGAGACGAGGTACACGTCGCTATCCCACTCGAGTTACACGGACCTGCTTAGCTCGATGTCGGACTGGGTATAGGAGGACCGCCCTGCTGCTCGCTGCTATCGGGACCTTTAGGAGTCACTCCATCAGCCGGCAAGGACGCGGCATTCACTCGCTTGAGATCAAGATGGGCATGCCAGATAAATTCTCGTTCAAACCATTGCCCACGCACACTCTGATCGCGGAGCTGAACACGTATTTCATAAATGTTCCCCTCGACCTGTTTTACCCGCCATTCGCCGAGCCGGACACCCTGTCCCCGTTCCTTCATACTCCGCACATGGTCGTGCATGGCATCTAAAATAGACGGAGCCCCGATAGCCGGATGGTTCTGCACCAACGCCAACGCTTCTGCCTCTCTGGTTCCCCGCGTTGAGGTCGCAGAGGGAAGAGAAGTCCATGCGTAATACAGCCCGGCCAGGACAAGTATCGCGACGATCGCATAATGGAGAATACCAATACCGAACGACCGGGAGGAGATTTGACGATCCGTCATGTGGGAAATGTGGTCAGAGACCGCGTTCAGGCTGTCGCAGACAATCAGGGATACAGCCGCATCTTATGAAGCCCCATAGTCCATGTCAATCCATCCGCTGCTCCCTGAACACGGCTGCTTGTTTGGTGAAAAGCCGATATGATACAAGAATCACGATCGGTGCAGACTGTTTATTGTAAATGAGTCTCAGGCATGAAGTTCTTTTTATACGGCGACCTCCTGAATCCGACACAACTCAAACGTCGAGCTCCAGAACATCGGTTTCTGTCTCTCGCCACTCTCACCGACCACACGATCAAGTTTTGCCGTTGGTCTTCCCAGTGGCGCTGTGGACTGGCCAGTATCGTGCCCTCACCGGGAGAAAAAACTTGGGGCGGCCTCTTTGAATTGACCGAAGAAGACATTAAGATCATGGACCAGTTTGAACAAGACGTGCCACAGGGAGCCTATCGACATCTGCAAGTCACGATTGTGAATCCTCATGGTGAAAAAGAGCTGGTGACCACGTACGCCGCGACGCCGATCGGAAAGTTTAAGCCCAAAGATCACTATCTCGACTGGATTCATCAAGGACTCACACATTGGAAATTCCCCGATGACGTCATCTCACAATGGGCATCGTATCGGCCGCGATAGCGAGAACGTTCACTCCAATAGACGCTAAAGACGCTAACCTTCACTGAGGAGATTATGCCAAAACCCAAATATCACATTCTGGTCTGTACCAATTCACGGCCTCCTGGCCACCCTAAGCCCTCATGCGGATCGGCTGGCGCAGCGCAACTACTCATGGCCTTCAATATGGGGCTGATGCAGCGAGCCGTTCCTCCTGGACAGGTCTTGGTGAGTGCCACAGGCTGCCTCGGTCCGTGCGAACAGGGCCCAACTGTGGTCGTCTATCCTGACAACACCTGGTATTCAAAAGTGACAGAAACGGATGTGGCGACGATCCTCGATGAGCATGTTGGAAAAGGCACGCCGGTGGCCAAGCTGAATCCGGACGCTGTATGGAAATAGAGCATCCTAAACTGCACTGAGCCATCGACAAGGTACGAAGCATGAACACCCATGCCCATCATGAGCACAAATCGCAAGCACCCAGCACCATTGGGTGCATGGTCATTACATGCAGCGACACCCGTACGCCCGAGACTGACGTGAGCGGACAGCGAATCATGCAAATGCTCAAGGATGCGGGCCACACCGTTGTGCGCTACATCATCGTCAAGGACGATCCCGGGCAGGTCCAGTTTCGGATTGCCCAAGGCACAGCCAATGAGGCGGTGCAGGCGATCATCCTCACCGGCGGGACAGGCATCTCGCGGAGGGATTCGACGTTCGAAGCGGTAGATGAGATGCTGGACAAGCGGCTGGATGGGTTCGGCGAGCTCTTCCGCTATCTCACATATCAAGAGATCGGGTCACCGGCGATCATGAGCCGCGCCACCGCCGGCGTCGTCGAACATCGCGTGCTCTTCTCCATCCCAGGCTCAGAACACGCCGCCCGCCTGGCGATGGAAAAGCTGATCCTGCCGGAGCTGGGACACTTGGTGCAGCAGCTTTCGAGGTAACGGTAAAGGGTTAGGGGTGGTGGCGCCCACTCCGCCATACTACCGACTTACCCCTTACCGTTCACTCCTCACCCTTTCAAGTAATTTTCCACCGAGAACCCCGCATCTTTGAGAATTCGTACAGCGAGACCATGTCCGATATCACAACCTGTGTGGATGGGAATCGTCACGGATACGTTTCTCCCTTCGTGTCGAAGCGTGAGATGACTACCAGACTGACGGTTTTCTTTGAAGCCGTGAGATTTGAGAAAGCGGAGGAGGTCTTACGCCGTAACCTGGGGCATTCTCCCCATCAAGGCACCGCGACCGTCAATTCCTCGACATGAACGAGCTTCTCATTTCGTAGAACAGATTGGCCATCCCCAGAAGGGGATTGAAGATGCTGCTGAGTAGCTTCACGGATATTGCGTTTGGTTTTCGATTGTCTTGCCGTTGCTGAAACAGCCGGGTAAGGTGGGGCTATAGGCCGTATAGCCTTCGTCCTCGGTTTCTTTCTCGACGACGATCTCGAGCGTGTAATACTTCATAACCCGCCTACTTCGTTGCTGGAGTATAGCACGCCTCTGCGGTACGTTTGAGGATGCTTTCGAGCTGAGAACACCGTTGAAGGGGGTTTTCACCAGCCTCTAGTCCTGCCCGATCTTCGGTTCCGAGTACCCGACCTCTGGGTCGATCTTTGATTGCGCGGATCGCTTATAGTGCAACAAGAGATCACGCACGGAGACGAGACCGACGATCTCGCCGTCCTTCGTCACACCAAGATGGCGCACACCCAATTCAGCCATCATGTCTTGGGCGTCATCGATCGTCTGCTCCCCCTCAATCGTGCAAACGGGCGACGTCATAATCTTTTCAACCGTCAACTTGCCGAGAGGTTTGCCGCTTGCCACGGCCAGACGCACAATGTCAGTGTCCGTTATGATCCCGACCAATTGCTTCCCCTTCTTCACCAGCAGCGAACCAACGCGCGCAGTGCGCATCGTCTTGGCGGCGCTCGCAATCACGGTCTTCGGCCCGATGGACTTCGGTCTCTTGCTCATAATCTGATTCACAGTAGCCATATTTTCTCCCTTTCAACGAGGTTGACTATCTGCTCTCGAACGCCAGCCATGCTCGGTCGGGACATAGATTATCATAAATTGGATATCTAACTCTTGCTTTTCTCCCTTCCGCCACATCACCTGGCAGATGATGGCCGGCGATTGACGTATGCGACACGAAACGATCCCGCGCATCATGTAACCGACAGAAACTCGTGAGGGAGGAGACGACACACGTACTCAACAGACAAGAATGATTTTTCAAAGAGGTTCCGGCTCAACCTCTGTTCCTGCGCCACATAGACGTCCTGAAGCAGATCGGTCCGGTCGATCACGGCGATCAACCGTTCCTGGCCCATGAGTTCGGCAGCCTTAACCGGTTCCGCACGCGTTCACATGTAGGAGCCTTGCATCCTCAGCTGGCGGGAACAGCCATACCGCAGACAAGGCTGGGCCACCCCGCCGGCCGTACACCCATAA
>CAZOHW010000019.1:0-21818 GCA_964579525.1 uncultured Nitrospira sp. | reverse complement strand
CCTCCTACACTGTTACACCATTCATCGTTAAGTCGATGACGGAGCTTACCACTAAGAATCCGCACTACATGAATCGCAACTGCCACTGGAAGAAGAATGCGTTTTGGGCAAAGGGATCCGTGGCAGCATTGAGCGGTATGCCAGGTCCTAGCCCCGAATGGTGCCGGAACTCATAGTTGAACTGCACTTTCGACTGCATTTTTGGAGGGAAATTTTCAAAATAGTAGGTCAGGCCGGCGATGTGCCTGGTATAGAGATCGTTCGACTGTCTGGTATTCGGATCGAATTCCTCATACATGTAGACCGGCTCAAAGTTCTCAAGCGGGCCTTCTGTGAAGAGATACTTCGCCAGGACATACCAAGTGCGACGCTGGACACCCGGTGCATGAGACCCGCCGCAGGTGTCAAGGCAAGCCCCGTTCGCAGCAGTCCCGACCGTAGTGGCATTCGCACCGTCATGCCCTTGCCAGTATTCCCCATACGTCGTAAAACCGGGGAGAAACTTCGGGCTCCAACGAGCATCGACCCCATACCGATCGAAATGCCCTTTCCCACGGCCATTGATGAACGTGCCGGCGTTGTTGGATGTCCCCTGGATCATGTTAAAGCTGACAAACGACACATCATCTCCAAAGAGCCTCAGACGAGTATAGACTGCCTTCGGCTGATTGGCCCCGCCGATCCCTGATGTGGTGTTGACAATCCCGTTGGCCTGAAAGTTATTGTTATTCATGATACCGACCACGTACTCCAACCGGTTCATGATTTTTCCGCGGGCATCGACAAAGTAATCGCGCTCTTGAATAAATTCAATCGTTCCGCCCGTGCCGTTTCGGTTCTGTCCTAATCCGGCACTGATGCCACCAGCGGCCCCACCGACACTATTCAGGTAGGGAGAACTGATGATATCCCGCAAACCTCCGGACGTTTCCGTGAAAATCCCAAAGGGCATACGAAAGATCCCCATCCTGATCATGTTCAGGTTTGGTGCCAATGATTGAATGGGACGAACATCGATGTAGGCTTCCCGGAAAAAAGTTGCCACCGTCGGAGACGACGCACCGGACAATGGAGTATTGTTTGTAAGACTGGTACTCTGGAACTCAAACAGCGTATGCCAACGGGGAAGGTAGTCGCTCAGTTTTCCCCAGAATATCAGCTCTGCGCGGCGAACAGAGAAACTGTCCTGACTCCTTCCTTCAGGCACGTTGGCGTTGACGTGTCCATATAGAAATTGCAGCGCGTTCAGACCGAAGTTGACTTTGTCGCGCAAAACCGGGAGCAGTTCGGTTTTACCCTTCCAATCTTCCAGACTATCCAGACGTCGTGTCTGTTCGACACCTTTATATTCCTGTTCCGTGCGAATTTTGAGCCACTCATCCTTCGTGATGGTACCCTTTTGAAGGAGAAGATCCTCCAGTGATATTCCACCTTGAGAAGACTGTGGAGCGGAAGGCGGCCCTATTTTCTCAGGTGCAGCATCAGTCTGCTGCGCAGTGACAATTGAGATCTTTGGCGGGCTCTGACTGGGTAAACCGTCATCGGCTGATGCTGTCTGTTGTCCCACTGGGATGCATAGGGCCAAGCATACTGCCACAAGTGTCACTTGGACAGCACCCGCCGTATCGAACAAGCCTCTCATGAACACTCCTCCTCGCTAAAATTGCGATCTCTGTCGAAAGTCGAACTATGTCGTTCCGATCAGAGTGCTATTCAGTCATTGACCTAGTCTGTTCTACAGGAACACCAAGGGCCACCGCCCTGGTTTGAGCTTGGGCAGGTGGTAAGGGGAATAATCCTGTCTTGATCATCACAGTCTCCCCTTCCCGGCTCGCGATGAAGGTGAGAAACTCCTGCACCGCATCAGGCAAGGATGCCGTGGGCACCTTATCGAAGTACAAATACAATGTGTGTCGCAGAGGGTAAGTCTGATCGGCTACAGACTCCCGAGTTGGGAGTACGTAGGGCATTCCGTCCTTTTCCGCAATCGGGACCGCTCGGAGGTTGGAGGTTTCCAAACCGAGAGCACTGTACCCTATGCCCGTAGGGTTGTCATTGATGTTCAATGCAACAGAAGCGGCTCCGGAATGTTCTTGAACAGCCGGTTTAAACTCACCTCCAGCGAGCGCATGCTCATGAAACGTTGCCCTGGCCTCTGACCGTCTGTCACGGCCATAGAGTCTGATCGGGGTTTCTTTCCAGTGTTCGGCCAATCCAAGATGACCCCATTGCGAAATATCAGTCTTGGCTCCGCGCTTTCTCGTCGACGAGAACATGCCGTCAACTTGATCAAGCGTAAGGCCGGGGAGCGGATTATCTTTATGCACATAGAGCGCGACCGCATCAACGGCGACAGGCACGACAGTCGGTTCATATCCATGCTGAGCAATAAATTCTTTTGTCTCAGCATCGGATAGCCGATGAGTCGTCGCAAGCAGCTGGAAACTGGAAGGCCGATCATCAATCATCATAATTTTACCGGTCTTACGTAGTGGCGGTTGCAAAAACTCCGTAATCGCCTTGGGGTTCCCTTTTTTCGCATCAATGGTTATCTTCGGTTGAAATCGCTGGAAGTCAGCACTGAGACGGGTAAGGAGTGGGTATAACGCCTCCGAACTTTGAACCTTGAACGCACCAGAAACCTGCTTCTTTGGACTATACTGGGCTAGTGTTGACGTTACGCTCAGGGTTGCAAAGGGATCGCTGTGCTCGGCCACGGATTGTCCAACAAGACACATTGGAGACAACAGTGCCAAACTGACTATGCTGGTTTTCAGAGATGTTGGTGTCATAACTCCTCCCTATGGTGACAAACAATCATTGCGGTAATCGTTCTAACGGGGAATGGTTGCAGGAAGATAACCGTCTTGTTACAGGAGTGTTAATTTTTTCTACAGGAGACGTAACGCGAGGTGCGTACACCATCCGTTACAGATAAAGCCACGGACTCAGAGCCTCCGCTCTGGTCCATCGGCATTGCAGCAGTGATTATTCTGATCACTCCGCTTGTCTTATACTCCTTTGCGCCCAGCGGCCCCATCAGAGAAGGCGACACGGTATTTTCAGATGGCCAACAGAGAGTGCGGTTCAGCAACCCGGTTTCTTCCCCATCTTCTCATGCTGATGAAACCTGCTTACTCGATCCCAACAGCCCGTTGATCGTGCTTGAAAATTCAACCGGTGAACCAGGCGGCTTTATCACGGCTGAAGTACAAGGGAGCCCATCCACCGAGTGGCCGTTTTGTCTGGTGCATACCGAAGTGACGCTCAAGCTGCACCAGGTTTTTCAAAAACCCGCGGCGCTAGGAGTTGTGCGGGATGCTCTGACAAGGTGGTTCGGTCGATAGGACAAGATGGTGCCGGCTATGTCTTAAGCCGCGCAGCAAACTGTTTGCGAAACTTGGCCACTTTGGGGCCTATGACAAACTGACAGTATCCTTGCTGAGGATTTCTGGCAAAATACTCTTGATGATAAGCCTCCGCCTCATACCATACTGAAGCTGGAACGACTTGCGTGACGATGGGAGCCGTGTACAGTTTCTCTTCCGTCAGGGCTTTAATGACCTGTTCAGCCATATGTTGCTGCGATGGACTGCGATGAAAGATCGCCGATCGATATTGCGTTCCTACGTCGTTTCCTTGACGATTCAGGGTCGTCGGATCGTGAATCACAAAAAACACCTCGAGGAGGGCTTGATAAGAAATGATGTTCGGATCAAAAGTTACTCGTACCGCCTCGGCATGACCAGTCGTTCCTTCACACACCGCCTCGTAGGTTGGATGTTCGAGAGAGCCTCCAATATAGCCTGATTCGACCGACTTCACTCCCCTGATTTGATCATAGACCGCTTCAAGGCACCAAAAGCAGCCACCAGCAAGAATGGCGATGTCAACATCCGTTTGTTCCATTCTCGTTTCACCCGCCATGGCATTACTCATGAGGGGAAGGATCGTTCACGTTCAGGCGAGCTACCTATTCCTCGTCTTCCTCGATATCCTCTATCCCTTCGTAACTGATTTCAGGAAACGACGCCGAGGCCTTCTCACAGGCCGTTTCGACTACTTCCTCAGCATCCTCCGCTGAATCTGCATCCACGAGAAACTTCACTGTTATGGCATACCGCTGCTCCACTCCACACTCCTTTCGCTAATGACCAACCATGATAGATGTCGCGTACACATCATTCGTACTTTCTGATAGTTCGCGTGATCATGTCAACCGTGTTTGAGCAAGCCCCTCACCAGGACGCCGACATCAACCACCGGCAAACCTGTAGGAATGCCACCCACGTGATGCTGAAGATAGAGATGACCGAGAGAGTTCTACGAGTCCAACAGGAGAATATCCAACTGGTGGGGAGTTAAGAAAGAGACGATTCGCGCTCAAGATCGGCGAGAACGGAGTTGAGCTTCGCAAGCTCTTCCTTGGGGATGCGCGTGAATCCGATGCCAAATATCTGGCCCTCTACCCATCGCACGGTCGCCTCGTCAATCCTCAGTGGCCAGTCAAGCCCAGGAATATGGAGCCGACATTCAAATTGATCTCCCACGGCCACATCCATTTCACTTTCGACCTTGCACCCGCCGGCTGAAAGATCGAGGGTTCTCCCTTGTCCCTCCTGCTTCCGCCCAGAAAATGTACTGCGGAATTGCGTATTGAACCTCGGCTGAGTTCGTCGTTCATGGGACCTCTGTTTAATTGGAGTCTTCCCTCGAACCTTCAGCTCTTGAATAGCCCCGCTTTTTTTCAACGAAAGCCCTTTCATCTCTTGCGCGTTCCTGGGAACAAGATCTCCTCACAGCCGTTCCTTAGACACCGATCTCACAATGCCACCATCTCGAGCGCTATCCTACTTCTTCGTCGTTAAGAGCATGTGCCCCCGACGGTTCTGTTGATAGCAGGACTCATCCCGCTCAAGGCAGAAAGGGCGTTCTTTACCGAATGAAACGATTGAGACCTGTTTGGCATTCACTCCTGCCTCGACGAGATAGTTGCGTGCAGCCTTCGCCCGCTTGTCTCCCAAAACCATGTTATAGTCACCAGCCCCTCGTTCATCACAATGCCCTTCTATTTTCAGGATGGCGCTGGGATGATCTTTCAAATAGGCCGCATCGCGATCAAGCGACGCCATGCCGGTATCTGAGACTGCCCATTGATCGTATCCGAAGAAGACGTCTTGTAATCCTGCTTCGATCGCCGCCTTCTCTTCTTTACTCAACTCAGCACGCTGCTGCGCGGTCAACCCTGACGGGTTCGTTGAGGTGGAATATCCGCCTTGCCCAATCCGTTCTTCAGCGGGATTTCGGGAAAAACCCGTCAATTCCCCACTGGAGCTTCCACCCGAAAGACTTGGGGGTTTGGCCTCCATCTTTCCATCAGATTGCATCCAGTCTTTGCTACATCCTTGACTGAGCAACAACATGGTACCAACAACGACAGCACTGCCAACTTTTCCAACCAATCCGCTCATGTGACTCGCTCCTCCCTATCAGTTAAGATGGTGATATTCACTTCGCGAGAGCATCCGCCACATATGAGATGAACTCGTGGCCTCTCCGCTTGCTCACAGCGGGACATGAAATAAATATAGCACCGATAAAAAAACTCACAGGAAAGAGGAACGCTGCTGTGCGGAGATTAAAAATGTGCTATCTATCAATGGGTTACATTGATACTTGCCGGAGGGGATTACTTACGAATGAGCAAGAAGAATTCGTATACCTATGAAAATAGATTGGTACGCCCTTCTCTTCGTTGGGTGAACCCAACTTCGAGTGTCTATCGATAGTCCTTGCGATCAGACCAGCGAGTTGGCTGCAACACCGCTCCCAGTCCTGCCAGCGCACAGATAAACAGCAGCATCGCGAGGACAATAACTAAGAAGAACGCCGCCCTCATGTCGTGCAAAACAGGGATCATACTACGTCCCTCCTCTTGCTCGATGCCTCAACTGCTCCATCCACAGGCACAAACCCATGGACTCATGGGATCTGCTTTCTGAAGGGGTCTCCCGCAGCAGGGACATTGCCGAGTCCATACCCGCCTTACATGCTGACCGAACGTTCTAACTATATGTGTTGCATGTCTGCTATATCGGCAAAACTGTTCCATAGATAACCTACCTGCCTCTCGTTAAGTGTAGATCACGCTCAGCGAGTGGTCCATGCCTCGTCCCATTGGGATTCGCTTCGACATGCCTACAACCTATTGTAAATGCGTTGAGATATTGATCTATCCGGTGCGCCCCCTGTTATGAATTGGCCTTGCGGCTTGGCGGATTCACTACCACAGCCGACACAATCAACCCACTGGAACGCCCGCCTAATCGGACGTTACACAGGCAGAGGAATGAAAATCAAGGCGAGATTTTGGCAACCCTGCAGCCTCGGCGCAATGAAGATTCCACAGACAACGCCAAAAGGCTTTGAAGTGGGAAGAGAAACCCGCTACCATCGCGAGCAATTCAGCCAAGAGATGATTGTGCCATGGACCACCCAGTTGAAAGCCTACCCTACGGCGCTTGAAAGAATGCGACACTCTCACAACTAGCAGTTTGTTGACAAACTGCTAGTTGACAGGAACCTCGTTTTTCTCAGATCGATCGGGCGTCGGGCGTCTCAAGCTAGGAAGCGAGAATGCCGGAGCCATTCCATCGCCAGGGAGTGCGTGCGACGCTCTAGCCAGTTCGCGATGAGGTTGTCGAGTGCCGATTTGCCGCCGCCCGCAAGAAGCAATGCCAGGCTCATGCCGATGACCAGGAAACGATATTCGAAGCCTTCGCCCTGTTGCTGATCGAACCAGTTCATAAAGAATCCTTGCGACCAATGCACGGTCACAATGGCACTGAGCATGATGATGATATAGCTGGCAGCCATGAATCTTGTGAGTAGCCCGGCGATCAATGCCACGCTTCCGATCGACTCTACGATGATGACCAGAAAGGCCACAATCCAGGGCAGTCCCATGGTGCCCGTGAACGATCCGATCGTACCATTGAATCCATAACCCCCGAACCACCCAAAAAGCTTTTGAGCGCCATGGGCGAACATGACGCTGCCCAACACTACCCGTAAAATCAATAATGCAGTTGACGGGTCCGTCCTGAAGAATTGGTTCATGCTCTACCTCCTGAGCTTCTACGACAAACATGGCGGCCATTCACTGAATTGCAGCCAGTCGCATTCCACGCAGCCTATCTACCGCAAGGCTTCGCGAAGCAGCGTGGATCCTCGGTTCAATTGAGCTGCATGTTCAGGTTGTTTTTCGCAATGTTCGCGGTCATGGCTATTCCTATTTATTTACCCACAGTGGAATGGTAGATGAGGAAGAGAAAAACCAAGGCAACGATCCATACGAAAAATTCTATCGTCATCATTTCTTCTTCACGGGTGTCCTCCTGCCTGTCGGGCAGACAAGCCTCGTTTTGACTATCGCGTCAGAGCCGATGGTTTCATGTGATCAAGAGTATGGTGAAGACGGTTCCGCGCAAACTAACCATGATCATGCCTCCATACCGTTCCTTTGGTAACAGCCCTCCTGCTCCTGCTGCCCTTTGATTGCCACAATTCCTAGTTGCTGCAAGCTTCGCTAGACGCCAGCTCGCTGTTGGAACATTTCCATATGAGCCAAGGACACGTGCCCTGGTCGCCTAGCAATGATCCTTGACAACAGGGGGGCTACGTTTCGCTGGCTTCGGAAGCTGCGACCTTTGCTAGGAGCTGACTCGTTGGTGTGAGGTGAGCTACGGAACACTCGCCGACGTGGTCCCCTCAATGGGCTTAGGGAGTGGTGCTGGTTGCGTAATGTACCTGGGAAATATGTTGTTTTCTTCGTGACAGCCTGTGAAGGGCGGGCAATCGGAAGCTTGTGGGCTTCGTCTGCCCCCTGCCAAATGAGCCACGACTTTAAATACCTCTTTACCGGCAATTGATGCATCGGGCGATCTCCTTTCTAACCATACACGGCTAGTGATTCTCGCAAGACTCATTAGTGAGGCTAACAATGGAAGGGCTTGTCGTCTGCTAGGAAAGTCTCCAGGGCAAGACACGTGCTCGCTGGAAGCTCGCCTGCAGGGGCGACTGAGTCCTGAGTATCGAAGGGTTGTAGAGGAAAGGCAGCGCCATACCACTGTTGCCGAATTGCCGGACATGAGGCAAGGCACGGTGTCGCTGATTCAACCATCGCAGAACACGAGATTCGCCAAAACCAAATCTGCAGGCTGGGTATAGGAGGAGGCAGGTCCTATGGTCTTGCTTAGTAGGTGAGACAACAGCTGCCCCCTACACTTTGCCCATGGGAAAGAACGAGAAGCAGGTCAGCCGGGACTTAGTCGAGGCCTGTCAGCGGTTGGCCGATGCAGCCGAAACATTTGTCAATCGGGCACCCCGGCAAAAGCGCCTCGAGGGGAAACGCTTGGCGCTGTTTGATGCGCTTGCCCATGCGCAGCTCGTGCTCTCCGTGACTCGATTGCCTCAACGCCCCGAAGAGGCTCTGACGAGACCACGGAAGTGGCAACGAGAGTCCAAACATCTTGCCGAGAACGTGAATCATCTCAAGGCCGAGCTGGCAAAGTCTCAGCAAGCCCGCGAACAGCTGGATTGGCTCCTTCAGCCTTTAGCGACGACGCTCGAGGAAATCAAAGACAAAGCTGAGGCGGCCTTGAAAACAGCCTCGCCGTCTCCGGCCCGGGTGCTGCCCTTTAAGAGAATGAAATAAAGCAGAGCGTGACGATTCATTCTGATGACCTGTTTGCAGGTGCCGCGACCTTTGGGGAGCTTCGCCAACTGGCTGCAAGTCCTTCATGCCCCAACCAGGGCATTGTCTAGTTCATTTACAGATTTCGTTAGGATAAACGTGAAAGCGTATGTATGTCATGACGTTCTTTCAATGCATTGGATTTCCCTGGGGGTAGCATGAAAATCTATACCGCGCTCGTTCTTCCACTCCTCCTAATGGGTGTCTCCTGCGGACCGACCACGGAGACCCTCGAAGCTCCATTCAAGCTGACCAGCGATTTTACATCGAGTACGTCCGGCGGCACCACACTCCCCGACCCTACCGCCAGGGCTCGCCTGCGACTAGAACAGTTCGTAACGTATGCGTACGATGACGTGAGCTGTGAGATTGCCCAGGGGCATGGCGAATATTTGACTTCCCTGGCAGTCCTGGCTGGGATTCCGACGGAGGCACAGAACGCATTTCACATAGAGATGCAGAGCCGCTTTGCCATGCTATCTGATCCCCTCTTGTCGCGTACAGAAGGTTGGACACTTGTTGTCGACCACGCGTGGTCGGCTGGCTACGGAAAGAATGAAAAAACGCATAATCCTGCTGCAGAGAGCGGTTCATAAGCAAACTTGGACAATCAATTGGAGGCTGAACTCGCAAAGAGTCCGCTCGTTCCACTGCCCGTCATGAAAGGAATAGCATGGAGAGCACCTGGAGTATGGGGCTTGAACGAGCAGACTATCGAGGGTCGGGAAATCGCCATTAAAGAGGGCTAGCTGGTCGAATCTTGGTATGCCCGGGACTACTTCCGCTTCGGTAGAATTCCACTCAACTCTAGTTCCTGAACCTTCGCCTCTACAATTAGAAAGTCCTTGATGTTCGGCATTGTGGAGGCGGTTGCCTACTCATCGCCGCCAGCTGGCGATAGAGCTAACTTATGAATGTATGGTGCGCCCGGCAGGAATTGAACCTGCGACCTACGGGTTCGAAGCCCGGCGCTCTATCCAACTGAGCTACGGGCGCATCAGCCCTACATGAATCATGTTAGGATAAGAGTTGTCAAGGCTGAGAAAATCAGATGGTACCGCTACCGCCGCGCCAAAATCTCATCGGCTACCTGCGTAACGGATTTTCCCTCTGTCTCAATAGTCTCATCGGCAGCGGCCTGGTACTTTGGTAGACGCTCTCGCAGCACATCCTGAATTTCGTCAATAAACGACTTGGTTCCGGTGAGAGAGGGCCGTTGCGTATCCGACCCAATTCGCTTGGCAATGGTCTCAACTGAAGCGGTCAGCCAGAACAGCTTCCCCGTACGCTTCAGCACCTCGACGTTTTGTGATCGAAGAATGGCGCCGCCGCCCGTATCGATGACCATCCTATCCCTGCCGGCCAGGTCCTGACATATCGTGGTCTCGAGATCTCGAAAATACTCCCAACCATGTTGTTCAACGATCTGAGGAATGGTTTGTCCAGCCGACTTCACGATCTCAGTATCGGTCGACACAAGGACCAGCCCAAGGCGTGCCGCCACAATCTTCCCAACCGTGCTCTTTCCCGTCCCCCGATAGCCGATGAGCACGACATTCATCGGAAATGAGACTCCAAGATCCCACGCATCACCTCAACCGGAGCCGACTGATTGGTCCAGAGTTCAAATTGCGCGACGGCCTGATTGAGGAACATCTCCAATCCCGTGATCGTCCGACAACCAGCACGTTTGGCATCCTTCAGCAACTGTGTCTCCCGTGGGTTATAAACGATGTCCATGACGGTGAGTCCTGCGTGGAGAAGTGAAGCCGGAACACAGGTAGTCTCGGATTTGGGAGACATGCCGACTGGAGTACAATGAATAAGTACGTGGGCACGAGGAAGAATCTGACGAAGCATAGGCTCGTCAAGGTGAGCATCCTCAACCACAACAGCTGCCTGCGATCGAAGATCCTTCGCGAGCGTCGTCCGTTCACGATCCTCAATCCCCAGCAAGGTCAATTTCTCCGCACCAGACTCAGCAGCCAGTGCAAACGCAATCGCTCGAGCAGCTCCTCCCGAACCAAGTACCACGATGCGTCGGCCCTTGAGCTCGACTCTACCCTCGCGTAAGGCCCGCAGCGCCCCTATCGCGTCGGTGTTGTACCCAGTGAGCTCGCCCTTTTCCGCCACAATGGTGTTGATCGCGCCGATCTGCTTGGCAGTCGGCTCCACATGATTCAAAAACGGAATCGCGGCGACCTTGTGCGGGATCGTCACGCTCGCGCCGCGGAAGTTCCCCAAGGCTCTGAGCCCATTGATGGCATCGCCGATCGCTTCCACGTGCCACGCCAGATAGACAAAGTTGAGTCCTAGCTGGCGGAACGCCGCATTATGGATCGCGGGCGACAAGGAATGACCGACTGGATTGCCGATCACCCCACAAAACTGTGTGCGAGCATCAATGTTCACTATTCACCTAGACGAAGGTCGGCCCAGCTTGTTGGAAATGCAACTATCCCTTGTACACCGTCATGCCTCCATCGATTGGGAAGGTCGCACCAGTGATCCAGGAGGCTTCATCCGAGGCCAGATACAACGCCATGCTGGCCACTTCATCAGGAGTCCCAGCACGGCGAATGGCATATTGGCTCAGAATAGGTTGAAGCATGTCGGGATTGGCCATTAGGGGGGCCGCCATGGGCGTATCAATCAGCCCAGGATTCACCACATTGCACCGAATCCCTTCCTTGGCATATTCAACCGCCACGGCACGGGTTAAGGCGTCAAGCGCCCCTTTGGATGCAGTATAGGCGGCTAAACCTGTGAGACCGACCAAACTGGCTACTGAGGAAATGTTAATGATCGAGCCTCGTCCTTGCTTCAGCATGTGAGGAATCACGGCTCGCATCATACGAAACACCCCGGTCAGGTTGATGTCCAACACCTTGGCCCAGGTGGCATTGTCTGTTTCATGGAGGCGTTTTCCAAATTCACCGATCCCCGCGTTGTTCACGAGGACATCGACCCGTCCAAAACTATCAAGGGTCCGACGAACCACTTCCTGCACATGGACTTCATCCGTCACGGAACCGGTCACTCCGAGCGCCTTTCCCCTATTCGATCGGATCACACTTGCGACACGATCCAACTCCTGTTGCCGACGCCCAGTGAGGACAACGGCCGCGCCTTCCTCAGCAAAACGCTTCGCGATCGCTTCGCCGATTCCCGCGTTGCCTCCGGTGATCACGGCAACCTTGCTCTCCAACCTGTTCATACGTTCAGCTCCTCTTCTTCATCAGTCACGCCTTCATGGTCTTCATGGGAAGAGGCCTCTTCTTTGGTTCGTAGCCCCCAAAACCCTGCCTCGACCTTACGAGCGACGGTGATAAACCCAGAATGCGCCACCATGCGATGGTCAGGCCGCACACTCCTGCCCTGGACAGACCAGGTTCTCAGCAACGTCTCAAATGTTTCGATCATCCCAAACACCGCCGCCCGTTCAAGCGCCGCCACCGTCTGCATGACTTGCGGCACGGTGGGCACAAAACTCAGATAGATCCCACCTGACCGAAGAACGTTGACGGCATGCGGAATGACCTGCCATGGTTCCGGCAGGTCCAGCACAACGCGATCAAAGGGCACCTGGTCGTCCAGCAAATCGATGCCTTCATAGGCACTTTTTCTGAAACAGCGCAAGTTGGCAGACTGCATATAACGAGCAATATTGGTTTGTGCCGTCTGTGAAAAATCTTCCCTGATCTCATACGTCACCACCAAGCCGCTTGGCCCCACTGCGCGCAACAGCGCCATGGTCATGGCTCCTGATCCGGTTCCTGCCTCGAACACTCGAGCGCCAGGGTAGATGTCCGCCCACATGGGCATGATGGCAAGATCTTTGGGATAGAGAACCTGAGCCCCGCGGGGCATCTTGAGGACATAGTCACCGAATGTCGGGCGGAGCGCAACCATCTGTTTGCCTCCGGACAGTGTGACAATGGACCCGTCAGGACGGCCGATCAGTGCATCGTGCGCAATTTTCTGCCCACTGAACTGGTACGTCTCTCCTGCTTTTAGCGTCAGAGCATATTGCCGCCGTTTTTGATCGACGAGATGGATGCGTTCCCCATTGGACAAGTTAGACATGCCGCGCATTCTAGGAGGTTCATTCCTCGCTTTGCAACCAACCACTTATGCTTGTTCGCTTCCTTGACAGGGTCGAGTGCGGGCCGTAAGATCTTCTCATCGTTGACATTTTTATGATGTCTTGTGATGGTCGAGAAACGAGACCGGTACGTGGCCCTATCCGCACCGCAGTGGTTGCATGGGTAGGGTTTGCCCTCTCCTTGATCCTTCCAACCTGTCCTGTTCTCGCCGAGAACATCGTGATAGCAACCTACGAGGGCGTCATTAACCCTGTCGCAGCGGAATATCTGCACGACGCCCTCGCATTTGCTCAATCGTCTGGCGCACAGGCTCTTATCTTTAAGCTCGATACTCCTGGAGGCTTAGATACCTCCATGCGCCTGATGATTAAGGACATGACCGTGTCGCCAGTTCCGGTGATCGTGTTTGTCTCTCCTTCAGGAGGCCGTGCCGCCTCGGCGGGGGTCTTCATCACAATGGCGGCCCATGTTGCCGCCATGGCCCCTGGAACCAATATCGGCGCCGCACACCCCGTCGCCATGGGCGGCGGCGAGATGGACAACACGATGAAAGAGAAAGTCGAAAACGACGCGGCTGCCTACATCAAGAGCATTGCAGAACAGCGAGGGCGAAACGCCTCATGGGCTGAGGATGCGGTTCGAAAGAGCGTCTCGGTAACAGAGCAAGAAGCCCTAAAACTCAAGATCATCGACATCGTCGCTGACGACATCCCCACCTTATTGAAACAATTACAAGGCAGAAAACTTGCTGTTCCGAACGGATCCATCACGCTTTCAAGCGAACCCGCAACGCTCCGTGAGTTCCCCATGGGAACCCGTCTGGAATTGTTGAAGATTTTGAGCGATCCCAATATTGCCTATCTCCTCATGTCGATCGGAACGATTGGGATTATGGCTGAACTCTACAGCCCTGGAGCCATTCTCCCAGGCATTATCGGCGCGATCAGTTTGATCTTGGCCTTCTATTCGCTTCAGTCGCTTCCAGTGAACTATGCAGGCGTGCTTCTCGTGATCCTTGGCACGGTCTTCCTCCTACTTGAGATTTCGATCACCAGCTACGGATTGCTCGCGCTTGGCGGCATCGCTGCCATGACTCTGGGTGGTCTGTTCCTCATCAAGAGCGACGCCCCGTATCTGCAAGTTTCTCTCTCATTCTTGTTGCCGACCGTCATGATGGTCGGAGCCCTGATTGGAGTCATGGCCTGGATGGCTGTCAGAAGCAATCGCGGCAAGCCAGTCACAGGAGCCGAGGGCATGATCGGCTCGATCGGCATCGCAAAGACCGATCTCAATCCACGTGGTCAGATTTCCGTCCAGGGTGAGATCTGGGAGGCAATCAGCCAAACCCCTATCAGGCAGGGGGACGCTGCAAAGGTGATGTCTGTCGAGGGACTGACTGTCACGGTGATCCCTGTTCATCGATAAACAAACCAGGAAGAAGGAGCCGCTATGTCATTACTGTTGCCATTTGTCCTATTAGGTCTCGTGCTCTATGCCAGTTTCAAACGTGTGATGGAATATGAACGGCTTGTCGTCTTTGTACTCGGTAAGTTTCAGACTGTGAAAGGGCCTGGCATTCGTTTGGTGGTGCCGGTTCTTCAACAGATGGTGCGGGTCAACCTCCAAACCGTGACGATGGAAGTCCCCTCACAAGACGTCATCACGCGAGACAACATTTCCGTCAAGGTGAATGCCGTCATCTTTGTGCGGGTCGTTGACCCTCAACGGGCGGTGCTCGCCGTCCAAGATTATCTGTATTCCACCTCGCAAGTCGCGCAGACAACTTTGCGCAGTGTCCTTGGCCAGAGCCAGCTCGATGACCTGCTGGCGAAGCGAGACGACATCAATATTGAACTCCAGCGCATTATCGATCAACAGACGGAACCGTGGGGCGTCAAGGTCTCCGCCGTTGAAGTGAAGAACGTGGATATCCCGCAAGACATGCAACGAGCGATCGCCCGGCAAGCCGAAGCCGAACGGGAACGACGAGCGAAAATCATTCATGCGGAGGGTGAATTTCAAGCGGCCCAAAAACTCGCCGAAGCTGCCAATGTCATCAGTCAGAATCCCGCCGCCCTTCAGCTGCGCTACCTTCAGACACTTGTTGAGATCGCGGCTGAGAAGAACTCGACCACCATCTTCCCGATTCCAGTCGACACCCTGGCTCCCTTCATCAAAGGCTTGTTCTCGAAATAGTGTGGCATTTCCGTGGCAAGACTGATGCTGATCCTCAAGAGATGCGGCAAAACTGCGACAGGTTATCTTAACACTCCTCATTAACTCCCTTTAATCTTCCTGATATTTCTAGGCGATCACTGCTGCAGTTTCTCATCTTGCATCCAGCATCTCTTTTGCTTCGTAGAAAGAATAGAAGTCAGCGACGCACCTGAATCTTTTTTGAGAAATACGGCTCCAATTGAGTAAGAGAGATAACCTTTAACCCAAGTAAATGGTGGCACGATGAAGCAGGAACTTCGCTCCTCTGAGGAAATAGATATACAGACACCGATCATCCCAGATGTCGATGCTGATGATGCCAAGGCCAGCGGCATGATGGAAATGATCAGCCGTGGGGGAACTGAGGACACTGAGATGGATACCAAAGCGTCCTCGAACCAGCGCGTTACCCACGGGAGCAGCCCCTTCCTTTTGGAATCTCTCTACTTCCGCTCATTCGGTGAACGAGGGCTCCTCACGCGAGACGAAGAGATTGCGATTGCCAAGCGAATCGACCATGGGACACAGCGCATTCGACTTGCCTTGGGACAGGCTGCAAAAATACTGGCCGGATCTAAACGGACGCCAATCCTGTCGGACACCATCAAAACACTCCAAACCGTCAGGCGATTGAGCGGATTTTCGGCTACCGCATTGGACAAATCCGAGAAAACGTTACAGGCACTCCTCAATCCGTCGGATTCAGCCTTGAAGCTCGCCGCAGCCACGGCAAAAACCCTGGGTAGGTTGTTCGATGAAATCCGCACCGCCAGGATCATCTTGGAACAAGGCAAGGATGAGCTCGTGCGGTGCAACCTGCGTTTGGTGGTCGATGTGGCCAAACATTACACGGGGAGGGGATTGACCTTGTTGGATCTGATCCAAGAGGGCAACATCGGTCTGATGAAAGCTGCCGAACGCTACCAGTATCGAAAGGGGTTCAAATTCAGCACATATGCCACTTGGTGGATCCGCCAAGGTATCACCCGCGCACTCGCCGATCAATCCAGAACGATTCGCATTCCGGTCCACCAAACGGAGGCGTCGCATCGGATCCTCCGCGTGACGCGTCGGCTGGGTCAGCAGTTCGGGCGACCAGCACGCTTAGAAGAGATCGCTCACGTATTACGCATGAGGCCGGAACGGCTCCAGGAAACGGTGCAGGCATTTCAAGAGCCGGTGGCGCTGGAGACCCCGATCGGTGATGGGGATACTCAGTTTGGTGATATGCTTGCCGACCAGCATGCGGTTCCTCCCGATGCCACTGTCCACCGAACCGAGTTGACCGAGCAATTGGACCGAATTCTCTGCGCGCTCACACCCCGAGAGCAAACCGTCATCCGACTTCGTTTTGGAATCGGCTATGATGAAGTCAGCACGTTGGAGCAGGTCGGCCACAGTTTGTCGGTCACGCGAGAACGGATCAGACAAATCGAGGCCAAAGCCCTGAAGAAGCTCAAGACCCCTGCAATCAAAGAACTTTTTGCCGCCATTCAATAACGCTCCTCTCCTCCGGTTCTGAGGACAAGCGTGCTTGTCCTCAGAACCGACTTCCTTCTCCGAATGGAAATGTGCGACAATGTAATCGTTTGCATCTTGTCTCCGACCGACTTGTTCCCGTAGAATGGTAATTCCTGCTCATTCCTCTATCACGTGGGTTTCCGTCGACAGGACGCAGCAATGACCCAATCGACCGGTGAACGACTTCCCGCTCTTATCTCACAGGGTGAAACAGTTCGCGTGTTTTTGAATCCGGTGCCATATCTCGTGGCATGGGAGTTACAGTCACGCCTGCACCATGAGCGAACCCAGGCTCTGAGACCAGACACGGTAGTGATTCTCGAACATTCACCTGTCTATACATTGGGGCGAAACACCAGATTGTCGCACTGCATGGGCGATGAGCGCTCACTGTGTGAAAGCGGAACCGAGCTCCACCATGTGAACCGTGGAGGATCAGTAACCTTTCATGGTCCAGGACAAGTCGTTGCATATCCCATTGTGAAATTGACCCAGCATGCGTCTGGGCCGAAGGCATTAGTCTGGCTGCTGGAAGAAGCGATGATCCGGCTCCTGTGTCGTTGGAACATTACCGGCTTTCGCATTCCCAGAAAACCAGGTATCTGGGTTGGCTCCTTTCAACCGGAAAAAATTGGGTTTCTTGGTATACGAATCGAACGAGGCGTCACATTGCATGGGTTAGCCATCAATGTCGATTTGGACCTATCCCCCTTTCAGAGGATTCTTCCGTGTGGGTTCTCCGATTGCCGTATCACATCCATGGCCGCTGTCAGCCAAACAGCCATTTCCGTCGAAACGGTCAAATTCGAGCTCGCTCAGATCTTTCGTGATATGTTCAAACTCGACCCTACTGTCACCCCATAACACACCGTATGGGGAACATTCTTCTCGTTCAACTTGAGGACCGTCATGCTGGAACTTGACACACCGACCTTTCGTCTCGCGGTGGCACAATTCGATCAAGCAGCAAAAGCCATGCAGTTGGACGCCAACCTGCATCAGCGTCTGAAACTGCCTCAACGTTCTCTGGTAGTGAGCCTCCCCGTCAAAATGGATGATGGTCGTGTGGAAGTCTTCACCGGCTATCGTGTCCAGCACGACTCCTCCCGTGGCCCCTCGAAAGGAGGCGTCCGCTATCATCCGGATGTGAACCTCGGTGAAGTCGCCGCGTTGGCTATGTGGATGACATGGAAATGTGCCTTAGCAGGTTTGCCTTATGGTGGCGCAAAAGGCGGCATTCGCGTCGCCCCGAAGAACCTGTCGCCCGGTGAATTACAGCGGTTGACCCGACGGTATGCTGCGGAAATCTTCCCTCTCATCGGACCAGATAAGGATGTCCCTGCACCGGATGTCGGAACAGACGCTCAAGTCATGGCCTGGATCATGGATACCTATAGCCAACAAGTCGGTTACGCTGTTCCTGGGGTGGTCACCGGAAAACCGCTTTCAATCGGGGGAAGTCTCGGCCGGGAAGAAGCCACTGGACGAGGCGTGGTATACGTGACTCTCGAAGCCCTGCGCCATCTGAATCTCTCGATCGAAAATGCCACCGTGGCTGTCCAAGGATTCGGCAATGTCGGGTCACATACCGCCCGCATCATGCACCAGCATGGCGCGCGTGTGATCGCGGCCAGCGACGTGAACGGGGGCATTTACAACGCCAAGGGCTTTGATATCGCCAAACTGCTGCAACGTGATCCGAGCCAACCACTCCATATGAGCAAGCTCGGGGATGCCATCTCCAATGACGAGTTACTGCAGCTTGAGTGTACGATACTCGTCCCTGCTGCGCTTTCTGAACAGATCACGGGGAAGAATGCCGGTGCACTGCGCTGTCGCATCCTGGCGGAAGGTGCGAATGGTCCGACCACGCTCGAAGCAGATCAGATTCTCGCCGACAACGGCACCTTCGTCATTCCCGACATCCTTGCGAATTCTGGTGGTGTGATCGTCTCCTACTTTGAATGGGTCCAGGATCTTCAGCGCTTCTTCTGGAGCGCAACCGATATTCAGCGCCGCTTGCAAGAGATCATCACCTCAGCGTTTTATCGTACCCTTCAGTTCTCAACTCAACGCCGTGTGTCGATGCGCATGGCAGCCCTCATGAGTGGAATCGACCAGGTGGCACAAGCCCATCTCCAGCGCGGGCTCTATCCATAGTGATAGACCCAGCATTCGATATGTAACCCACTTCCGCCTCCGTGCTTGCTCTGCCGGTTTCTGATGCGCTACGCTGGTACTCATGATTTCCAATCTTCGCACCCAATGGAGCATCTCATGACTCGACACATGATCGCGACGGCATGGGAGCAACACTGCCAAGACGGCTGGCCACAATTCTCAAGCCCCAATCAGGGTCAACTGATGACGCTCGATACCGTGATCAGCGGTTGTGTGGTCTACTACTTAGACGGGTCGGACGGGCTCGATGCTCAACGGATTGCCATTGTAAAGGATTGTATCGGAGACCTTGAGGATCTCACTGGCGAGCTGGATGCGGAGTCTCAACCCTATTTTCTCCGCCTTCGCCAACTCGGTGAAATGTTATTGAAACTCGAACGTCCGTTTTAATGTCGACCTATGCACTCTCACAAGATCATCATACATCGGCCGCTCAACCAGTCCGTTCCTTGCAGGTTCGATACCTCTTGGTTACAATGGACTCGATGTATTTCAGCTCCTACCGGCAATCGCTGCTCTGACAAACCCCGATTGTGAAGAAAGAACCGTGAAAAATATGAAAACCTTGAGTGCCGTGCAGACAGCCGTAGCCATCCTTCTACTCACAGGCCTTCCGGCCTTTTTCAGCACAGCACAGGCGGAACTCTATGAGCTGAGCAAAAACGATGTGATGGAACCAAGGACTATTTCTAGCACCAGCGTCTCCCTGTTCGGTATCAAACTGGGAGACCCGGAAGCCAAAGCGATTGAAGCGTTGGTACACGAAAAAATCGTGGGAATCAAAGCGGAGCAGGAGGCGACGTTCATTTTCCTCCTAGACCAACGAAAACCCACTGGCCCGATGGCCGGTGTGCGCATTCAAGACGGAAAAGTCGACCTCCTGTTCATCAACAACCGATTCGCATATAAGGTAAGAGGCATCTTTCGAAACGTGCTCAACAGCGAAAGCCCTGACGAGATCAGAAAGTTGTTAGGCCAAGAGGACTATGGCGACGAGAATGTCATGGGGGCCATCATGGCCTACGATAAGCAAGGCTTCCAGGTAAATTACCTCGGCAAGGATATTAATATCGAGTTCGTGCAGCCACAGTAACCCTGCCCTACCGCATCACCCTCACCCCGTATCCCCCGGTATCTCTGCATCTGTAATCAGTTCGAGAAGACAGGCGATCGCCTGCAGCCATGAAACATGGCACACACGAATTCTTCCCGCTCTCACCTCTTACACCAGGAACATACAGCTGTGAGAGACTACGCTCTTGATCGAGAAGATCGATGACGTCGGCGGGTGTGGGAGTTACTGAACAGTGCTCGTCAGGCGAAAACCATAATCGATGAGGTTTTTTGCGGTATTCCAGCGTCGATTCGAGTTCAGAATCACCAACAGCAGATCGCTGCCGTTCTGAGACACTTTGGCAATGAGGCACCGGCCGGCCTTTGACGTGAACCCCGTCTTCACCCCTTCCACCCCAGGAATACGCCCCAGCAACCGGTTGGTATTGTGCAGGATATACACACGATGGCTGCTGGCTGGAGTAATCATTTCTCGCTCTTCTCTGACGAGCCCTCGAAATACTGCATTCTGCATGGCGATTTCACTGAGCTTCGCGAGATCCTCTGCCGTTGAGTAATGATCCGGTCCATCGAACCCACATCCGTTGCTGAAATGCGTACCTGATAACCCAAGCGCCTTCGCTTTGGCATTCATCAACAGCACAAACTGTTCCTCGTCGCCCCCGACATGCTCAGCAGCCGCAAGACAGGCGTCGTTGGCTGACACCATCATCATTGCTTTGAGGAGGTCTCCAAGACGGAATACTTCGCCCGTTTTTAAACGCAAGTGTGTCTTCGGGGCATGAGCCGCATTCCGGCTGATCGTCACTAGATCATCGAGATGACCTTTTTCAAGAATCACTAAGGCCGACATGATTTTGGTTAAGCTGGCAGGCGAGAGGCGTTTCTCCGGCTCATGTTCAAATAATATTCGACCAGATCGCAACTCCTTCAGAATAATGCTGTGTGCCGGAACCTGTTTTGATGGGAACGGTCGTAGAGACAAACTGACCGGATGGCCTGTCACAGAGCGAGGTTCCCTAGCAGAAACAGGAGAGGTCAACCAGCCCACAAGAAAAATCATGGTCAGGAGCCAGATACTCCCGAGCATGCTCCACCGCGTCGACGAATCGTACCCAACTCGCTGCTGCCCACATTGACTCACAGATGACCGCCTTGCTCAAAACGTGAATGACTCGCGCACCTTATTGCCTTTTCGTCCACTATCAAGAACCTTATGAAAAAAACGAAGCAGATCTGCCAGATCGATCCAAAATCCACAGTTCAGACAACGAGCGTAAATCCTCCGGTTCAGCAGCGTATAGTGCCGTTCCACCATCATGAATCCTCTGCATTTGAGGCACTGCATACACTCCCTACCCCATCTCTCTCTGTAGCGGGTCTAACGTAGGCGGTTCATGATGAGGGCAACACAACCCGAAAGCAGACCACCACCCAGCAGCGTCGTTCCAAAGTACACAAACACATTAGTCCCCCCGGCCGGCTGAGTCCCTTCCCATAAGTCACGCACCCCACCCTGCACCATCAGTACGGAGAGGGTCATCAGAGCCCCTATGACAAACCACCATACAAAGGATCGAAGCGCCATCGTACTGCTCGTGCATATATGCTGTTATGGAATGACCTCTCGGCCACTCTAGCGAAGGGTCCTCGAGCTGTCAAGAATTGTGGTCGTTACGTGCTTATGACCCTTTCCCATTCGCCTCCGGCATGGTCACTGGTTTGAGTCCACGATGGAGGAAGATAGAAACACTGCCGCTTCCGTTGTCGGCGATAGCCAGTCCAGGTTCCTCCGTCCCGGTTGTCGTCACACGAAACGACGTAAGGGCAAATGGGCCGGATTTTGTACGGTAATTTTTCGGTGGATAGTGGAAGGTCCCATCCCCCTTCCCGAACAAGATCGACAAATCATTCGATTGGAGGTTTACGATTGCCACATCCATCAACTGGTCTCAATTGAAATC
>CAZOHW010000018.1:15111-22254 GCA_964579525.1 uncultured Nitrospira sp. | reverse complement strand
GCGTCGGCCCCAGCGGTTATGGAGTCTACCTGGACTTTGCGGATGCCATCGCGCAACAGGGCCTGGGTGTGGTCCGAGAACGCTATGGCAATCTCTTTGACATGTATGGCCGAATTACCGGCGAGGATGCCTACCACACGCCCATGCGTATTTATCCAGCGCCACACTACACCATGGGCGGTCTGTGGGTCGATTACAACCTCATGAGCACCATTCCGGGGCTCTTTGTGATCGGCGCGGCGAATTTTGCCGATCATGGCGCAAACAGGCTTGGAGCCAGCTCGCTGATGCAAGGGTTGGCAGATGGCTATTTCATCCTGCCGTATACGATCGGCCACTACTTGGCGACCGCGAGACTCTTGCCGGTTGGAACGGATCATCACGAAGCCAAGGCGGCGATCCAGCGTGTGACCAATAGGATTACGCGTCTCCTTCATGTTGCTGGTCGTCGAACCGCTGCCTCATTCCATCGAGAAGTGGGAAAGCTGTTATGGGATTATTGTGGAATGTCCCGCCATGAGGAAGGACTCAAGCGAGCGTTGGCGATCATCCCGGTGTTGCGGGATGAGTTCTGGCGGGATGTGAGAGTTCCTGGATCAGGCGAGACATTCAATCAAGAGCTGGAGTATGCCGGACGTGTGGCGGATTACCTGGAGTTCGCCGAATTGCTCTGCCACGACGCGCTACACCGTGAAGAATCATGTGGGGCACACTTTCGCGAAGAGTATCAGACGGAAGAAGGTGAGCCTTGGCGAGATGATAGGCGATTTGCCCATGTGGCGGCTTGGGAATATCAGCCGCATGGACGTCCAACGCTTCACAAAGAGCCGTTGAATTACGAATGTGTGCAACCGACAGCGAGAAGTTATCAGTAGTCGGCAAATGGCAAGAAGTAAGGGATAAGGGAGTGAGAGGCAGGCGCACACCATGAAGTTTGCGCTCAAGATTTGGCGGCAAAACGGGCCGGACGCGAGGGGCGGCTTTGTGACCTATGAGGCTCAGAATATGAGTCCAGATATGTCGTTTTTGGAAATGTTGGACTCGGTGAACCAGGGGTTGGTTAGTCAGGGCGAGGAACCGGTCGCATTCGAGCACGACTGTCGGGAAGGGATCTGTGGAAGCTGCTCACTGGTGATCAATGGTGTGCCCCATGGTCCACAACGCGGCATGACGACCTGTCAGCTGTATATGAGACAGTTTTCTGATGGAGAGATGATTACAGTCGAACCCTGGCGCGCAGGGGCCTTCCCGATCATCAAGGATCTCGTAGTCGACCGCCGTGCGCTGGATCGAATCATGCAGGCTGGTGGCTACATCTCCGTCCACACGGGTGGGGCGGTGGATGGCAATGTTCTATTGATCAGCAAGGATCAAGCGGAAATCGCGATGGACGCGGCGCCCTATATCGGCTGCGGGGCTTGTGTGGCGGCGTGCAAGAATGCTTCGGCTATGCTGTTCGTCGCGGCGAAGGTCTCTCATTTGGCTACATTGCCTCAGGGAACGCCTGAACGGACGCGACGGGTGAGGGCCATGCTGGAGGCGATGGATCGAGAGGGTTTTGGTTCCTGTGGCAATCAGTACGAATGCGAAGCGGTCTGTCCCAAACAGATCAGTGTTCGGTTCATTGCGGCCCTTAACCGGGAGTATCTCCGGGCGAGTGTCGTCGAGTCTGCCCAGTCTGATGAAACCGATGCGCCTCACGCGGAATCCAACTCGTAGCCATTCCAGTTCCATATCCTCTCTCGTTTCTCGCTGCTTGCCGGGATTATGGCGGCTTATGTGCTTTTGCTGGGCGACAAGCAGAAAGAGGCCATGGAAAGGGGTTTGCGCTGGATAGCAATCAGCTTGACAGAACGGGAAAGGCCTTTATAGTTCGACTAAGCAACGGTGTGCAGGGTGAAATACCAAGCAGGTCGTGGGACATGAGTGGCCAAATCATTTGTCCTCGGTGTCAAAAGGACAGTGTGGTGCAGGTGGGACCGCGAACACCTCGGGAACTGGTGGCGGCTTTGATCTGGGTTGTTCCGTTTGAATGCCAGGAGTGCCGTTGTCGATTTCTGGCTCGTCGTGTCAGGAAGGCGCAAGGTGGACGTTCGATCGAACGCCGTCAACATCTACGTATCCCGGTGCGGCTCTGCCTGTCGTTTTCCGGAGGAAAGGTACGGGGGGAGGGAACGGTGTTGGACCTCTCCTTGGGCGGCTGTATCATTCAGAGTGAGACCCGCGTCAGAGTTCACGACATTTTTTATCTGGAGATTACGCTTGCCGAGGGGGGAGCCCCCGTTGAAGTGGCAGCCATGGTCCGCTCAGTTAGTGCGCGAGGGATTGCGTTCAAGTTTCTCCGACAAGCGCAAGAGAACAAACGGCTGCGCAACTTTATCCACTCACATTCCGGATCGACATCTTCCGTCTTCTCTAAATCTGCTGAGCCGACGGTCATCGGGTAGACTCGGGGTAAGCTCGACGGCTCGCCCTCATGTCGGTGCCCTCCCAAGCAAATATAGATCCTTGCCCGATATATCTTCGTGATTATGCCCATGGTAGCATGACCGTGAGGTTCGAGGACGCGGATCTCCAGTCTTCTGGAGGGAGGGAATGATGGGGTATCTTTTTCGAAAAACGGCTGTGATCGCGCTCGCGATGATCAGTGTGCTTGCCCTGTCCGGGTGCGGCTATAACGATCTCCAAGGCCTGGATGAAGATACCAAAGCCGCGTGGAGTGAGGTGCTGAATCAATATCAACGTCGTGCCGACCTGATTCCCAATCTCGTGGCCACGGTGAAAGGCTATGCGGCGCATGAGAAAGAGACGCTTGAAGGGGTGGTCAATGCCCGCGCCAGAGCCACGGGGATGCAAGTGACGCCGGAAGTGTTGAAGGACCCCGCGGCGTTCGATGCCTTTCAAAAGGCTCAAGCCAGTATTACCTCGGCGTTAGGCCGGCTCATCGCGATCGCGGAAAATTATCCGAATCTCAAAGCCGACCAGAACTTCCGAGACCTCCAGAGTCAGCTGGAAGGGACGGAAAATCGGATTACAGTGGCCCGCAAGCGATACATCGACCGTGTCGCGGAATACAATAAGCTAGTCCGGTATTTCCCAACCAACCTGACTGCCAAGTTCTTGTTGCATCTTGAAGAACGGCCGAACTTTACTGTTGCCGATGAGCATGCTGTGTCCAAACCGCCTGAAGTGAAGTTTTGAATCCTGGTCGGCAAGGAAACCAGTTGAGCAGAGTGGGAATATGTCGACTCGTTTTGTGCTGGTCCCTGGCAACTGCCCTCTTTTCACTCGCGACAACCGCCTTCACACTCGACGTTCCTCCCGTGACCGGACGGGTCGTCGATCTAGCCCATGTCTTACCGACTGACACCATCCAATCGCTGACAGCCCAGTTAGCGGCGCATGAATCCCAGTCGAGCAATCAGGTTGCGGTGCTCATTCTTCCTTCCCTTGCGGGAGAGTCTCTCGAAGAGTTTTCTCACCGCGTGGCCACGACCTGGAAGCTGGGCCAGAAAGGCACGGATAACGGGGTTCTCTTACTGATTGCGATCGGAGAGCGCAAGGTTCGAATTGAAGTCGGTTATGGGTTAGAAGGTGTCTTGACCGACATCCGGTCGGCGCACATCATCAGAGATGAGATCGTACCGCGATTCCGAGCCGGAGATGTGCCGGGTGGAGTAACCGCGGGAGTTAACGCCATTGTCAGCACGATTGAAGGGACGTACCAGGCAACACCCAAACTCCCTTCCCAGGCCAACGATGTTATCTCACAGGTCATCACGGCTGTCGTGGTTGGAGTAGTGGTCGGATTGGTCCTCGGAAATGTGCATCGATGGATCGGGCCGGCAGTCGGGGCGGGGGTTTCTGTACTGTTGGCTCCATGGGTGTTGCCTGCCATCGTCGCGAGCGGGGCGACCCTCTTGCTCCTGGTTGCCATAGGAGCATCAGGAATCGGCGGAGGCAGAGGGAATCGGTATAGGGGCCTAGATGATTGGGTCTGGTACCGAAGCCGCGATGGCGGATGGGGTGGAGGTTCATTCGGCGGCGGTGGGTTCAGTGGAGGAGGAGGCGATTTCGGAGGAGGAGGGGCCAGTGGAAACTGGTAAGCAATTCCAACTGACAGACGAGGAGCAGGAGCGGGTCGAGCGAGCGGTATTAGTTGCTGAACGACGCACCAATGCCGAGATCGTTCCCATGATTGTGGCTCGATCGGGGATCTATCGAGACGCGCAGCATCGGGCCGGGCTTGTCCTCGCATTGGCCACGCTGACCATCTTGCTGACCTGCGACGTTCTGTGGCTTCCGTGGGGTTGGTATGTCTCCAATGCAGCGTGGCTGATACTCGCGACCATCCTCGCCTATGGAGCTGGGGTGTGGCTTGGCACGTTCGTTCCTGTTATCCGCCTGTTCACATCGACCGAGCGGATGCAGCAGAAAGTTCGCCTCAGGGCTCAGCGTGCCTTTGCGCAGCATGCCGTCTCTCAGACTCGTGAACGCACCGGTGTACTCATCATGGTCTCGCTTCTGGAGCGACAGATCTATGTGCTTCCGGATCAGCCATTATTCCAACGAATTCCAGTGGAACAATGGTCGCGGGTGGTCCAGACCGCGGTTGATCGATTGAAAACGGGTAATATGGTCGGTGGATTGTGTCAGGCCATTGAAACCTGTGGTCTTCTCCTCGAGGACATCTGCCCAGGGCGACCTGGCGATAACCCCAATGAATTACCGAACAATGTGGTTCAGGAACCATAAAAGACTCTCCTCATGGTTTTCTGAGCTCTTATCCATGTTCAGGGTAGCTTGAGCTTCTCTCGTCAAATTCACTATTTCTTTTGACGAGGCATTTCTTCCCTCTCCCTATTCCACAGGTCGACAACCTCCCTATTTAGCGCGTCGCAGGACGGCATCGTGTCCCACAATGGCCGGTGGTTCGCATTGGGTCGGCAGACCCATCAGGTGCATCAACTTGATGCGGCGCAATTCGCCCAGCAGTTCCCAAAACCCAGGCCTCCCGCCCTATGAAATACCCCAAAGTGGCCCTAACCCACTTATTCATGATGGTCGTCGCGGATCAGTTTCCTGCGATCGGACGACCCGCGGGAGGTGTCCCGTATCAATCGGAGGAGGCACACTTGACAATAGATCGCATACACGGTGGCGGGTACCTCACCGAGATTGGTCACGACGAAGCGGGGATTGCACGTGGCCGACCGAACCTCGGCCACAGCGGGTACTGGCACACCGTTCGTGTTCAGCCATGCTCGTAGAGGTAACACATGGGTAGCTGCGATCTAACCCAACAGAACAACATGCCGTCAGAAGGCGAATACCCGTGCTCGGGCGGGCCTCCAGGAAGAGGTCCTCGTACAATTGGTCGAGGCCTGAAAGAAAAGGATCATACAATCAAACGGTAGCGTCGCCCTCGATGTCCCTGAATTGATGATCGCGATAGGCTACCAATAGAGGAGCGAGACGGGTCTTTAATTCCAAGCGTTTGGGTTTGCCCGTTGAGGTAGAGGGAATTTCTTGTCCAAAGCAAATCATCTTGGGACATTTTGAGAACGGAAGTCGTCGACGGCAGTGCGCGAGCAATTCGGCTTCTGTGGGTGAAGAGACGCCGTCTCGCGGCACCACATAGGCCGCGATCTCCTCTCCATAGTACCGGTGCTCAAACGGAACAGCCATTGCGAATCGGACGAGAGGATGAGTCCGCAACACCTCGTCGATTTCGAGCGGAGTAATATTGACGCCGCCACGAATAATGAATTCCTGGAGGCGACCTTAAATGAAGAAAAAGGGGCGCCCCACCTTATCCCGGACATAGAATCCCTCGTCTCCAGAGCGGAACCAGCCCCATTGAAGCGCCGCTTCGTTGGCATCGTCTCGTTTGAAATAGCCGGCACACACGGTCCTGCCACGGATGCAAATCTCACCTCTCGCCATTTCCGGCAGCGGTTGCCCGCCATCGTCTAGAATCGCCATCAGGTTGTGCCGCAGAGGAACACCGATCGAGGGGAACTCGTAGCCTCCAATCCAGCGGCGATGTTCTTCCCGTGAAAGGTCATTCGGCGGAAAGCAGGAATAACAAGTCGTTTCAGACAAGCCGTAGCCGTGGCGAATCGGAAAGCCGAATCGGTCCTCGAACCGTATTGCAGTATCTTTGAGCAAAGGACCCGCCCCACAAATAAATCCGCCGAAGCCGTCCAAGTTGTATGCAGCCACATCCTCATTCGCATCGAGGAGGAATTCGAGCAGGGTCGGGACGACACTGACACAGGTTACTCGCTCATCGTGAACTCTCCGCCAGAATGTGGTGCTCTTGAACTTGCGATTCAGGACGATGCTGCCTTTGCAATAAAACGGCGTAACCAACGTGACAACTATCCCATTCACATGATGAATCGGGAGCACACACATCAAGCAGTCGTCCACTCCAAACTGATGCCAGTCGGCGATGGCGTCGGCATCGATCAGCAAATTCTCCACGGTGAGGACCACACCTTTCGGTGGACCAGTGGTCCCTGACGTATAGACAATGAGCGCGTCGTCCTCCAGACCGAAAGGGTGAGATGCTGCGTCCAAGGGAGAGAAGGACCTTCCCATTTTTGTCCCCACCCTATGCTTCGGCCCTTCAACGAATCCGTCATCATTCACCGCAATCACATGGCGTAAGGCCGGGAGTTCTCGCTGGATGCTCTGCACTTCCTCAAGAACACTGTGCCAACAACAGACGGCCGATGCCTCAGCATGTTTCAGGATATAGTGTTTCTTATTCACGGATTCTTCGACGTTGATCGGAACGATCGTGACACCCAGTACCCACGCCGCAAAATACAGCACCGCAGTGAGATCGTGATTAAAGAGGATAGTTGCCAACCGGTCCCCTGATCGTAAGCCAACCTGGTTATGGAGGAACGTCGCGGTTAATTGGACTATTGTTCCAAATTCCCCGTAGCTGTAGGTGTAACGAACTGCTCGGTCATCATCGCAATAGGTCAAGAACATGCGATTGACCAAGGAAGGATCATAGATGCGGGACTTGAAGAAGTCAGCGAACGAATCCCACCGGAACGCTGGATACAGACCTTCGACTTTCCGTGCCTGTGCGAGGTGCTCAGGTACGCCAATTAATGGGGACAT
>CAZOHW010000018.1:0-15011 GCA_964579525.1 uncultured Nitrospira sp. | reverse complement strand
ATCCTTTCCTCAAGGGTCACGTGTAGAGGATACGTGCTTCTTCAACCATCCTACGCGATATGCTCAGGTACGCCAGTTAATGAGGACATATCCTTTCCTCAAGGGTCACGTGTAGAGGATACGTGCTTCTTCAACCATCCTACGTGATATGCTCAGATACGGCGATCAAGGGGGACATATTCCCTCCTTGACGGTCCCGTGTAATGTGCACGGGGCCTCATCAACCGATTGTGATCCTGTTGTTCAATGACATGGGCACACCATCCGGCGATGCGCGAGCAGACGAACACCGGTGTGTAGAGGTTGCGGGGAATTCCCATCAGAAGATAGGCGACCGCTGTGTAGAAATCTAGGTTGGGGTGGAGGGCTTTCTCTTGCTGCATGACATGATCGACGGCAGTGGCGATCTCGTACCACCGGCGATCGCCGTAGATTCTGCTTACCGATTCGGCGTACTGCTGAATGATGGCTGAACGAGTATCGCCTTTCTTGAGGACGCGGTGGCCAAAACCCATGATACGTTGTTTCTTTGCGAGAGCCTCTCGCACCCATGTTTCCGCCCGTTCACGGCTGCCGATTTCAAGAAACATCTCCGCGACCGCCTCATTCGCTCCTCCATGGAGCGGCCCCTTGAGCGTCCCGATTGCCGAGGTAATGGCGGAATACAGATCGGTCATCGTCGACGCCGTCACGCGCGCGGCGAACGTGGATGCATTGAATTCATGTTCAGCATATAGAGTGAGGGAGACGTCGAGGACGCGAGCCATGGCCTTTGCCTGGTCATCTCCCCTCTGGTCTGTGAGGAGATACAAGAGGTTCTCCGCGAAGCTCAGATCCGCTTGTGGTCGCACACGAGGTTTGCCGTTCGCGAGCCGATACGAGGTCGCGATTATCAGGGGGATTTGCGTCAGCAGCCGAACGGATTTCCGAACGTTGGCATCATGAGAGCTGTCTCTTGCATCCGGGTCGACCATGCCCAGCAGCGACACACCCGTTCGAACAATGTCCATCGGGTGTGAGTTGGTGGGCACGGCCGCAAGGAACACATCGAGGAGACGAGGAAGGACGGCGTTCTCGATCCATTGTGCTGAAAAGTCTTTGAGTTCCGCCTGAGTCGGCAGATGACCGAACAGTAGTAGATAGGCGACTTCGTCAAACGTGCTGCACTCCGCCAGATCACGGATCGCATAGCCCCGATAGAGAAGACCAGCTTCCCCTTCATCGACGAGACAGAGACTCGATTCTCCGGCAAGCACTCCTTCGAGACCAGGGCTGTACAAAGGACGGTCTTTCACTTCAGTTGCGAGAGACTCACTCATGACTGTGCTCATAGGTCCTCTCTTCCTACTGCTCTAAGAATCCCTGTACCGGAGCAGGTCATACAGTTCTTGCCTTGTCATCATGTGGTGAAGCCAACCCCGTTGAGAACGAAACAGCTTCAATTCCGTCAGCAAGTCATTGATGGCCTTCAAAGTTACTCGTACCGCCGTGACGGGAAACAACACGCCGTGATACCCCAATCTCTCAAATTCTTCGACACTTAAGAGAGGAGTTGTCCCGAACTCCGTCATGTTGGCGATCAAGGGAACAGTGATCCCCCTCTTCTTCATTCCCTTGGCGAAGATTCGAAATTCTTCGGTTGACTCCAGCGCCTCAGGAAACAGCGCATCCGCACCGGCCTGTGCATAGATCGCTGCTCGCTCAATGGCGGCCTCCAGCCCCTCTCCACTGCGGGCATCAGTGCGCGCTACGATCATGAAATTCTGATCTCTCTTCACCTGAACAGCCGCTTCAATTTTGGCTGCCATTTCGCCCACAGGCACCAGCTGCTTCCCCGGGAGATGGCCGCACTTCTTGGCCGTTTTTTGGTCTTCGATCTGCATGCCGACGAGACCAGCCTCTTCGAAAACCCTCACCGCTTCCGCAACCTCTACCGGACCGCCATAGCCTGTATCGGCATCGACGATGGCCGGGATCGACACGGCATTGGCAATCTTTCCTGCTTCGTCAGCCATCTCGTTGAGCGTGAGGAGTCCGATATCCGGGACTCCGCGGCAAGCAGAGATCGCCGCCCCAGAGACGTACACGATTTCGAACCCGGCTCGTTCAATTTGCATCGCGACCAGTGCATTGAACGCTCCAGGAATGGCGAGGGTGCGCGTCGCTAACAGGTCGCGTAGGCGAGCTGCCTTTGCCTGCATTTCTGAATCCTTATTCATGTTCATCATCGCTGATCTTGAAGCTCAGATCTTCAAAAGTGCCATGAGCGCGCCAATATCTCGAACCCGATCAAGCCTCCACACGAATTCGACAAGCCGGTCCATCCGGGAACGGTTCAGTCGTCCGGCGGTTAACCCACGAAACTTCGCCTCCAGATCTCCATCTGACATCGGATTGCCGGGATGTCCCACTGGCACATCAACCTGCCACGTGTAGGTCTTCCCTGTCTCGGTCTTGACCGTAATCCTGGTCGGCAGGGTCTTCGGGTAACACCCCTCGAATTCAGGCTGCTGCACGACACGGATGTGTTTCATCAGATCTCGCACGATTGGATTTTGCATTCGTTTCTGGCCGAACGCTCGTAGCGTCATGCAGCCGTCGAGCAATGATGCCGCGACGCAATAGGGAAGGCTGTGATCAGCCGTTTCCCTCGTAGTGGGTTGCCATTTTTCAGGATCACGCCCGATGATTTCGATGGCTACGTCATAGCTTCCGATTTCGATATCAGAGATTTGTCTTATGACTCGCGCTCCTTCAGATGCTATAAGTTCGGCTCGCAGCGCCAATGCTGCCTCGACCGCAGTCTGTGCGTGATACTCGACCGGATACCGTTTGATATAAGTATCCAAGATCTTGAACTGAGAGGACTGCCTCTCAGGAACCGGCCCCGTTCCGCCAGGGTCTATCCCCATCCGAGCAGGCTGTCCCCGTTCTGCAGCAAATGACACCAGCTCCAATGGCCCCGACACGAGTTTCATGAAGCCCCTTTCACCTTCAAAGATTGGCGATGGCCCTGCCATACCCAGCTGCCCCAACATGGCGGCAAACACACCGTTTCGGGCAGCATTCGAGAAGGCATAGGCTTTCCACATGGAGAGGTCCCCAACCCGCGTCTGCCGTAGGGCCACATTGGCGACACCGGCAAGATTGACAGCCTGCACGGTCTGTTTATGTGAGAGTTTCATGAGCTTTGCGGCGCTGAGAGCGGACGAGAAGGGACCGTAGGTCACATGATCCCACCCACGGGGACGGAGCGCCGCGGCGTCGCAGAGTCGGCACTGCACTTCATAGGCAAGAGCGATGGCTTGAATCACCTGTTTGCCGGATGCACCGACGGCCTCGCCAACTGCGATAATGGCCGGAATATTGTCAGAGGGATGCGCCGGCTCCCTGGAAAGATAGGTGTCGTTGAAATCGAGATATCGAACTAGCCCACCGTTAGCGAAGGTTGCAAGGTCAGGAAGCGTCTTGTGATTCGTGCCCCACAGCGTCGCGCCGTGCGGCATGGTGACGGCCTTGGCCATTCGGTGAGCGACCAGGCAGGGCCGTGCGTTCCAAGCGCCTAGCGCGCAACCAAGGCTGTCGAGCACGCGCCGCTTCACTTCATGCACGACGGCGTCCGGTAAATCGCCGTAGCGCAGCGCTTGACAATATCGAGCGAGGCGATCGGCAAGCATCTTCCCCTCGTTGCAAGAACGTCAATCGTGAAGCGTCACCGTCCAGCGCGACAAGTGGGACAAGCGAGACGCGCGCAAACACAAACGACGGCTGATACTTGTCGTGTGGCATGTCCCGCCCTTCGCGCCTCTCGCGCGTGTCTCGCACACTCATGCATGCGTAACCTTCGTCTGTCGTTTTTCAAGAAAAGCCCGAATGGCTTCTTGTTTGTCAGCAGTTCCACACAATCGACCGAACAATTCTGCTTCCCTGGCCAAGCCTTCTGACAGGGGAATGTCCAGTCCTCCTCTGATTGCATGGAGTGCCGCTTCGACCGCTGTTTTCCCTTGTGCGGTAATTGACGCGGCGATGGTATCCACCTGTGTGATCAACTCCTGCGGTGGTATCACTCGACTCAACAGGCCAATCCGCAGCGCGTCCTCAGCAGAGAGGGTTTCACCCGTCAAGATCAGCTCAGCCGCTTTGGAGGGCCCAACGATTCGCGGCAACCGTTGCGTGCCTCCGAAGCCGGGAATGAGGCCGAGTTTGATCTCGGGCAACCCTAGCGTTGCTCCTGAGGCCGCTACCCGAATATGGCAGGCCAGAGCCAACTCGAGGCCGCCGCCGATACAGATTCCGTTGATTGCGGCAAGAACCGGTTTATCTGATCGTTCGATGCGGTTGAGGAGTGATTGTCCGCGAACAGCAAATTCCGAACCGCCATGGGCGGTATTGAGATGCGCCAGTTCATTGATGTCAGCCCCCGCGGAAAAGAAGCGTCCTGTACCGGTCACGATCACGACTCGGATGTACTCGTCCTCTTCCAATTCGTTCAAGACGAGTTCAAGCTCCTTGAGTACGGAAAGATTCAGTGCGTTGGCCGGAGGATTGTGCAAAGTAATCCGTGCGACATGGTGAGAAATCGTCAAGAGTTGATGCTGCATACATCCTCCATACCAAGCTTCGCTTGATCCGGCGGCTAGGGGCGCAGCCCACTTTATTGTCGCCGCCGGATAAACCCCTTTGACTCCCCCTTTGTAATACCACGCTTGGCCAGAACCGAGCGTCAGCGGTTCCGAGCGCTCGCGACGTGACGGACAGTATGGAGCTGTTGATGCTCCGCAATTGCGGCAGCGAGCTCCGGAATCCCAGCTCCTGTCGTCGCGACCGTGCGCAAGACATTCGAACACCATTCCCGCAAATCACGTAACGTGTTATCCGCGCCAGGAAGGTCTCCTTTGTTGACGACGATGATATGGGCGACTTCTAATAGCCCGGCTTTCATAGCTTGAACCTCGTCGCCAAGTCCCGGTGCCACCACGGCTACAACGGTGTGTGCGACATCGACAATGTCGACTTCATTCTGGCCGACTCCAATAGTCTCAATCAGGATCACCTCATATCCGGCCGCCTCTAGAACGACGACTGCGTCAACCGTCGCTCGCGCAAGCCCTCCGTGATGGCCTCGGGTAGCCATACTGCGGATGTAGACCCCTGGATCCAGTGCATGTTCATGCATTCTGATGCGGTCACCCAGCAACGCGCCGCCCGTGACAGGACTACTGATATCGACCGCCAGAACCCCGACCTTCAAACCCTGCCGCCGATAGAAGCTCACCAATTGATCAACCACCGTGCTTTTCCCAGCCCCGGGATATCCTGTCACCCCGATCATCATCGACCTATGCGAGGCGTTGTTGAGAAGCTGCACTACAGTCCGGTCGTCCGGATGATTCTCTAACAAGGTGATCAGCCTGGATACAGCGCGGACATTGCCGGCCCTGACCTGCTCGGCCAAGATTGCCATTCCATGGATGTCTGACAGGGACATATTTGGACTGGAAGCACTCATACCGTACCCTCATACGCCACTTGTTCCATCTGCACGCGCGACAGGCGAGACGAAAGCGGGCGGTTCAGAATCTTACCGATCTCGCTTGCCGCCGCAATAACCTTCCGCTCCTCCACAACCAGTGAAGCGCCGGATGCTTTCAAGGCGTAGACTACGTCTTCCGTCGCAACATTTCCCGACGCCCCCGGCGCGTAAGGACACCCTCCGAGTCCCCCAGCGGCCGTGTCAAACGCCTCGATGCTGTACTCTGTCCATGCGGTCAGGACATTGGCCACGGCCATGCCGCAGGTATCGTGGACGTGAAGCGAGAGACGGCTCCGATCAATACGTGGCACTATTTCATCCAATAGTTTCCGGATGTCCCGAGGAGCGGCCTTTCCAACGGTGTCCCCGAGAGAGATTTCGTCTAACCCGAGATCGAGCAACTGCCGCACCACGTCCAAAACTTGCGACGGCTGGACGGCACCCTCAAAGGGACAATGGGTCACGGTAGAGACATATCCTCGCACGGCCATGCCATCGCGCTTGGCGCCGAACACCACTGACCTGAACCGCCCGATCGATTCGGCAATCGTACAGTTGATGTTTTGTCGTGTGAACGAATCGGAGGCCGCCGTAAAGACGGAAATCTTGTCGACCGCCGCCGCCCTCGCCCGTTCCAATCCTCGTTCGTTCGGCACGAGCGCTGAATAGATAACGCCAGGCAATCGTTCGATCTTCCGGAACACCTCGTCGGAATCCGCCAGTTGCGGAATGGCACGAGGCGACACGAACGATCCTGCTTCGATCTCTGTCACGCCGCTCTTGGATAAGGCATCCACGAACGACACCTTAACCTCCGTGGGAACGACGCCCGACTCATTCTGCAGCCCGTCTCGCGGACCGACCTCGACGATCCGAATCACAGGCGTAGTTGATTTTGGTTCGTTGCTGTCTTGCATCATGTGCCGTTCCACAGCAGCCCCTTACTCCCCGCCTGTTGGAACAACCCAGTTCGGGGTTCGGCGTTCACGAAAGGCACAAATCCCTTCCTGCGCTTCAGATGAGAGACGAGCCCGAACATTCTCCTCGACACAAGCTTTCCAGCGGTCCTCATGGGACAGATGGTGAAGCCGGCGAAATAGTGATTTCGTGTCTCGTACGGCCTGCGGAGCCAAGTGTGCGATCTGCTCCGCCAATGTCGCAACACGGGCGTCAAGTGCGATTGGTTCAACCACATCATGAATCAGACCGCCGGCTCGTGCGGTCGAGGCGGAAAACGGTTCACCGGTTAGACAGAATCGTCGCGCGAAAGAGTCTCCGGTCTTCGCGAGAACAAAAGGTGCGATCACAGCCGGGATCAATCCCAGGCGGACTTCGCTGAAGGCGAACATTACTTCCGTAGTAGCCATTGCGATGTCACACACCGCGATCAACCCGAGTCCTCCGCCATAGGCGGCTCCCTGGATGCGTCCGATCACGGGGCAGGGACAAACATCGATAGTCCGAAACATAGCCAGCAAGCACTCGGCATCCTGCCGTGCCTCCGTTGCAGAAACGGTTCGGTCCGGCCCTATCCACCGGAGGTCTGCCCCGGCGCAGAATGTGGAACCGGCTCCGGTCAAGATGATCGTGCGCACAGAAGGATCCCGTGCCAATGTCTCGAATGCCTTACACAGCTCCTCCGCCATGTGCGCGTCGAACGCGTTCCGTCGATCAGGCCGATTCAAGGTCACACGCGCGCAGCCATTGTTCGTGTCAACGAGGATCGCCGTAAAATCCTTCATCGACGCCTCACATACGGAAGACCGGCTGGTGTGACGAGCGAACCGGTGTCGTCATTGCGACGTCCAGACACAAACCGAGAATGTTTCGCGTCTCCATCGGATCGATGATGCCGTCATCCCAGAGCCGAGCGGTGCTGAAATAAGGACTCTCCTCCCGCTCATACTGGACCCGTGTGGAGGCCGTAATCTTACGCTGCTCATCTTCCGACAGGGCAGCTTTGTCTCGGGCTCTCTGCTGCTGTTTCACCGTCAAGAGTACTTGGGCCGCCTGTTGCGCCCCCATCACCGAGGTCCGAGCGTTGGGCCAGATAAAAAGAAACCTCGGAGCATACGCCCGTCCGCACATCGCGTAATTGCCGGCACCATGGGAGGCGCCGATTATGATCGTGAACTTTGGAATATCGGCAGTCGCCACCGCTTGCACCATTTTCGCGCCGTCCTTGATGATCCCGCGGGCTTCATACTCCTTTCCGACCATGAAGCCGGGGATATTTTGGAGAAACACGAGAGGCAACCGCCGCTGGCAGCAGAGTTGCACGAAGTGTGAGCCTTTCAGCGCAGCTTCAGAGAAAAGCACGCCGTTGTTCGCCGCGATGCCGACCTGATGCCCCATCCAGCGGGCGAAGCCGCATACGAGCGTCCGGCCGTACCGAGCCTTAAACTCGTGGAATCGGCTTCCGTCTACCAGGCGGGCGATGACTTCGCGCGCGTCGAAGGTTTGACGCGGATTGCTCGGGATGAGTCCATACAGTTCGCCGGCTGGGAAACACGGCTCCTCGATGGCCGGTCTGCGAAGAACCGGCCGCCTCGGCAATGTGTCGACAATCGAACGGCAAATTTCCAACGCCTCATTATCATTTTCCGCCAGGTGATCGCTCACGCCGGAAAGTCTTGTGTGGAGATCAGCCCCGCCGAGATCTTCAGCGGTGACTTCCTCGCCGGTTGCCGCTTTGACCAGCGGCGGTCCCGCCAGATAAATAGTGCCCGTCCCTTTCACGATCACGTTTTCATCACACATGGCCGGCACATAGGCGCCACCGGCGGTGCACATTCCCATGACGACGGCAAGTTGAGGAATACCGAGAGCAGACATGCGCGCCTGATTATAAAAGATCCGCCCGAAGTGTTCCTTGTCGGCAAATACATCGGCTTGCATCGGCAGGAACACGCCGCCGGAATCTACCAGATAGATCGCGGGTAGTCGGTTCTCCAGCGCGATCTCCTGGGCCCGGAGGTGTTTCTTAATCGTCATGGGGAAATAGGTTCCGCCTTTGACCGTCGCGTCATTGGCGGCGATGACACAGGGCCGTCCCGACACATAACCGATACCGGTAACCAGACCGGCGGCTGGGACCTGCCCTTCATACATCCCACATGCCGCGAGGGGGCTGAGCTCCAACCAAGGTCTGTCCGAGTCGAGCAATTTCGCAATCCGCGCGCGGGCGGTCAGTTTGCCTCGTTGTTGATGAAGGGCCACTGCTTCCGTTGGCCCTCCGGCCCGAGCGAGGGCGAGATGTTTCTGGAGGTCGGCCATCAGCCCCTCGTAGTTGGCACGATTCGAGGTAAATTCGCCGGATGTCGCAACTACCGAAGTCGTCAACGTACGCATGGTGCCTCAGCCCAGTGGCTTGAACCCCTTCACGAACTTCACGATCTCTCCCATGGACGCCCCGGGCCCGAAGATACCCTTCACCCCCGCCGCTGTCAGGGTGAGCACATCCTCATCGGGGATAATTCCACCGCCGAACAAGACTATGCCTTCGGCTTCCTGTTCCTTGAGAAGTTCGAGGACTCGTCGAAACAGCGTATTGTGTGCACCGGAAAGAATGCTTAAGCCGATCGCATCCACATCCTCTTGAATCGCCGTACTGACGACTTGTTCAGGCGTCTGATGCAGACCCGTATAGATGACTTCCATCCCGGCGTCCCGCAACGCGCGAGCAATGAGTTTCACCCCTCTGTCATGGCCGTCGAGACCGACTTTACCGATCAGAATCCGCAGAGGCTTGCTCGCTACTGTCATGCCGTCACCTCCCGAAGAACATATTTGCCATCCTGTTCCCTCCGAACGTATCCCGCTCGAACCACTGGATCATGTTCGAAAAGCAGCAGCCATTGCTCTTCAAACGCCCGATCCAACACCCATCGTTTCGTCTCCAGAGTTTGAATGGGAAAGAGATCGTAGCCCATGATGTAGGGAAGCGGCAGATGCGATACGGTAGGAATCAGGTCGCCAAGAAAAAAGGCGATCTGTCCTTCCGATTCGATCTTGACGCTCTGATGGCGGCACGTATGGCCGGCGGTGACGACCGCCGTCACACCTGGAACGAGTTCCGTATCGCCGTGGAGGAATTCCCACTGCTTCATGTGAGCAATCGGCGTGAAATTGTCTTCCCGGTAGCTCGCTCTGGTCCGTTCATTGGCGCAAGCGGCATCTTCAAATTCGCCCTGTTGAATCAGGTACCGCGCCTTGGGGAAGGCCGGCTTGATGCTTCCATCTTTTTCTCTTATAGTGTTCCCCCCTGCATGATCAAAATGCAGATGGGTATTGATGACGAGGTGAATGTCATCCGGCCCCAGGCCTAACCGCTTGAGAGATTCCAGTATCGTCGGTGTTCGCTCGACGGCGAACATGCGTTGGAACTTCTCATCTTCCTTAGGCCCCAGCCCCGTATCGACCAGGATGTTTTTGCCATTCGCTCGGATCAGCAGAGCTGTGAGGCTGAGCGGAATTCGGTTCAATTCATCGGCGGGACAACACTTTTCCCACAGGGCTTTGGGAACCACTCCGAACATAGCTCCACCGTCCAGCCGAAACCGACCGTCGCTCACCGGATAAATCTCAAACGCACCCAATTTCATGATCCTCTCTCCCTACCCTTGGGCCTTGGTGGGAAGGGTATTGGCACGAAGGCTTTCCTCATAGCGCCGGTAGCCATTCAGCTGAGAAGGGATGGGCGCCGAACGCACGCCATCTCCTCTCCATCCTCCGCTTCGGCAGTGACAACCGGGATGCCTTCAACTGCTCGCATGCGACGAACGCCGCCCGCTGTGATCACAATCTGATCAGCCTTCTATGCGCGTCGCACGAGCGCAACAGGCGCTTGGTCGCCCGTTGACATCACAACACTACCGGCTCCCGATACGTGCCCAACACTTCTTTCAAGGCCGCGCACATTTCGCCTAATGTCGCCTTAGCCTTCACCGCCTCGATGAGATACGTCATCACGTTCTCGCCGCATGACGCTGCTTCCTGCAGTGCCTCGACGGCACCGGCCATCTTGAAAGAATCACGACATTTGCGTAGGTCTGAAAGACGCGCCACCTGTTCGCTCTCAACTTCTTGACCGATCTTGAGGATAGGTATCGGACGTTCCATTGATTCCACATATTCGTTGACACCCACGGTGATCCGCTCTTTTCGTTCCAACTCGCGTTGGTACCGTTGCGAGGCGTCGAGGATTTCACGCTGCGGGAATCCCAGCTCGATCGCCCGCACCATGCCGCCCATGTCATCCAACCGACGAAAGTAATCCAGCACCGCTTCCTCGAGGCGATTTGTGAGAGTTTCGATGTAATAGGAGCCGCCAAGGGGATCGACGCTGTTGGCGACTCCGCTCTCCTGCGCGATGATCTGTTGCGTACGCAACGCGAGTTTCACCGCGTCCTCGGTCGGCAGTGCGAGCGTTTCGTCCATCGAATTGGTGTGAAGGGACTGGGCGCCGCCCAAGATGGCCGCTAAGGCTTGAATCGTCGTCCGAACGACGTTGTTCATCGGCTGTTGTGCCGTAAGGGAACAGCCGGCAGTCTGCGCATGACAGCGGAGCTGCACTGCGCGCGGATCGTTGGGCCGATACCGGCGCGTCATTTCGCGAGCCCACAGCCGACGGGCCGCACGGAGCTTGGCGATTTCTTCGAAAAAGTCGTTGTGCGCGTTAAAAAAGAACGAGAGCTGCGGAGCGAATCGATCCACACGAAGACCGGCTTTCACTGCCGCCTCCACATAGGTGAGGCCGTCGTAGAGGGTAAAGGCCAATTCCTGCGCCGCAGTCGAGCCGGCTTCCCGGATGTGATACCCGCTGATACTGATAGGATGCCACTTGGGCACATGCTCGGCGCAGTAGGCGATGGTGTCGGTGATCAACCGCAGGGAGGGTCCCGGTGGAAAGAGCCACTCTTTCTGAGCGATGTATTCCTTCAGAATATCGTTCTGTAACGTACCGTCCAGCCGATCAAGACAAATGCCGCGCTTTTCCGCGACGGCGAGGTACATTGCGAAGATCACGGCGGCCGGACCGTTGATCGTCATCGAGACGGTGACCTGATCGAGCGGAATGCCTTCGAACAATCGCTCCATATCATCGAGCGAGGAGATCGCGACGCCGCAATGACCGATCTCACCATGAGCACGGGGATCATCTGCGTCGATTCCCATCAACGTCGGCATGTCGAACGCCACGCTCAGGCCGGTCTGTCCGTGTTGAAGAAGATATTTGAAGCGCCAATTGGTGTCTTCCGCCGATCCGAAGCCGGCGAATTGCCGCATCGTCCAAAGCCGACCGCGATACATGGTCGGATAGATGCCTCTGGTGTATGGGAATTCGCCCGGTGCTCCGAGTTCCTGGTCCGGCGACCAGTCCTTCAAATCATTGTGCGTGTACACCGGGTTGATGTCGAATCCTGAGAGGGAGGTAAATCGCGATTTGCGCTCTTGCATCGGCGTTGCTCCGGATCGTGATGAAAAACCAGTGACCAAGATCAGGATCTGCTCATGGCTTCCTGCCGTTCGTTCCTCCCTTCGTGCACGTAGAACCCGCGTCCGCTTTTCCGTTCAAGCCCCCCGGCTTCAACCTACCGATTTGGCAAGGAGCAAGGACTGGATCATGCCCTATTGCTGACCACTTCCTGCCGTTCGTCCCTTCGTTCGTAGATATAGAACCCACGGCCACTTTTCCGTCCAAGCCACCCGGCTTCAACATACCGGCGGAGCAAGGGGCAAGGCCGGAATTTGGGATCACCCAAGTCTTGATGCAAGACCTCACAGATAGACAGCACTGTATCCAAGCCGATGCGGTCGGCAAGGGCCAGAGGTCCTACGGGATGATTGGCGCCAGCGGTCATCGCCATATCGATGTCTTCTGCAGACGCTATACTTTCCTCCAATGCGAAAATCGCTTCATTGATCAGGGGAATCAGCACACGGTTCACAATGAATCCTGGTACATCTTTAGCGACGACGGGCGTTTTTCCCAAGCGCTTTGCCAAGTCGAGTGCGAGCTGCATCGTGCGTTCGGATGTTTCCAGCCCGCGAACCACTTCCACAAGACGCATCACGGGCGCAGGATTCATGAAATGCAGGCCGACGATGCGGTTCGGTCGGCCGGAGGCGGCTCCCAACTTCGTGATGGAAATGGATGAGGTGTTGCTCGCGAGCACTGCCTGAGGAAGACAGATTCGATTCAATTGAGCGAAGAGTTCCTGCTTTACCGTCAGATCTTCCGGAACCGCTTCGATGACCACCTCCGCATCTCGTAAGCGGTCGAGCTGACCCAGTGGATGAATAAGTGCTAAGACCTCTCCTGCTTGGTGATCGGTGAGACTGCCCCGTTCCACCGCGCGTTCCAACCCGGAGCGGATCTTGGAAACCGCCTCCGTTAATGGTGGCTCGGCGACGTCCACGAGAAGAACTTTATAGCCGGCCGTCGCGCACACCTGACTGATGCCGCGGCCCATTTGACCGGCTCCTACGATACCGATGATCTTGATATCGTCGAGTTTCATGGCCCTGTCGCTCACCATTATTCGTTAACCGGTCATCGTCGTCCGTAAAGGGTGGACTCTGAAGCGAAGCAATACGCTCGGGTTTCGGAACACTTTTTACTTTTCACATTTCACCTTTCACGGCCTTTCTACGATCATTGCCAACGCTTCTCCTCCGCCGATGCAGAGGCCCGCCAATCCTCGCCTCGCTCCACGCGCGGCCATGACATGGAGCAGCGTTGTGAGGATGCGCGCCCCCGTTGCCCCGATGGGATGGCCGAGTGCGACTGCCCCACCGTTTACGTTGACCTTCTTTTCGTCGAGTCCCAATTCCCTATAGATAGCAAGAGACACAGCCGAAAACGCCTCGTTGATTTCGAACAAATCAATGTCGCCGATGGTCAAGCCTGTTTTCTTGAGCACCAGTTTGATAGCCTCAATCGGTGCAATCGTAAACCATTCCGGTGCCAACGCTGCACCGGCGTAGCCGATGATGCGCGCCATTGGGACGAGCCTCAGGCGTGCCGCTTCCTCTTCCGCCATGACAATCAACGCAGCCGCGCCATCATTACAGGAAGGAGAATTACCCACGGTCAGAACGCCGTCTTTCTGGAAAACCGGCTTCAGTTCACGCATTCTGCTCAGATCGACTCGGTTCGGCTCCTCGTCTTCCATAACTGTTACTGCCGGGCCTTTACGCTGCGCCACTTCGATCGGCACGATTTCCTGTTTAAAGATTCCCCTCGCGATCGCCTCACGCGCACGCCGATAGCTCTCAAGGGCGAAGTCATCCAGTTCTTTTCTGGTCAACTGATACTTGGCGGCGCATAGTTCACCGCCGTTCCCCATGTGGAAATTATTGTAGACGTCCCACAGCCCGTCTTTGACGAGACTGTCGATCAATTCCGCGTGCCCCAACCGATATCCTTGTCGGGCTTTCTCCAGCAAATAGGGAACGCGGGTCATGTTTTCCATCCCGCCTGCCACGACAATGTTCGCTTCTCCGAGCGCAATGGCGTGGGCCGCCATGATCATCGTCTGAATGCTGGACCCACAGACCTTATTCACCGTCGTGGCGCCAATCGAGTGTGGAATTCCGGCTCCGATCGATGCCTGCCGCGCCGGTGCTTGTCCCAGGCCGGCGCTGAGGACACAGCCCATGTAGACCTGATCCACACGGTCCGGCGGCAACCGAACCCGATTCAACGCTTCGGCGATGACGAGACTGCCCAATTTTGTCGCTGGCACATGGCTGAACATACCGTTAAAACTGCCCATCGGCGTCCGTACGGCACTGACGATGACTGCACGTGATATGCGGTTCACAGGATTTGCTCCCAATGGCTTTGTTCCAGATAGTGTTTCACTTTTCCCATGAACTGATCCGCCGTCGCTCCATCGATGACCCGGTGGTCGAACGACAAGCTGAGGTAGCCCATCGGCCGAATGGCGATCGCATCATCGATGACGACGGCTCGTTTTTGAATCGCGCCGACACCCAGGATTGCGACTTGCGGTTGATGGATGATCGGGGTGCTGAACAAGCTGCCAAATCCACCATGATTCGTAATCGTGAACGTTCCTCCTTGAACCTCTTCGGGGCTCAATTTCTTGGACCGCGCTCTTTCTGCAAGATCCACGATTTCTTTCGCCAGTTGGGTCAGTCCTTTTCGATCGGCATGCCGGACCACCGGTACCAACAGTCCGTCATCGAGCGCCGTGGCGATACCGACGTGAATATCTTTCCTGACTACTATTCCTTGCTCTCCCCATGACGAGTTCATGATCGGCACATCGCGAAGAGCTCTGGTCGTGGCACGAATCACAAACGGGAGATAGGTCAGGTTTCGCCCTTCTCGGAATTTCACGATGCCCGAAAAGTCAGCCTCAAAAAACGTGGAGACATGGGCCGATGTTTGTTTGCTTTTGACCATCCGGTCCGCGATGGTCTTACGCATCTGCGTAAAGGGAAGAAG
>CAZOHW010000017.1:0-22897 GCA_964579525.1 uncultured Nitrospira sp. | reverse complement strand
GTATAGCTCTTCCCCATCGTGATGACCTGTGGATGGAAGACTTGGATCACATCCGGGAATACAAGTTCCCCACGATCGTAAATCCGCTCAATGCCGATGCGGCAGTAGCTCTCTGCCGGCGCCATGCGCTTTTCCGCACCGAAGAAGGGATTTGAGATCGAAAACTTCCCATCCCGGTTCGCTGCCATAGCCATGACATGCGCAGCAGTGACTGCGCCTTGCCCCCCTAATCCTGACATTCGAATATTCAGTCTTTTCTTAATCATGAGCGATCTCCGGTCTAATTCGCTTGTGCCTGTGCGGCCAATTGTTTGGCAGCAGCTTTTCGTTCTTTATCCTTGGCAGCCAGTTCGGCCAGGAGTTGCTTTGCCGGTTCGCTAACATACTCCTTATAGGCAAACCGCTCGGTCGGCTTTTCTGAATCGCGCATCTCTTGTAAGCCTTCCATGCTGTTCTTCCCGATTTCAAGAATACAAGGGGTGTAGAGCTGGAGATAGGTTGGCCCAATTTCACGAGCAATATGCACAGCGTTGCGGATGACTTTCTCAACCAACGAGGGTTTGCTGACAGTACAATTGACGACATAGTGGCAGCCAGACTCACGGGCGATTTCAGGCAGCCGTACTTTGTCGAATAGCTTGCCGACTGGCGCCATTTTCGCGACAAAACCTTTCTGCATGAGTCCACTTTCCTGTCCACCGGTGTTGGCATACAGTTCATTGTCGAAACAGATGGTTGTGAACTTCTCCTGACGGAACCAGGCTTGGAGTGTCATGTCTAAGCCAATGTCGACAGTTGCACCGTCTCCGGCTAAGACCACAACGTCCTTTACCCGTCCAGGGAATCGGACGCTCAAGGCTCGCTTGAGACCTGAGGCAATGGCATTCTGGTTTCCAAAAAGCGAGTGGATGTTGTGAACGGCAACCATCGGGAATACCAAGCTGGTACAACCGGTGGATCCAACCATCACGGTATCTTCCGGATTCGGCAGTGAGGCCAGGATGTAGCGGAAGGCCATCGATTCGGGACAGCCGGCGCAGAGGGAGTGTTGCTCAATCAACTCTTTCGAGGTTCCGATATCCTTCCAGCCCCGATCTTCTTTGCCGTAGGTCGCACTCTTCACGAGGTCTTGATAGTCCGACGGCATGATGTCGTACAGGGCTTCGGAGATTTGTATACGCTCTTTGCTCATATATCCTCCTCAGTTTCACTCATCGAGCGAACGGGTTTGAGTTCGTAGTGACTCAGCTTCCACGACCAGCTAGGGAGAAGGTCTTCATCCCCAGGGCGGTCTTTATTTCCGATACGATAATCTCCGGCGGCATGGTCATCCCACCGCAGACGTGCGGGCCAGCATGGACACGATGCGGGTTCGGAACCGTGGCTCGAATTTCTTTAGCCAGCCATCCGGTCACATTGAACTCCGGCACAAAAATATGCTTCGCGTTCTTTGTCGCTTCTCGAATTTCTTCTTCCGGCCATGGACGCAGTGCCTTCACCTTCACGAGACCGCATCGCACACCTTCGTCTTCCAGCATGCGGATGGCTTCACGGCCTTGCGAAACAGCCGTACCTGAAGCCACGATCACGATATCCGCGTCCGTATTCTCCGTATCAATCAGGCCATTCAACCAGTGGATCGTGTGTTTGCGTGAGCGTTCGACGGCGGCCCAGATCTCCTGCTGCCAGCTGGCATGTGTGGCGTAGCTGATGTAGTTGCTCTTCATGATGAATGGATCACGCATCATGCGGACCGGTGGGCATTCCATATCCATGCAAGGTACCGGCGACCGATACGGATCGTATGGCGGTAGACACATGTCGGTTGGGGTGAGGTTAACCACGTCCTTTGTATGCGTGACGAAGAACCCATCGCAACACAGTGCGAGTGGAAGATGTACATCCGGCTCTTCAGACACAATGTATCCCTTTAGAATCCAATCGAAGAAGTCTTGAGCAGTCTCCGCATGCCACACCAACATACCAGTATTCAGAAGATACGCAATTTCAAGGGTATCCGGTTGAATCGACAGCGGTGAGTTAATGCCGCGACAGGTGACAATCATCTGAATCGGCAAGCGAGCACCAGCCCACATCGGGAAATTTTCCATGGCACGCATCGTGCCGGGTCCTGCCGTCGTCGTAAATACTCGCGCACCTCCGAAGGCCGCTCCGGCACACTGCGACATGACAGCGAACTCGCTTTCGCCTCGGAAGTAGTCTCCGATATAGCCTTCAGCGAATAGTTCACCGATCAACGCCGCGGCTTCGCTCTGTGGCGTAATCGGATAGGCAATCATGACATCACAACTGGCGCGACGGATCGCTTCCTTGATGACCTCGGACCCCGTGTAAAATGAGGGAGTACGAGGCGCTTCATGGAGCATCTTCCAGGGATCGGTATAAACTTGGCCCTTTTTATTTTGTGTCCCGATGACGGATTTTGTTTCTGCCATGGATCCAGCCTCCTTTATCGCTCTGGGGTTTTCAAACGACTAATTTGAAGCCCCGGTCTTGGCTGACCGTCGCGGTTGGACGGTTCCTTTCAATCGCTTAATAGTATCGGCCAATCTCATGATCTTGTCCACTGATGCATCGCGGAATGACAGCATTGCATCTTCGTGGCCTGCTTGTGCACACATGGCGATGGTGTAGCAGGATGTTCCTCCACGAATAATCTTCAGCGACAAGTTGGCCTGATGGCAATGGACTCCAATAAACATGCAGCAATCGATCTTATTGTGCCAGATGGTCAGGTTCGGATGGTTGGGGTTGATCTCGACTTCCGGGTTGATCTTGGGGTACTTGGGACGATAGTCGGGCATTGGTATCAGCATCGGTTTTTGGCCTGGCTGGACACATTCTTTCAGGGTGTTGAAAAGATATCGAACTGCCGTCGCCTTCTTGGCAGCCTTTTCGTTCCAAGCCCAAAGCACGAGCGGCCCTGGGAAAATAGTCGGGACGCCGGCCATCAGGAATTGGCGAGCGGCTTCCTCGTACGCTTTTTCCTCTGATGCAATTACGCCATTGATATGGGCTTCTCCCGGATTAGGCAAGCGAATTCCCATGCTTGCGGCAGCTGGGGGAAGAAAATGTTCTGGCCCTGGGAGCACGCGATAGTCACTCATCACAACCTACACTCCGGGAAAAATTTTGTTGATGAAAGAAAAGAACAATGATTTTTCAGGCACTTGATTATCATGGACACTGTATGCTGTTTTCATACGTTCCCGCAATATCACAGAAGGCCCACCTGAGAGAGCTTTCGGGCCAAGACTTGCAGATTATTTAGGTCCTTTGTCCCAACCCGTTGTCAGTGGGATATCGAGTGTTGCCACTGAGGTCCGCTGCATTATAGGTAGCGATCTTTTCGATTGTCAAATGAGTATCCCACCTTTTGTTCCATTTTGCAGGTGGTGGAATAACGAGGGTCTTCAAATTTGAAGGAGGAAGCTTATGGGAGCCGGTTGCATGCTTCGGTAGTTCCGAGTAGACAGGCACGCTCAAAGTCGTCTTTTGCAGAACTTCCCTGAAGTTGGTCGAGATAGAGTTTGGCTCTTGCCAATAGGACCTGGGTATTGGTGGGTTCAAGGCGGAGTACCATACCCAAGTCATCGATTGCTTGGGTTGGTCGATTCAATTTTTTGTAGATATCGCTTCTCAATAGGTAGGCCTCTTTCTGATCCGGGAGCCAACTATCCGATGGCTGGGCCCCCAGAATCTTTCGTAAAATCGAAAGGGCGGATGACCATTGCTTTTGGGCGACAAGCTTGCGGGCTTCAGCTGTACAGAGAGCGATGAGGTGCTGGCGTGCCACATCGAAAAATGGATCCAGCGCGAGAACTTGTTCAAATAATCGGATAGCTTCTTCTGGGCGATGCAGCCACGCATTCACGTCTCCGAGCCCAAGCAGGGCCCAGGTGTTTTTGTCATCGATCAACAGGGCTCGGTCAAAATCCATTCGAGCATTGTCGATGTATTCAGAGTAGTCGCTCGGTTTTGTTGCATTCGAATAAGCTACGGATGCCAGCCGGAGGTAGGTCTGTCCGCGCACGATTAACGGATCGACAGACTGGGGATCCATGATCGCGGCTTGTGAGGCGAGATCAAGCTTTTGTCGAAGGTTCTGAGTCTGAATCGCTCGTTCAATATACTCCTGGGCCTGTTTGTGAGCGGCCTTGTGGTTCTGAGACGCAATGTTCAGGGTACTGACTCCAGTACGAGGAGCCTTCAATTCATTGAGTTGTGCTCGGAGGTGCAGGTTTTCTTTTTGGAGTTGACGAAAGTGTTCAGCCAACTGCTGCTCAGATTGCCAACGCTGAATCGCGGTGCGAAGGTTCTCAAGATCAACGACAGCACGGATACGGATGGAGAAGCTGGGACGGTCATGTTGGATAAAGCGCCGAAACTCAAGAATCTCAGTTTTGGTAATGGCGGAGGCAATCGTGCGGATTTCGAGTGAACTGGATTGAATACTCCTGCCGTGTATGATTTCTTCACGGTCGTGAAATGTCGATTCCAGATACATCCCTGCTTCTTCAACCGCCCTCCGTTGTGCCCGTTGGAGCACTCTTTCCTCGGCCATTGTCAGTGTATCGTTGTCTCCCATGACATATTGTTCTTCAACGATAATCGTCGTTTCCGAGGCCTGTACCGATCCGGATGAGAATGTGAGGAGGGCGGCAATGAGGCTTAGGCTCACCACTGATTGGACATGCATGCTTCAAACTATACCGCGCGACAAGAGTTCCTGTGCGACACGGAAAGGTCAAATGTGCAAGCTATTGACTTAAAAGTGAAATATTGCCGATGAAGTTAATCTGGTTTAGGGAAAACTTGCATGAAGGGGTGAATTTCAACCCGTTCAAACACACCCTGAAGCATGTAGGGGTCATTGTGAGCGAATTGTTCAGCCTCAATCTGAGTTTCAAACTCAAGGACTAACAGACTCCCTGCTTTATCAATCAGGGGACCGGCAAGGATCACCTTCCCTTGGCGATTCAGAGACTCAAGATTGGCCAAATGCGCAGTCCGATGTATCTTTCGTTTGGCTTCTCCCTCTGGGCCGTCATAGCCGACAATAACGAATTTCATGTGTCCGCAGCCTTATCGTATATCGTTTTGTGAGAATTTCTTCTGTAGAGTTTGGGTTCAGAATTAGGCGGTGTCCTCTTCCAACGGACAACGATGATCATATCCCGTTGTGATTTCATGCCACCAACGTATTTCTTTTTCCCCAAGCTTCCAACACAGGTACACCATTCGACCGTTGCGCATATGGGGGAAGTCGCAGAGACCAAGGTCGATGTCTTTGACGAGGATCCCCAAATCATGGATCGCTTGTAAGTTGGCACTGATATCTTGGAGACTCTTTACATACGTGATCCCATCAGGGGTTCCCCCGCCATCACGTGCGTGAGCCGCCGCGGCACGTGCGGCGGCATACGTCCTTACGAGGACTTGCTTACTCTGGCGTACAGCAGACACGTGTGTTTGAAGTTGAGGAATCAGCTGGTTCGCTTCGAAAAGAGAAAACACGCGCTGTGGACTTGTCTCGTGTTCGTCCCGTGCCATGTACATACTCCTATTACTATTGTGTAGCACAGTCTAAATTGATGGAACAACCAGAGGTGTGGTTTACAAATGGATATCGTGGATCTTCGATGAACTCGACTAGGGTGGGTAGTGGGTAAAGGGTAGAGTAAGTCCTCTGAATTGCAAAATTGTGATCGCTAGTTGACATTGGGGCGAGGCGCAGGTATCATCGCCTTAGTATTTAGAGTGAAAGATTCTCTCCATCGACGAGTTCAACTCCGGAATCTGTCCCGAAATCAACTCGCAGCTGTGTACAGAGGAACTGGTAGGGCAATCAGATGTTTTGCGTGGACTGCAACTCTATAAAGAGCGGCGAGTTCACTGGCTTGATGTGAAGGCCGAGATCTCCACAAACTTATTCCATTCCCAACCAAACCGAAGCCTATAGCCCATCGCTAAACAAGTACGTTCGCATGATCAGTCAGTTCGAGTGTATTTCGGAAGGTACCGAATTCAACGCGTGTTTAGGGGAGTCGTATGTCAGTAGCTAGGGGGGAAGTGATGCATCTTGCAGAATTGAAACAGAAGTCCATCGCGGATCTCAATGATGTGGCTCGAGAACTGAAAATCGAAGGAGCCGCAAATTTGAGGAAGCAGGAGTTGATCTTTGCGATCCTCCAGGCACAGACCGAAAAAAACGGGGTTGTCTTTGGAGAAGGGGTTCTAGAAACCCTCCCCGACGGGTTTGGGTTTCTGAGGGCGCCGGATTCCAATTACTTGCCTGGTCCTGACGATATTTATATCTCGCCGTCGCAGATCCGGCGGTTTAATCTTCGCACCGGCGACATTGTTTCAGGGCAGATTCGCCCGCCCAAAGAGAGCGAACGGTACTTTGCTCTTCTGAAAGTCGAGAAGGTCAACTATGAAGATCCAGAGGTTGCCAGAGACAAGATTCTATTCGACAACCTGACGCCCCTCTATCCCGAAGAGCGAATACAGTTAGAATTCGACCGAGAAGAATATTGTACCAGGGTGATGGACCTGATCACACCGATCGGGAAAGGTCAGCGAGGGTTGATCGTCGCAGCTCCACGTACCGGTAAGACGATGCTTCTGCAGGCGATCGCACGCGCCATCATCAAAAATCATAAGGAAGTGACGCTCATTGTTCTCCTGATCGACGAGCGGCCGGAAGAAGTCACTGATTGGCAGCGCCAGGTGAAGGCTGAGGTCATCAGCTCCACGTTCGACGAACCGGCTCAGCGCCACGCTCAAGTCGCTGAAATGGTGCTAGAGAAAGCAAAGCGGCTGGTCGAACACAAAAAAGATGTGGTCATTCTCCTGGACAGCATCACTCGGCTTGCGAGAGCCTATAACACGATTGCGCCTCCGAGTGGGAAAGTGCTTTCCGGTGGTCTGGATTCGAATGCGTTGCAACGGCCGAAGCGGTTTTTTGGAGCGGCCCGCAACATTGAGAATGGCGGAAGCTTGACCATCATGGCGACCGCGCTGGTGGATACTGGTAGCCGCATGGACGATGTCATTTTTGAAGAGTTTAAAGGGACGGGGAACATGGAGGTCCATCTCGATCGCCGCCTAGCTGATAAGCGTCTCTTCCCGGCGATCGACATTAGCCAGTCCGGTACGAGAAAGGAAGAGCTCTTGGTCGACAAGGACCGCCTGAACAAGATGTGGATTCTGCGTAAGGTGCTCAGCCCCTTGGGTACCATGGAAGCCATGGAATTTCTCATGGACAAAATAGGCGGAACTAAGAACAATCAAGAGTTCCTGCAATCAATGAATCGGTAGACAGTACTTGTTTCTTGTCCATCGTTCAGATACAGTGTAGGGCCCTGGCGATAAGCTAGGAGACATCTTTGGTTAAGGAGTTGTAGGTCATGCAGAAGGGTATCCATCCTGTCTATCGAGAAGCCACAGTCCATTGTGCCTGTGGGAATTCGTTCAAGACGCGCAGTACCATCGGGGACATCAGCGTCGATATTTGCTCCAACTGCCATCCTTTCTTTACTGGTACGCAGAAGATCGTCGATACCGAAGGACGGGTCGAGCGGTTTAAAAAGAAATACGCGAAGAAGGGCAAGTAGCCCACTACACGGGCATAGAAGAGACCCTGCTTCGCCCCTGAAGCAGGGTCTCTTTTTTTTATGGGCTTGTTTGACGTGACGTAGAGGACGAGTGCAATGGAAGCGATCCTCATCAAAAAGTGGGAGAGTCTAGCATCACGGTTTCATGAGCTGACCGATCAGCTCATGGATCCGTCCATCATCAGTCAGCCTAGTCTCTTGCACAAATTGAGTAAGGAGCGAATCGACCTCGAACCTGTGGCTCAACTCCTTGAGACCTATCATAACTGCGCCAAGCAACGTGAAGAAGCAGCACAGATTCTTGCCGATCCATCGGCCGGCGACGAGTTGCACAAAATGGCGGCGGAAGAGACTGCTGAGCTTGAACGTCGGCAGGCGGAGATAGAAGGAGAGGTCAGAGAGTTTCTCATTCCCAAAGATCCGCGCGATGACAAAAGCCTCGTCTTAGAAATTCGAGCCGGGACTGGTGGAGACGAGGCGGGGTTGTTTGCCGGAGAACTCTTTCGGTTGTACATCAAGTATGCGGAAAAGAAAGGCTTCAAGGTCGATACAGTTGAGGCTTCCGAAACCGGCATCGGAGGCTATAAGAACATTGTGGCGTTGATTGAAGGAAAAGGGGCCTACAGCCATTTTAAATATGAGGCTGGTGTGCATCGTGTGCAACGGGTTCCCGTTACGGAGGCCAGCGGGCGTATCCATACCTCTACCGTGACAGTCGCAGTGATGCCGGAAGTCGACGAAGTGGACGTCCATATTGATCCGAAGGATTTACGAATCGATACATTTTGTTCGTCTGGTGCCGGGGGACAGAGCGTGAATACGACCTATTCGGCGGTTCGGATCACCCACATCCCGACCGGTGTCGTGGTGTCGTGCCAGGATGAACGGTCGCAGCTCAAAAACCGTACGAAAGCCATGCGGACGTTACGTGCCCGCATTGTCGAAGCCGAGCGGGAAAAACAAGAAGCCGAGATCGCTCAGAGTCGAAAGTCACAGGTTGGAAGCGGAGAGCGAAGTGAAAAAATCCGCACGTACAACTTTCCACAGAACCGTGTGACGGACCATCGAGTTGGGCTTACACTTCATAAGCTGGAATTGGTGATGGAAGGCGACCTCGAAGAGATCGTACAGGCGCTGAAGGCGCAACAGCAGCAGGCTGAAACCGCGAACGTGTAACGATGACTGCTCCCATTACCGCCCCCCCTAAAACGATCGGCCTGTTGATCATATGGGCGCAGCGTACATTGGAGATCTCTGGGTCGACGAATGCTTCCCAAGAAGCGGTCTGGCTGTTGGCGCATGCGCTGGGATTGAAACATCATGAGTTGGCAAGTCGGGGAGAGCAAGAAGTATCAGCTGATGAATGGGCTCGAGTTGAATCGGTGATCTCGAGACGGGTGGCGCATGAACCACTCCAGTATATATTGGGTTCGCAAGAGTTTTGTGGTCTTGATTTTACGGTGAATTCAGCAGTCCTGATTCCAAGGCCGGAGACCGAATTGCTCGTGCAAGAAGCGTTGAAGGAAGGTGGATTCGTCGAGGGTTCCGTATTGGTCGATGTCGGAACCGGATCCGGTTGTATAGCGGTCACAGTGGCGACCGTCTTGAACGGCATGACAATCTTGGCGCTGGACCATTCTGCAGCGGCGTTGGCTGTTGCAAAGAAGAATGCAGAACGGCATGGAGTCGGCGACAAAATTATCTGGAAGGAAGGGGATCTGTTATCCCCTCTTTATGAATGTGAGCTCGCCGGAAGGGTGGATGTGATCATGTCGAATCCCCCGTATATTCCTGAATCACTATGGAACGAGTTGCAGCCTGAAGTCCGCGATTTTGAGCCAAAATCGGCATTGGTCTCAGGGCCCATGGGGACCGAGTTCCATGAACGCTTACTTCAGGATGCCAGAGAATTTCTTGTGCCAGGCGGATTGCTGGCGATGGAACTGGGGCAAGGGCAGGAGGCCCTGGTGAAGCAGGCTATGGACCGGATTGGCGGCTACACAGGGCTGCAAACAATAAAAGATGAGGCAGGGATTGAACGGGTTCTCATCGTCCGGCGGGCTGCATAGGACCACGACATGGATGAAATTCTCATCAACGGTGGCCGGCGGTTGTGCGGGGAAGTGCGCATTAGTGGCGCCAAGAATTCCGCTCTCCCAATATTGGCATCGACAATTCTTAGCGACAGCCAATGTGTCATCTCGAATGTTCCTCGGGTGGTTGATGTTCTCACCATGGGCAAGTTGCTGGGAATGCTCGGGGCCACAGTGGTGCACGAAGGTAATCGGGCGGTGATCCAGGCCGATGCGATTCACTCGACAGAAGCCCCCTACGATCTTGTGAAGACAATGCGGGCGTCCGTGCTGGTCCTTGGACCGTTGGTCGCCCGCTTCGGTGAGGCAAAAGTATCTCTTCCAGGGGGCTGTGCGATTGGTTCGCGTCCGGTCAACCTTCATTTGGCAGCTTTGGCCAAATTGGGAGCTGATATTGCCATTGAACATGGCTATATCACGGCGAAGGCGAAACGGCTCAAGGGTGCCCGGATTTACTGTGATACTCCGACTGTCACCGGTACGGAAAATATCATGATGGCTGCTACTCTTGCTGACGGGACGACCGTATTGGAGAACGCGGCGAAGGAGCCAGAGATCGTGGACCTGGCAGAATTCCTTGTGAAGCGGGGTGGGCGCATTCATGGTGCTGGGACTGATGTCATCACGATTGATGGCGTACGAGAACTTCATGGAGGGGATCATGAGGTGATTCCGGATCGGATAGAGACGGGAACCTACCTCGCTGCTGCGACGATGACAGGGGGAGATATTACTGTCACTCATTGTCGGCCAGGCCATTTAGAGGCGGTATTAATGAAGTTGCGTGAGGTTGGAACCGATGTTCAGGAGGAAAAAGATCGCGTGCGGCTGACCGCCCCAGGTCCTTTACGAGGGGCCGATGTCAAAACCTTGCCCTTCCCCGGATTTCCTACTGATATGCAAGCGCAGATGGCAGCACTGATGACGTTGGCTGAAGGTACGAGTGTGATCACGGAAACAGTCTTTGAAAGCCGCTTCATGCATGTGGAAGAGTTGCGACGGATGGGAGCGGATATTCGGGTTGAAGGTAATCGACTTGTGGTGACCGGACGTCACAAACTTACGGGTGCTCCGGTGATGGCGTCCGATCTTCGGGCGAGCGCGGGCCTTATAGTCGCCGGCCTGGCGGCAGAAGGAATGACGCAGGTCCAACGCGTGTACCATCTCGACCGAGGCTATGAGCGAATGGAGGAAAAATTACGGGCCTTAGGGGCTGACATCCAACGCCAATCTGCTACAGTGCACGCTCATTAGGACCTCCATGCTGACTATCGCCTTCTCCAAAGGGAAATTGATTGACTCAGCCCTGACTCTCTTTCGGCAGGCTGGGTACGACATCGTTGGACTATCCGGCGACAGCCGCCGATTGATGTTCGTCAGTCCTGAGCATGAGATGACCTTTCTGATCGTTCGCCCCAGCGACGTTCCCACCTACGTCGAGTATGGGGGAGCTGACGCTGGAATCGTGGGGAAAGATGTCTTAATGGAGCAAGACAGTGATGTATACGAACCATTGGATTTAGGGTTCGGAGCGTGTAGAATCTGCGTCGCCGCGCTCCGGGGGGAGACAACCAGAGATCGTCTCTCCTCCAAGCTTCGGATTGCGACGAAGTATCCAACGATCACGGAAAAGTATTTCAACCAGCGTGGGATACCGGTCGAGATCGTGAAGTTGTATGGGTCCATCGAGTTAGCTCCAGTCGTGGGGCTCGCGGATCGCATCGTGGACTTAGTGGAAACCGGTAGCACCTTGAAGGCCAACGGTCTTGTCGAGGTGGAAGTGATTGCACGATCGACGGCTCGATTCATCGTCAATCGAGCGAGCCTTCGGTTGAAACACGAACCCCTTACGGAACTCATTCGTCGCCTTCGCAGTGCCGTTCGGAGCCAGAATATGGGATCCGGTCACAGTCGGCGCTCGAACAGCATGAAGAGTAAGAAAAGAGTGGCATACGTATGAAGATTGTGACACAGGCCGATCGCAATTTTCTCTCCTCCCTGAAGAAAACCGTTTCTCGTGGGCAGTCCGACAGTGCAGCGGTCGAGAAGACCGTCCGATCGATCTTGCAAGCGGTAGAACGAGGCGGCGATACGGCTGTTCTACGCTACACAAAACAATTCGATAAGGTGGCGCTCAAAGCCGAAGCCTTGCGTGTGACGCCAGAGGAAATCAAGGAAGCCTATTTCCATATCCGAAAGGATGAAGGCGATGCGCTTCGCCTGGCGGCTCAGCGGATTACTTCGTTTCATGAACGTCAACGAACCAAGACCTGGATGTACCAAGAAGGCGATGCCACACTGGGACAGGTCGTTGGACCGATCGATGCGGTTGGAGTCTATGTTCCTGGAGGAAAGGCCGTCTATCCATCCACCGTGCTGATGTGCGCCATTCCGGCAAAAGTGGCCGGCGTCTCGCGCATTGTAATGATCACCCCGCCGCAAAAGGACGGAATCAATCCTTATTTGTTGGTTGCGGCCGATATTGCAGGGGTCACCGAAATCTATCGTGTCGGCGGTGTGCAGGGGGTAGGGGCGCTGGCCTATGGGACGAAGACCATCGCGAGGGTCGATAAGATCGTCGGGCCTGGTAATATTTATGTGGCAACGGCCAAACGTTTGTTATATGGCACTGTTGGCATCGACATGATCGCCGGGCCCAGCGAGTTATTGGTCGTGGCCGATGACGATGCCAAACCAACCCATGTCGCCGCTGACTTGTTATGTGAAGCCGAGCATGACGAAGATGCGCAGGTTTTTTTAGTCACGACGTCAGAACGACTGGCCAAGGATGTGGCGAAACTCATCGATGCGCAGCTCAAGGGGCTGCAACGGGAGAAAATCGTCTCGAAGTCCATTGCGCGTCATGCGGTGGCCTTTGTTGTACCCACTATGGAGGAAGCCATTGCGGTCGCCAACGAAATCGCCGCAGAACATTTGACGCTCTCGGTAGATAATCCGTTCGATTACTTGGAAAAGATTCGGCATGCCGGAGCATTGTTCCTCGGCCGGTATACTCCTCCATCTGTTGCCGACTACATCGCAGGGCCAAATCATGTGTTGCCGACGGGTGGTACAGCGCGATTCTTCTCTCCGTTATCGGTCAACGATTATGTGAAGGTCAGCAACATCGTGTATTACACGAAACAAGAATTGGCTAAAGCGAAAGATCCGTTGATTCGGTTGGCGCAGATCGAAGGTTTTGATGCGCATGCCAAATCGGCCCAAAGCAGGTTTTCATGAAGAAGAATGAGGCAGCACCTCGCCACGCCAACGTGCATCGAGCGACCAAGGAAACCGATATCCAGGTTAAATGGGAGCTCGATGGAACTGGGGAGGGGAAGATTGATACCGGCATCCGCTTCTTTGACCACATGTTGGAGTTGCTGGCCAAGCATGGGTTCTTCGACCTCACGGTCCAGGCCAAGGGCGATCTCGATATCGACGAACACCACACGGTGGAAGATGTCGGCATCGTGATGGGCACGGCGTTCCATCAAGCACTGGGGGAAAAGGCCGGCATCAAGCGATTCGGATTTGCCTCGGCGCCTCTCGATGAAACGCTGGCCCAGGTGACCGTCGATCTCAGCGGGCGGCCCTTCTTGGTTTACAACGTGAATCTTCCGGATCGGAAGATCAAATCGTTCGATCTCGGCCTCTTCGAAGATTTCTTCCAAGCCTTCGTCACCCATGGAGGCCTCAATTTGCACGTGAACATCATGTACGGCCGAAATCCCCACCACATTATGGAAGCGATCTTCAAGGCACTCGCCAAAGCGCTCGACCAAGCCACGATGCTGGAAGAGCGACTGGCTGGAAATGTGCTCTCGACGAAGGGGATGCTATAGTCTCGCATTTGATCTTCCTGCTGATCACGAAACGGGCAGGTTTCTCAAAAAGAGGACTTCTTCAACGGTCAATTGTTGATCGCACTTCCCTGATCAGTATTCCGGTCATCACCCTGCCGACAAAAATCAGCACGTAGTGGCGACGGAACGTTGATGCCTGGAAAGGGGCGGGGTTCTATAAAGGACCCACCCTTTGCTGTTTAAGAAGATTTAGGGGCCAGAAAATGTACCAGGAGTCGTTTCTGGCTCAAATAAGTGTCAGATCTGATGTTCGCGCAGCCGGTCGAACTAGGCGCACGCTTTGACGATAGTTGACGAATACGCACGGAAGTCATCCAACCGTTTGGCGATGATGGTATGGACGATGTCGAGATTCAGGCGGCTGTATTCGTGAATGGCGACGTTGCGAAAGCCCACCATCCGTTGCATACGCTGAGCGAGGTTGACCGGAAGGATGCCGGCGATTTGTAGTAATGCAAATGCATCGCGGCTATCTTGTGGCACGCCAAGCTTCCGCTGACTGACCACATACATGGCGAGATCGATGGCTGTCTCACAAGCACGCTGGAGATTAAGGATGATGGCGTCCTGCTTGGTTTGATTGGCGATGAGGTTTTGTTTCTCGCCTGCGTATTCCGTCGAAATTCGTTGAAGACAGCGTTCAATGCTGGCTGCTTTGTTGAATATGACATCGTCAGCCATAGACCTGCCCACGCTTCTTGATGCCATCCAAAATCTCTCGCCGTTCCTCATTGAGCCTGGCATAGTCAGAGTAGACGTACATCTCGAATTCTCGACGGGCAGGGTCATCTTCTGAAGCCAGACAGGTGCCGGTGGAGAGCACTTGCATCCGCATGACCGTTGACGCCGAACGAAGATCCACGAGATCTACGTCACAATGTAGCTGAATCGCCAACTCCTGAGCCAGTTCGAATCGGTCGACTTCGGTAAGAGCTTTGTCTGAAAGGATGGCAAGGTCAATGTCGCTATCAGGACGAGAGGTTCCACGTTCCGTTGAACCAAATCGGTACAAAGCCGTGAGATGTGGAACAGTCTTTCGGATGTGGGCGATCAAGAATGCGTCGGTCATAGCTGCTGACAGTAGCTGTAATGGCTCAGGCTACTGGTTCGGTCCGATCCTGTCAATCGCAAGCTCGGCCAGCCGTTTCTGTGACCAGCCGAGGGAGCAGGCTACTGGTTCGGTCCGATCCTGTCAATCGCAAGGCCGGGAACAGTGCTACAAGATTGCCAGTGGCAGGATCTTCGCGGTTGCGGTATTGTTACCACTCCATTAAGGGCGGCAAGCGTATGATCGCGATTATCGATTACGGCATGGGCAATTTGCGCAGTGTCTTCAAGGCGTTTGAAGCCGTTGGCCATCAGGCTGTGGTCACCCGCGACAAAAGGACGATTGAGAATGCCAGTCACGTCGTGTTACCCGGCGTTGGAGCGTTCGGCGATTGTATGGCGAACTTACAACAGTATGGGTTGATTGAACCGATCAAGACGGCGATCCAGTCAGGAAAACCATTTTTGGGCATTTGCTTGGGGTATCAGCTGTTGTTTAGTGAAAGTGAAGAGTTCGGCAGACATGAAGGTCTCGGTATCCTTCCTGGAAGTGTACGAGAGTTTCAGAAAGGGCAAGTACTTAAAGTACCGCACATGGGGTGGAACCAGGTCAACATCCAACGGCCCTGTCCTGTCTTCGAGGGGATTGCCGACGGGTCAAATTGGTATTTCGTCCATTCCTTTTTTGTCGATCCCCGTGACAAACAAATTACGGCGACGACGACCACCTATGGTATTCCATTTACTTCCAGTATCTGGACGGACAATATTGTGGCCTGTCAATTTCACCCGGAAAAGAGTCAGGCTGTGGGGCTGCAATTGATCAAAAATTTTGGAATGTGGAAATGATGCCACGAATGCTCTCGCTACGCCCATTTCTGTTGCTGAGTGGAGTGTTGCTGATGGCGGCCGTTGGAGCTGGCTGCAGCGGCACGAAGGTGGAGACAAAGTCCTCCAACGAACTGCCGCGATACCAGATCCGATCCATCGCGGTAATACCGTTCACCGCGATTGAGACGCCGCAGACGCGCGATCTGGGTTATCGCACGCCTCTAGCCCCGCCAAGCATTCAGCGTTTCGAGATTTCGTTGGCGATTCCGTCCGATGCAGAGCCGCGTCCGAGGCAAGCGACAGGGGTACCGGCCTATGCGGCTGGGCAGGTGACTCAACTGTTTTGGGAACGACTGCAGGAGCGCAAAGGCATTCAGGTATTGTCTCCGGGCGAGGTGACGAGGGTCACGTCTTCTGAGAAAGAGCTTGCCGGGACGAAGCCCGAGAACGCTATGGCTGTGCTTGCAAAACGGTTGAACGTCGATGCGGTCATAACTGGACTAGTGACGACCTACCAAGAGCGGGTCGGAAGTCGGTTGGGCGCGAATCCACCGGCTGCCGTCGGCTTTGAAGTAAAGATGGTGGCTGCTGATGGGCAGGTGCTCTGGGTCGGCGATTACTATGAACGGCAACGGCCGATGATCCAAGACTTGATGGGTTTTTTGCAGCGATGGACATTCGTGACGGCTGAGGAGTTGGCTCAGTACGGGGTCAAGGAAGTATTGAAAGAGTTTCCATTCGGCGAAGGGGAAGGGCACTAACGTGGTGGTGATTCCGGCCATTGATTTGAAGGATGGGCGCTGTGTTCGCTTGCGGCAGGGCGACATGGCGGCAGAGACCGTCTATTCTGATGACGTCGCGGCGGTTGCGCGACAATGGCAGCAGAGCGGTGCCGGTTGGATTCATGTGGTCGATCTGAACGGCGCGGTCGGCGGTGAACCTAAGAACCTTGTTCAGATTGAATCGGTGATGAATACGGTCAATGTCAAGGTTCAGGTCGGCGGCGGTATCAGGACGATCGAAACTGCTCGCCGGTATATGCATGCCGGTGTTGCGCGAGTGGTGCTCGGTACCGCGGCCATCACGGATCGCCGATTCCTTGAACAGGCGTGCCGGGAATTTCCGAACCAGATTGTCTTAGGGCTGGACGCACGGGATGGACGCGTCGCCGTGAAAGGCTGGACCACGGTATCCGATGTGAAGGCGATCGACCTGTTACAGGAGCTGTCAGGTTTTGCCATCACTGCCGTGGTGTATACGGACATCGCGCGCGATGGCATGTTAATCGGTCCGAATCTTCCTGCCTTGAAAGAAATTGTGGCATCGTCGTCTTTTCCTGTGATTGCTTCAGGGGGGATTAGCCAGATCGAGGATCTTTTGGCAGTGCGATCACTTGGGCCTCGGATTGAAGGGGCCATCGTTGGGAAAGCCTTGTATGACGGCAAGCTGGATTATCAGGCCGCGCTCACAGCGCTCAGTAAGGAGTGAGGGGTGAAGGGTGGTTGTAGGTTCACCCCTTACCCCTCACCTTTCACCGGTTGAAGATGTTGACCAAACGCATCATTCCTTGTCTCGACGTCAAGGAAGGCCGTGTCGTGAAGGGAGTCAGTTTCGTGAATCTTCGCGATGCCGGTGACCCGGTTGAGGTTGCTGTGGGATATGACCATGAGGGGGCGGACGAACTTTGCTTTCTGGATATTACCGCTTCACATGAGAATCGGAAGACGATTCTCGATGTGGTCGAGCGAACTGCGGCTCGTGTCTTCATGCCGGTGACGGTCGGAGGCGGGGTGCGGACGATTGAAGATATCCGCGCACTATTGAATGCGGGGGCGGACAAGGTCAGCATCAATACAGCTGCAGTTCAGAGGCCTGAATTTGTGCAGGAGGCGGCGCAGCGATTTGGGACACAGTGTATCGTTGTGGCGATCGATGCCAAATCAGTCGTGCCGGATCGATGGGAAATCTTTACCCATGGAGGCCGGAAACCGACCGGACTGGATGTGGTTGAGTGGGCGACACGAATGGAACGGTATGGAGCCGGCGAGATTCTGCTCACCAGCATGGACCAGGATGGTCGTCAAGCGGGATATGATCTGAGCTTGACAGCGACGGTGTCTGAGGCCGTGTCGATTCCTGTGATCGCATCGGGTGGGGTAGGGACATTGGAGCATCTCTATGATGGCTTCGTAAAGGGGAAAGCGGATGCGGTCTTGGCCGCTTCCATTTTTCATTTTCGAACCTACACCATCCCACAGGCAAAGGCTTATTTGCGAGAACGAGGAGTCCCTGTTCGTATCGGTGCGATGGCGACAGTAATGTGATGAGATGAACCAGGTTGATCCAACAAGATTGAAGTTCGATAGGCAAGGTCTTCTTCCGGCTGTTGTGCAGGATTGGCTGGATGGGACGGTGCTGATGTTGGGTTATATGAATCAGGAGGCGATTTCTAAAACGCTTGCGAGCAAGACCGTCCATTTTTGGAGCCGGTCGAGAAACACGCTGTGGGAAAAAGGTGAAACGTCCGGTCATAAGCTTCATGTGAAGGAACTCTTTGTCGACTGTGATTGTGATACGATTCTTGTGAAAGTCCAACCGGTCGGACCGACTTGTCATACTGGTGAACGCGCCTGCTTTTTTTCACGGCTGGATGATCTAGGGGCGATTGCTGAGGAGAGGACGCAGGATGCAGCGGGAGGGATTCTCGAATCGGTGTTGCGGACGATCCGTGAGCGTCGAGCACATCCGCAAGCCGGGTCCTACACGACGAAACTATTCGAGGGCGGCCATGACAAGATTCTGAAGAAAGTGGCGGAGGAGGCGGGCGAGGTGTTGCTGGCCTCAAAAGGTGGCAAGAAAGAAGAGATCGTGTACGAGGTAGCCGATCTGTTCTTCCATGCACTGATGGTGCTGGGATATCACGACCTGTCGCTGCATGATATCTACCAAGAGTTAGGCAATCGATTTGGGAAGCCGGGCTTGCGATCTGGATAGTCAATGATATCCGCCGGCCATTGGCTTGCGCTTGTCGGGGGAAGAGAATTGCTTGTTTGGATTGGATAGGTAGAGAACATCGCTGTCTGAGGTGAGTATGAGTGACTGTCTCTTTTGTAAAATTGTTGAGAAGAAGATTCCGGCCAAGCTGGTGCATGAGGACGAGCACACACTCGCCTTTGACGACATCAATCCGCAAGCGCCCATTCATACGTTGGTGATTTCTAAACGGCATGTGGACTCTCTCCGAAGCCTGGGTGAGCCTGATCAGTCGCTGTTGGGGAGGCTGCTGCTGACCTGTACGAAAGTCGCGAAGGAGAAAGGATTGGCCGATTCAGGGTTCCGTCTAGTGGCGAACACCGGGCGTGATGGAGGTCAAACCGTTTCCCATCTGCATTTCCATGTCATGGGCGGTCGTCATATGGGCTGGCCCCCCGGGTGAGACATTCTTGTGATTTGACAGATTTTTAGAGAGTCTGTTAACCTGATCGGTCAATTCTTCTCTGTCCATCGTTTGGAAACCGACTCGTCCGAGTATGCGAGACGGGTGTGTTGTGTATAGGAGCGGCGACACTCGTGGGCCGAGGTTTGATCTCCGACGAGGTTCTGCAGGTGATTAAGGACCGGGCCGATATTGTGGACGTCGTGAGTCGGCATGTGTCCTTAAGCAAGGCTGGGCAAAACCTAAAAGGCCTCTGTCCGTTTCATCTCGAAAAATCCCCATCCTTTACGGTCAGTCCTTCCCGTCAGATTTTTCACTGTTTCGGCTGTGGAACTGGCGGAAATGTGTTTACGTTTTTGATGCGGGTCACTGGGGGAAGTTTCCCTGAAGTCGTACGGGACCTCGGCAAAACGGTAGGGGTTGAGGTAGAGGAGACAATTGCCTCTGCGGGGCCTCAAGCGGCAGAGGGGCGTCTTGTCGAGCAAATCAATCAGGCGGCGGCAGTCTGGTTTCAACAGAACCTGAAGGATGAGCGGATCGGGTCTCAGGCCCGTGACTATTTGGCCCGTCGGGGGATTCAGCCTAAGACGATCGAGCAGTTTGGGGTCGGTGTGGCGCCGACTGAATGGGATGGATTGCTCAAGGCCTTGACGAAAAAGGGGTTCTCCGAGAGCAATCTGGCGACCGCTGGGCTGGTCATTTCCAGAAGCAACAACACCGGGTTCTATGACCGGTTCCGTGGGCGAGTCATGTTTACCATTACAGACTTGCGGAAACGAGTGGTGGGGTTTGGAGGGCGTGTGTTGGGTGAGGGAACCCCCAAGTATCTCAACTCTCCGGACACGCAACTGTTTCACAAAGGGCGGACGCTCTTTGCGTTCGATGTAGCCAGGGATGCCATTGCTCGAACAAAAACCGCCATCATCGTAGAAGGGTATTTCGATGCGATCGCTCTGCATCAGGCAGGGATGATGCATACCGTTGCGACACTTGGTACCGCATTGACGCCGGAACACATCCATGCTCTCCGCCGGTTTGCGTCGAAGGTGGTGCTGTTGTTCGACCCAGATGCAGCCGGTGTGCGTGCGGCATTGAGGGGGTTAGACCTGTTTGTGAATAGTGGGCTAGGGGTCAAGGTCGTGACGTTACCGACGGGGGACGATCCCGATACCTATGTGCGCAAACAAGGGCCCGATTCGTTTGCGCGCCTGGAAGAGCAAGCGCCGAGCCTGTTGGACTTTGCCTTGGAACATAGTCTCAAGGCGACCGAGTCGAGCACGATTGAAGGGCGAATCAGAAGCGTGGACGAAATCCTGCGCATCCTACAGAAAAGCGAGCACCCGATCGAGCGGATCGAGCGAATAAAAATTGTGGCGGAGCGATTGGGGATCAATCAATCGTTACTCATCGATCGGTACCCGGCCTTAGTTGCCGAACAGAAGAAGAGATTTGGAATGCAACCTCCGGCGGTGGCGGAGAAGTCGTTGGCCACTCTATTCAAAGGGGCGACGGAAGAGCGGGACCTGGTATTTCTTCTCCTGCAGGGAAAGCTATCGGCAGTCGATGTGCGGCGCCTGTGTCCTGAGAAGTTTTCCATCGGGGCCTGTCGGAAGCTGGTAGAACTGGCTTTGACCCATGTGGGGCGTGATGGGCGTATCGAGGTCCAACTGCTGTTGGATGAGGCGATGGAACATGCTGACTGTGGAACGTTGTCGACACAGTTGTCGTTGCAGGAAGACTATTTCGAGGAAGTAGCGGCTCACATCACAGCCTGTTTGGATTGTCTTGATCGAAAGCAAGCTGAGCAAACCCTCAGGGACCTGATCATCAGACTAAAAACTGCCGAACGCGACGGACAGGTCGACGATGTGCGGCAGTTGAATGTACAGATCAATGAAATACGGATGCAGAAAGCCGGCATGCGGACTGCCGGTGCCTTGTCATTGGTGAAGGAGTAGTCATGTCGAAACAAGAGTTGCTCGGAGAAGTGAAAAAGCTGATTACGATCGGAAAAGAAAAAGGATTCCTGACGTATGACGAGCTGAATAGTACCTTGCCGGCCGAAGTCGTCTCTTCAGACCAGTTCGGCAGCATCATGGCGATGTTCGGTGAAATGGATATTGAGATCGTCGAGGGGTCGGATGGAGAACGAATCCAGAAGCGATCCGATGGCGGCGAGGCCGGAGACGACGCCGAGGACATGGAGTCGGACTCCGATGAAGAGAATGAAAAGGCGATCGATTTGACGCCGGGCGCCTTGAGCCGAACCGACGATCCGGTGCGGCTCTATCTCAAGGAGATGGGCAGCGTCGCGTTGCTGAGCCGGGAAGGCGAAATCGAGATCGCCAAGCGGATCGAAGAAGGCAAGAATGATATCGCCTCGGTGATCTATGGGATGCCGATGACGATCGAGTTCGTATTGGCGCTTCGGGACCAGCTGAAGAACGCCAAGATCGATGTGCGGGAAATCGTGCCGGTGCAGGAGGCAGAAGAGGAGTTTGATGAAGATCAGCCTCCCGTGGAGCGCGATTATGAGGAGCTGCGCGTCAAGACCTTGGAGGCGCTGAACGCGGTGCGGAAAGTGTCGCTCGCGCTGAAGGGTGTAGCCGAAAAGGGCAAGCATCTTGGGAACGATCCGGCGAAACAGAAGAAATTCAAGAAGCAGTTCGATGCGGTCCGCCAGCAGGTGGTGAACAAGATTGAATCGGTGAATCTCCATGGCGTGTTGAAGGATCGGATGGTACAGCGGGTGCGTGACCTGGCTGTCCAGATCAGGACGGCGGAACGTGAAGCGACCAACTGTCAGAGGCGAATCGGTGTCGGTGGGGAGGCTGGAGCCGAACTGTTGAGGCGGCTGAACAAGACCCGGCAGGATTTCCTCGCGGTAAAGCGGAAGACCGGCATGTCGGAAGAGGCGCTGCTTGAGGTGCGGAAGGTCTACCAAGCCGCCAAGGCGAAGGTTCGCCAGCTGGAGACGGAAGAGGCGTTGGCTCCGGCCGAGGAAATCAAGGATGCGGTCAAGCACCTGGATTTGGCCGAAGAGAAGGTCAAGCGCGGCAAAGCGGAATTAGTGGAAGCGAATTTGCGGCTTGTCGTCAGTATCGCCAAGAAATACACGAATCGAGGGTTGCAGTTCCTGGATTTGATCCAGGAAGGCAATATCGGGCTCATGAAGGCGGTGGATAAGTTCGAGTACCGGCGTGGGTACAAGTTCAGCACCTACGCGACCTGGTGGATCCGGCAGGCTATCACTCGGGCGATCGCGGATCAAGCTCGGACCATCAGAATTCCGGTGCATATGATCGAAACGATTAATAAACTCATTCGCACATCTCGACATCTTGTGCAGAAACTGGGGCGCGAACCGCTTCCGGAAGAAATCGCCGAACGCATGGACTTGCCCTTAGACAAGGTGCGGAAAATCCTCAAGATCGCTCGTGAGCCCATCTCGCTCGAAACGCCGATCGGCGAGGAGGAAGACAGCCACTTGGGCGATTTCATCGAGGATAAAAAAGCGGTGTCTCCGCTCGAAGCGGCGATTCGCTACGACTTGCAGCGGCAGATCAATAGTGCCTTGGAAACCTTGACGCCACGCGAAGAAAAGGTCTTGAGGAAGCGCTTCGGGATCGGGGAAGCGACGGATCATACCTTGGAAGAAGTCGGGCAGGATTTCGAAGTGACGCGTGAACGCATCAGACAGATCGAAGCCAAAGCGCTCAGGAAACTCCGTCATCCGAGCCGGAGTAAGAAGCTCAGGAGTTTCGTCGAAAGCTTGTAAGTGCCGAGTCTCAGGAAGGTCTATTTGACTCTATTTCGAGGTCGGCCTAGAATCGCGCGAGATCGGGCGGAGCGTCATGCTGAGGCTGGCTGAAACGGTACGGCGAGGATCACGCATCAAGATCTCGGCTTGAGCCCGAGCCCTTCTGATCGGGCCCATAGCTCAGGTGGTCAGAGCGGCTGACTCATAATCAGCTGGTCCTAGGT
>CAZOHW010000016.1:0-23453 GCA_964579525.1 uncultured Nitrospira sp. | reverse complement strand
CATACGGGGCGAACTTCCTACGAAACTCCTAGCGCAACCGCATGCCTAACTCCAAATATTTCAATCCGGATCCCGTTGTAAATACTTCGGCTCGCTGGATCGCCAGATTGGGTTGAACGCGGCTCTGTAAGATTAGCCGTTGCGTGAACAGAAAATCTTTGGTGTATGAGATGCGAGCAGAGACGGCACCGTTCTGATCGATGAACAATGCCGATTCAAATTCATAATTGTATGGTACCAGCCCTTGTAGACCGATCACCCCAAGCCCACGCGTGACGTTGCTTCCACGAAACGATTGCGTCTCCATTCGACCGCCCACTTGGAGATCATAGTACTTCCCGAGGAAGCGGCCATAGAGCAACTGGAGGTCCACATCATAATCAGGTTTGAAGGCCGTGTCCTGTTGCCCTTCGCTCTTGAACCAGAGTCGGTTGTAATCCCCTCCGTACCACCCTTCGACATCCCACCGATAATCGCTGCTGCTTTCGGTTCCCCCCACGCGAGGACGATATTCAAGGACGTCGACGAGCGTGAACAGCCGGCGCTCGCGATCCATGACAGGGCTGTCCCACTGTTGTTTCAACATGCTGTTCGTTTTGGTCTGGATAGGCGTCGATTGAGACTCGGCCTGGACAGGTTCGGCCAAGGTACTTGTTGCACTAATACCTATAGTCAGCACATACACAGCGAGTATCACACAGAAGTTCTGAAGAGCGGCCTTCACCTATACATCGCTCACTGGTTATGCAGAGACCTCGACGATACGAAACATGCCTGCTTCCATGTGGAGGAGGAGATGGCAGTGAAAAGCCCATGGCCCTGGGGCGTCGGCGCTGATCGCCACGGACAACCGTTCAGCCGGCTTCACCACAACGGTATGTTTCCGCGGAAGATAGACGCCTGTCCCATTCTCGAGGTACATCCACATTCCGTGTAGGTGGAGCGGATGTTCCATCATCGTGTCGTTGACAAACATGAGCCGTAGTCGCTCCCCGTAACGAAAACTGATCGGGGCCGGCTCATCGGAATATTTCTGTCCGTTGAAGGACCACATGTAGCGCTGCATATGGCCGGTGAGATGCAGTTCGATCTCTCGCGCAGGCTGTCGCTGATCCGGATGTGGTACGACACTTTTCAAATCAGCATAGACGAGGACGCGCCTGAGGCTCTGTTCCAACCCTCTGCCTGGCTCGTGCATCCGATTGTGTGAATATTCGGCAACCATTTGGTTCCCAGTGCCATGATGATCTGGTCCATGCTTCACCGGCGACGCGCCAGGGACTGGCGAGCGATGACGAGCCTCACTCACCATACCAAGCCCGTGCTCCATACCTTCATGGTACGCCATGCCATGGTCTGTTGGACCGCCAGAAGACAACACCAGACCGGTTTCATTCATATGGGCCGCATGGCTGTCGCCATGATCCGCCATTCCCATGTCTTCCATCGTTCGAAGCGGACGGGACCGACGCTCGGGGACTTCTCCCTGCATCCCCAGTCGAGGGGCAAGCGTGCCTCGGACAAATCCGCTCCGATCCATGGTCTCGGCAAAGATCGTGTAGGCGCGATCCTCATTGGGCTGAACAATGACGTCGTAGGTTTCCGCCGGACCTATGCGAAACTCGTCCACCGCAACCGGCTGCACATTCTGGCCGTCAGCCTGCACGACCGTCATGGTCAACCCGGGAATGCGCACATCATAAAAGGTCATTGAAGCCGCGTTGATGAATCGCAGTCGGACCCGCTCACCTAGCCGAACCAATCCAGTCCAATTGCCTACAGACGGAAGCCCGTTCATGAGGAATGTGAAAGTGGAACCAGTCACATCAGCAAAGTCCGTCGGATCCATCCGCATTTGGTCCCACATCATGTAATCTTGAAAGGCCGACCACCACCCGCCTTTTGCTGAGTCTGCAAGAAACTCACGGGCATCACGCTTTTGGAAGTTATAGTAACCGGATGATTTCTTGAGATTGCCCATCATGGTCTCAGACGACTCAAAACTCCATTCCGAGAGTATGACGACATACTCTCGATCATACTGAAAGGGAGCTGGTTCGATCGGATCCAGGATCATCGGGGCATACATACCTTGCAGTTCCTGCCCGCCCGAATGGCTGTGGTACCAATAGGTCCCACTCTGCTTGATGAGAAAACGATAGATAAAGGTCGTCCCAGGATTGATGCCCTTGAAGCTCACACCCGGCACCCCATCCATAGAAGAAGGCAAGAGTAGCCCGTGCCAGTGAATTGAAGAAACCTCGTTTAACTGATTCGTGACACGCAGCGTGACTTCTTGACCCTCTTTCAAACGGATGAGCGGGCCTGGGATTGTCCCGTTGATCGTGATGGCAATGCCGGTCCGCCTACCAAGGGTAAAGGCTCTTTCACTGATAACGAGGTCGATGACCTCTCCACTCAGAACCGAGACCTCTGTACCAGCTTGAGTCTGGAATCCTGGATGTACCACTGCGCAGGCAGGCAAGAAACGTTGCAATGTCGCCAACAGTCCAAATGTCCCGGCTTGTTTCAACAGAAGGCGTCTTGAAATCGAGCCGATTTTGTCTTGTACCTTCTTTGGGGGTTGCATGATGGTCGATGTTCTGTTCGTTCCCGAAGTGTTAGACGCCTTGTTCGTACTTTTCAGCTCTCAGTTCTTCGGCAAGGATTTCCCCCGCCACCAGGCATAGAGTACCGGAATCACTAGCAAGGTCAATACCGTCGAAGTCACCATGCCACCGATCATCGGTGCGGCAATCCGTTTCATCACGTCAGCGCCTGCTCCGGTGGCCCACATGATGGGGAGCAAGCCGCCCATGATCGCCGCCACCGTCATCATCTTTGGCCGCACGCGCTGAACCGCTCCTTCCATGACCGCTTCTCGCAAGTCTTGGATCGAAGCCATCCGGCCTTCTCGCACGCGCCGCTCGTACGCTTCATCAAGGTAGACGAGCATCACCACGCCTGTCTCTCCTGCCACGCCGGCCAGTGCAATGATGCCCACCCAGACCGCCACGCTGAGGTTGTAGCCCAAGTAATGGAGATACCAGATGGCTCCGATCACGGCGAAGGGAACGGAAAGGAGAACGATCAAGGATTTGGCCAGCGAGCGGAAATTCAGATACAGGAGCAGCAGAATCGCGACCAGGGTCACAGGGATCACCAGCTTCAACCGCTCCTCCGCTCGCACCAGATGTTCGTATTGCCCGGTCCAGATCAGCCAGTACCCAGGGGGAAGGACGACCAACTCACGGACTGCTCGTTGCGCATCCTGGACATAACCGAGTAGGTCGCGCCCGCTGACCGACACCGACACGAGACCCGCCAGCGCTCCCGCCTCATCCGTGATCGACGGCGGCCCCTGCGTGATTACCAGCTCTGCGATTTGTCCAAGGGGAACCTGCGCGCCGGTCGGCGTGGGAATCAGCACTCGTTTGAGCCTGTCCGGATCGTCCCGTAACTCGCGCTTGTAGCGAACGTTGACCGGATACCGTTCCCGCCCCTCGACCGTGGTCGTCACGGTTTCTCCTCCGATTGCCGAGGTAATCACCGTTTGCACGTCTCCTACCGTCAAGCCATGCCGGGCCGCCTCGCGCCGATTGACGATCAGATCCAAGTAATAGCCTTCGTTCAACCGTTCAGCAAAGGCGCTTTTGGTGCCGGGTACAGCTGCCAAGGCCTGTTCGATTTCTAGGCCGATTTGCTCGATTGTCTTCAAATCGGACCCCAGCACTTTGATTCCGACCGGACTTCGGACACCGGTGGTGATCATTTCCGTGCGAGTCTGGATCGGCATCCACCAGATATTCGGAAAGCCAGGGATGCGGAGCTTGGCATCCATCTCATCCAACAACCGGTCCCAGGTCATGCCCGGTCGCCATTGCGATTCTGGTTTGAGAGTCACGGTGATTTCCGCCATGCCGACGAAGGCTGGATCGGTCGCAGTCGGTGCCTTCCCCATCTTGCCGAATACCCGCTCCACTTCGGGGAAGGTCATGAGCAATTGATCCTGAACTTGCAAGATTTTCGTCGCTTCTGGGATCGAAAGGCCTGGGACGGTGGTCGGCATGTAGAGAATGGTGCCCTCGTTCAGCGGTGGCATAAACTCTGCGCCAAGTCGAGAGAACACCGGCACTGTGATTGTTACTGCTGCAACCGCTAGCCCCAGCGTCACCCAGCTCACTCGCAGTGCTCCTGAGAGGATGGGTCGATAGAATGCGATCAGCAACCGGTTCAAGGGATTCTTGCTCTCTGCTCGGATATGGCCCCGAATCAGAATCACCATGAGCACGGGTGCAAGCGTCACCGAAAGGGCAGCGGCAAAGAGCATCGAAAAGGTTTTCGTATAGGCCAAGGGCGTGAATAGCCGTCCTTCCTGCGCTTCCAATGCAAAAATCGGCAAGAACGACACAGCGATCACCAGCAATGAAAAAAATAGAGGACGTCCCACCTCTTTCGCAGCAGCGATGACGATTTCCGTGCGGTTGCTTTCACACCCGCCAGCCCCAGGCGTCGCAACACCCTCCCGCCCTGAGCCTGCCGGAGCAGGCTCCCTTCCCATTGGACGCGCCACTTCCCGGCTAGCTTCTGGGTACTGTTCCAGCCGCTTATGCGCGTTCTCCACCATGACGATGGCCGCATCGATCATCGCTCCAATGGCAATGGCGATCCCGCCCAGCGACATGATGTTAGACGTAATCTTCAAGTAAGCCATCGGAATAAAAGCCAGCAACACCGCAACTGGTAGGATCAGCATGGCCACTAACGCGCTTCGAAAGTGAAATAAGAACAGAACTGCGATTAGGCTGACGAGCACACTTTCTTCGAGCAGTTTCTCGCGGAGGACGGCGATCGCGCGATGAATGAGATCGGACCGATCGTAGGTGGGAACAATGCGCACACCGCTGGGCAAGGCCGGAGTAATTTCTTCCAGTCTGGCTTTGATCCGTTCGATCACGGCGAGCGCGTTCTCTCCGGCTCGCATGATCACGATGCCGCCGACCGCCTGACCCTTGCCGTCTAATTCGGCAATGCCCCGCCGCTGATCCGGCCCGAGTTTGACATTCCCAATGTCACGCACCAGGATCGGCGTACCTCGTCCATCCGTGCCGACGGGAATCAGTTCAATCTCATCAACCGACCGAAGATAGCCTCGTCCTCGAACGATGTACTCAGTACCTGCCATCTCCAAGACCCGGCCACTCACCTCAGCATTGCTGTTGCGGACAGCTTCGATGACCGTTTTGATCGGAAGCCGATAAGCCGCTAACGTGTTGGGATCCACTTCAATCTGGTATTGCTTGACGAATCCGCCGATCGCCGACACTTCTGCCACGCCAGGCACACTCTCCAGTTGGTACCGTAGATACCAATCCTGCAGACTCCTAAGCTGTGCATGGTCGTGCGCCCCCGACTCGTCCACCAACGCGTACTGATAGACCCACCCCACACCGGTCGCATCCGGCCCCAGTGTCGGCGTCACGCCTGACGGCAGCTTGCCGATAAGCTTCTGCAGATATTCGAGAACACGACTTCTTGTCCAGTAAAGATCAGTCCGGTCTTCAAAAATCACATAGACGTAGGAGGCGCCGTACTCCGAAACACCTCGGACCCGTTTGACTCCAGGTCCAGCGAGCAGAGAGGTCACGACCGGATAGGTAATTTGATCTTCAATAAGCGTGGGACTGCGCCCCTGCCACTCGGTGTAAAGGTCTGGAATGGCATCCAAAGGAACCTGGAACAAGGCCCATAGGCCCCAACCTGCCAGCAGCAACACACAGAGGATGACGAGGACTGGATTACGCGCACTCCTTTCGATGAGTCGAGCGATCATTATTTTTCCTCCCACCCCTCGGGCTGTTGCACCCTCCCACCCAGCCTGCCGAGACAGGCTGTTTTCCCGTGGGACGCCCGCATCTCTCAACTACGTGCCGCTCCCTGCGACCAGGAATTGAAACTTTTCAACCATTGGAGGTTGGCCTGGTACCGTCAGATTGACGGTGACAACCCAAGTACCACCCATGCCGATCCGGCCCATCATGTTTTGCATGCTCGAGGCGGACGCCAATTTACTTTCCGCGTCCAGCAAGAAATTGGCCGAGGTAACGATCCGATCTCCCTCCTTGAGTCCTTCCAACACCTCCACTGCATCCTGACCCCGGTGACCCAACTTGACCGAAGCAGGTTCATACCGGCCTTGTCCCCGGTCCATGAATACGAGTTGACGAAGCCCGGTCTCCAGGACAGCCTCCTTGGGCACGACCAGGGTCCTGACCGCATTCGTCTGCAAAGTCACGTTCCCGTACATGCCCGGCTTCAATTTCAATTCGGGATTCGGCAATTCGAGACGCACTCTTACAGTGCGGGCTTCTGTGTTCAGTGTTGGATAAACATAGGCCACCTTGCCGCTGAATGTTTCCCCCGGATAGGCGGCGAAGATGATCACAGCCGACTGATCGATTTTGACCGCAGCCACTTCCGATTCGTAAATATCGGCGGAGATCCAGACCGTGGAGATATCCGCAATCTCGTACAGCGTCGTGCCCGGCTCCACATACTTCCCCGGTAAGGCCTCCCGTTTCATCACGATCCCGGAGGAAGTGGCATAGATCGTAAGCACCGGTTCGGCTTTGCCACGACGCTCGAGAGCAGCGATCTGCGAATCGGTCACATCCCAGAGTCTCAAGCGTTCCCGCGCGCTCGCCACGAGCGCATCGGCGTTGGCTTTTGCTTCGTCGAGTGGGCTTGCGACCAGTTGGGAGCGTGTTTTCAAAGCGAGGAGATACTCGTCCTGCGTTGCCAAGAGATCCGGCGAGTAGATAGTGAAGAGCGGTTCACCTTTGCGTACCGGTCGACCGATCGAATCGACGAAGACCTTCCGAACCCACCCGGAGATTTTCAAGGTGACTTGTGTGAACCTCCGTTCGTCGTAGCCGACTGTGCCGACGGTCCGAATCTCTTCCCCCAGCGTTGCGTGGGTAACCAAAGCGCTACGGACGCCGATCAACTGTCTCGCCACAGCTGGAACAACCACAGCTCCTGACGGATCGTCGGACATACCTGGCATTGGGTCCACGCTTCCCATGGATTTCGCGCCTTCCATCTGCATCTCTTTCATGTCACTCATTGTCAGACGCGCGGCGAAGAATCCGACGATGATTCCAATGAACAGGCCGGCTATTGCGACGCTGACAACAAGACTTGTTTTGCGCAGGTACTGTCGCATGCCATACCCCCCTTCTTAGCTGCTTTTATTCAGATCAGTTCCGATCACCTGTTCGAGTTCCGCGAGACGATGCTCCCGCTCGACCAACGCTCGATAGTATTCATGCTGAAATCCCCGCCAGGCTCGTTGCGTATCAATAAGATCCAGAAACCCTCCCTTTCCCACGCGATATTCCACTCGCGCGGCTTCAAGGTTCTGTACGGCCTGGGGAAGGATCGTGGTGTGATACAACCTGGCCACCTGTTCACTCGCCCGAACCTTGGCTAGGAGATCTTTGACCTGAAAGCGAGTCATGTTTTCTAACGTATGCCGCTGTGCCCGCGCAGCTTCAATCGACGCAGCAGCTTCTTGCAGACCAGCGTCATACTTCGGTTTGGTCCAGAACGAAAAAGGGATGGTCATCGCCACATAGGCGCCAAATCCATCGCTGGCTTGAAAGTTCTGAAAACGCTGAAACGCCACGTTGAAGTCCGGGTAGTACTGTCGCTGGGCAAGCGCGCGAGTTTGTTCACTGTATCGAACAGCCAGTTCTGCGGCTTTCAACTCCGGCCTGGTGTCCAGTGCAAGACGATGCAGATCGTCGATGGTTATGTCGATCGGCATCAGAGACGGCTCCTGAGGAACGCCCAAAGGCGATAGAGGGTCCCTGTCCAGGAGGGTGTTCAGCAGCGCTGCTGCGGTCTCTCGACGCTGCTCCAGAACGGGGAGTTGCTGGTGTAATACCGATAGCTCGACCTGAGCCTTGAGCACATCGGCCTGCGATCCCTTCCCCGTCCGGAACTTCGCGTTCGCAATCTCGACGAACTGCCTGAGCAATTCGACCTGTTCATGATGAATCTGGATTGCCTTGTGCGCAAGAAACAGGTCGTAGTAAGCCTCCTTGACGCGAGCGATCAGTTCCCTTTCTTTCCCATGGAGAACCTGTTCTGTCATTTCGGCCGACCGGCTCGCTATTTCGCTCTTCAGAGCTAGTTTGCCGGGGAACGGGAGATTCTGCGAAAGACCGAAAATGCTGTTCTGCGTCTGTGTGACGTTGAAAGTCTGCGGAAAATTCCACAAGTGCACGGACAGCGTAGGATCATCCAGCGATCGAGCTTGCACAATCCGCTGCGAGGCGGCTTCCCATTGCCTGCGCGCCGCCACAAGCTCCGGATTATTGGCCAAGGCTTCCGGGATCAAATCTGGTAACGACAAGACGATTGTGCAGCCTGATCGGCGGCATCGACGGCATGGCGTCCATCTACCGCGACGGTCATGCTCAGGACTGTTATGACCAGCAGCAAAAATCGAATTGAACGAGTCATGGGATGGTCCTCCCCAGAGCTTTCCTGCCCGCATCTCAGGCTTTCGTCCCGCTACAGAGAAAACGGCGGGATGAGCTCACGCTCGGAGCCGGGCAGATAACGCAACGATGAAACGATATAAGGAAGAACCGGAAAGATCAGATTCGAAGCACTGTGCTCGCGAGAGACTGATGCGGAGGAGAGCTCGATCCAAAAGAGTGGTAGAGAGGGAAGAGATATTGAAATTGGTCGCTCAAGACCGGACGTGCAGTCAGCGCCTGGTCTGCCGCTGACCAATGATGGTCCATATACAACGAAGTCGACTGTTTGGATGACTCAACGCCCAGAGTTTTGAAGGCATCGCATAACTGCCGAACCGGCTGCTCTACGGGAGTTGAACAGCCGTTTGCCATTGAGGCATCGGTGGTCCCTGACAGCGGCAGGAGACAGGCATATGCATTGAAACTGAATGCCAGCAGGAACACTACGATCATCGCGGCGAGAAAAGAGCGGGAGTGATAGACACTTACTCGCATGGAATGAGTCTATCCTTCTGTCAATTTAACGTCAACGGTATTCCTCACGAAATATCACAGGTTGAGCCTACGCAGTCGGAGCGCGTTCGCGATCACCGAGACGGAACTGAATGTCATCGCGGCGCTCGCAATCATGGGACTCAAAAGGACTCCCACGAACGGATAGAGTATGCCGGCGGCAATCGGAACGCCCAAGGTGTTATAGACGAATGCAAAGAACAAATTCTGCCGGATATTCTTCATCGTCCCGCGGCTCAACCGGCGCGCGCGCGCGATGGCTCGGAGATCTCCCTTGACCAGCGTGACGCCCGCGCTTTCCATCGCAACATCAGCTCCCGTCCCCATGGCGATCCCGACTTGCGCCTGTGCCAAGGCCGGTGCATCGTTGATCCCGTCTCCTGCCATAGCCACGATATGGCCATCTGTCTGCAACCGTTTGATGACCGCCGCCTTTTGCTCGGGCAAGACTTCCGCTTGCACCTCGTCGATATGGAGCCGGCGCGCCACAGCCTCGGCTGTCGTCCGATTGTCACCGGTCAGCATCACGAGCCGCAGCCCTTCACGGTGCAATACATCGATGGCTTCCGGCGTGGTGGACTTGATTGGGTCGGCCACACCCAGCAACCCTGCCGGTTTTCCGTCGATTGCGGCAAACATGACCGTCTGGCCCTCTTGCCTCAGCGGTTCAGCCTGGGCCGAGAACGACTCCGTTTCGACGTTCAATTCGTTGAGGAATGGCACCGTACCTACGGTAACCGTATGGTCCTCAACCGTGCCCGTGACTCCTTTTCCTGTGAGTGAACGAAAATCCTGCGCCTTGGCCGGAACAACACCCTTCTCCCGAGCGCCGGACACGATGGCTGCCGCCAAGGGGTGCTCGCTGCTCTGCTCCAACCCGGCCGCGAGCCGAAGAAGATCGGTTTCAGTGAAACCAGGTGCCGGAGCGACGGTCATCAGGCGTGGTTTGCCTTCCGTCAACGTGCCGGTCTTATCCACGACCAGCACGTTCACCTTGGCCAAGGTTTCCAGGGCTTCGGCGTTGCGGATCAGCACGCCTGCCGTCGCGCCCCGTCCGGTCCCCACCATGATGGACATGGGCGTTGCGAGTCCTAAGGCACAGGGGCAGGCGATGATCAAGACCGCGACTGCGTTGAGCAAGGCATAGGCCATGCGAGGCTCGGGACCATAGATGGCCCAGATGAGAAACGTGATGGCGGCGACCAGAATCACAATCGGCACGAAATACGCCGCCACGACATCGGCCAACCGTTGAATAGGAGCCCGTGTGCGCTGCGCCTCGCTGACCATACGGACGATCTGCGCCAACAGCGTCTCCCGACCGATTCGCTCCGCGCGCATCACGAAGCTACCCGTTCCATTGACTGTCGCCCCGACAACTTTGTGGCCGGGCTGCTTTTCCACGGGAAGCGACTCACCGGTGACCATGGATTCGTCGACGGCGCTGGTCCCTTCGATTACCACCCCATCGACAGGGATCTTTTCGCCTGGCCGAACTCGTAACCGATCACCGATCTGCACTTGCTCCAAAGGAATATCGTCTTCATGACTATCGGAGCGGACCACCCGTGCCGTTTTCGGCGCGAGCCCCAACAGCGATTTGAGCGCACTGCTGGTCCGGCTGCGGGCTCGTAGTTCCAACACTTGCCCCAATAGAACCAGGGCGACAATGGCGACCGCCGGCTCGAAATAGACGGCAAGCTCACCGCCATGGACGCGGAATGAGTCGGGGAACAGTCCAGGCACGAGCGTGGCGGCGACACTGTACAGATAGGCGGCACCGGTACCGAGGCCGATCAGCGTAAACATGTTGAGATGGCGATTGACGATCGAGGTCCACGCACGCTCGAACAATGGCCAACCGGTCCAGAGCACAACCGGAGTGGCCAGCAGGAACTGAAACCAGACCAACGTCCTACTCGAAGCAAGTTGCTGCAATGGATGGCCCGGCAACATGTCGGAAATCATCAGCGCGAGAATGGGTGAGCCGAGGATTACGCTTTGCCAAAACCGGCTGGTCATATCGACCAGCTCAGGATTAACCTCCTCGGCAACCACCGTGCGCGGCTCCAACCCCATCCCGCAAATCGGACAGGTGCCGGGTTCGGCTTGCACAATCTCCGGATGCATAGGGCATGTGTATTCGGTTCTGGTCGGCTGAAGAGTCACGTCGGCCGGCTCCAGCGCCATCCCGCATATGGGACAGGCACCGGGCTGGGTTTCCAAAACCTCGGGGTCCATTGGACAGACGTACTTGACGCCGGGCTCGGCCTTAATGGACACCGGCTTTGGCATTCGCTGTTCTGGCGGAGTCAGATAATACCCGGGATCTGCGCGGAACTTCTCGAAACACCTCGAGGCGCAGAAGTAGTACTTCTTACCGTGATACTCATATGACCCTGCCGCCGTGGCCGGCTGAACCGTCATACCGCACACGGGGTCGATTTCACCCTGCGGAGCCTGACTCATTATGGGAAGCGATTTCCGCGGAGTGGGCATCGTGATCAGATTCAGCGGCTTTTTGCTGAGCGCTGCTTCGGGATCCGCACGGAATCGTTCGAGACAAGAAACCGCACAGAAATAATAGGTCGTCCCTTTATACTCATAGTGGCCTGCTGCCTTAGCCGGATCGACGGTCATCCCACAAATGGGATCGATCTCAAACTTCTCCTGAGGGTGCGAATGACTCCCGGTACCTTGACTCGTCTCATTCATGCGGTCATGTCCTGCATGCGGCCTCCCGCAATAGCCACTCGATGATTCCCTGATCATGTGCCCGACTCCTTTCATTCTATCCGGTATGACGACGTATTGTCGCGGTCAGAATTACAGACGGATGCGGCAGCGAAATATTACAGAGAGACCGCCGGGGCAGGAAGAACGTATTGAAGAAGCTTGGGAAATCAGATGGAAGATAGGCAAACAGACCAGACGACTATCCGCAAGTGCAGTTGAGACAGCCGTGTCTACTACAGATGCCGCAAGCGTCCTCAAGAGAGGTACGCAGCGCTTGGCGAGCTCTGTGCAAACGGACCGTGAGATTGTTTCGTGATATCTTCAGCTCTTTCGCGACCTGTGCTGGCGATTCACCATCGAGATCGATACGTTTAATGAGTTCCGCGTAGTTCCCATGGAGGGTCCGAAGGAGACCGTAAAGGCAGGCGCAAGCGGTAGTCTTTAGCTCGTCCGGTGACGGCTCCTGATGATTGCCCGAAATAGTCAATTCTCGCAGGAAGGCCTCATTCCGACGAGCCTCGGCTCCATGAGAACGATAATAGTCAGCCACTGTATGGCGGAGAATGCGATAGAACCAGGCGAGCGCACTTTGCTCCTTATTCAACGAATGGGAGTGTTCGACCGCTCTGGTGAAACTTTGTTGCAAGATATCTTCCACGACAACTTCATCGCCGACTCGACGGCGAACAAACTGCCTGAAAGCGGACTCGTTCTCCAGCAGTCGCTGTATGACCCCGCTCGTGCTTCCCTCATCCATCTTGACTCCTGACGGATCACTTCCTCGCGTCGGCTTCAAGGATGCTCCGGATGATGGTCACGACGTTCTCAGGAACCATGTTGGCCCCATCGACCTTGATGTTCCCATCCAGCAAGAGCGAGGGCGTCGATGACACCTTGATCCGCTCTCCCCACTTGCGTCCCTCTTCAAACTGCCCGGCCGGCTTGCCACTTTCCAGCCCGGCTTCGAATGTGGGGATGTCCAAGCCGACCTCACGAATCAGCATGGCGCGAATCGATCGATCTAATATCCCGTCGAGCTTTTCCTTATGAATGACGCGGAACAAGACCGTTTTCATCTGATCGCCTTTTCCCATCACCTTCGCTTGCTCGTACATATCGAACGGGGTCGGCAATTTTCCCCGGATAACAGGGAACCCCACCATCGTGATCTCCACCTTATTCCCAAATTCTTTCAGCAACAGCGGCACACCCGTTTCCTCAAATTGATGACAGTGAGGACAGTAAAAATCGGCAAATTCCACTATTTTGACTTTGCCCGGTTGATGAGTCGACGGCTCGTCTTTGAGCAGTTCGAACTTGCCTTTCAACTCTGGTTTGGCTGCCGTGACTGCGAACGGTATACCCAGCAACCAGAGCATCCCAACTAAGGCGACAACAGTCTTCAGCGTCTTCGAACGATTCATCTCGTACTCCTTTCCGTGATAAATTTATTATTATAGCGGATGAAGCGTGGGATTTTCGTTTGTTATAATTCGGCCATGCGAAAAATCCGCTATGCCGTGCTTGGACTCTTCTTGTTAATCCTGTCCGGCTGTGGATTAACCGGCAACCAACCCGATAGGTCCCAACTCAGCTTTGCGCAAGTCAAGGCCGAGCCGAACTCATTCTACGGTCAACCAGTCACGTTCGGAGGGAAAGTTTTAGGGGCGAAGCGGCTCAAGGAAGGGACCAGAATCGAAATCTTGCAACTCCCCCTGAACTCCTCGCTACAACCGACGAACGACCTCAGCACCTCGCAAGGCCGTTTCGTGGCACTGCGGAAAGAATTCCTCGACCCTGCAACGATTCCTCCTGGCACGTTCATCACCGTGACCGGAGACATCGCCGGATCGGTCTCCCTCCCGCTGGATGAAGTGGAGTATAACTATCCACTGCTCCACATCAGAGACCTGCGTATCTGGAGCAACCAGGAGGACCAAGGCCCACGCATTCGCCCCTCTATAGGCCTTGGTCCAACCTGGGGACCCTACTGGTCTCCCTGGGGACCCTGGCCTTATTGATTGGTGAATAACCGAGAAAGGGGAGTGTGTAAAGCTTGAGCGACCCCCGACCGTTCTCTAGCTTGAAGAAATCCTAAAAGAGACCGAGCGTGACTCCTCCATACACGGCCCGCCCATAACCGGAAAAGAACACCTGTTGCCCGGCCGCTTGGGCATGCGTTTCACCGCCGATCACCTGCCCGGAGGCAGCGTACTTTGTATCTGCAACGTTATCGACCTCGGCAAACAGTTTCGCAAATCGGAACCATGACGCCTTTGACGTCTCAATGTTCATGTAGACATTCACGTTACCGATGACATAGGACGGAAACCCGAACGTATTGCTGTTGTTCAAGAAGTAGCTGTTGGAGTAGTTGCCTTCAATCCATCCACCTAACCCTGTTGATGCGTGATAGTATTCCAGCTTTCCGTTCAGTATATCGGTTGGCACGTTGGGCACCTGTTTTCCATCTCGGACAACAAATCCCATAGCCGTCCGGTCCGAAAAGTTGATGTACTCTGAATCAATGTGCGTGTATGCGCCTGCCACCCGCAGACCTTGTAGTGGTCGCCAATCGGCAAACACTTCGACGCCACGATATCTGGAAGAATCGGCATTGACTGAAGCCGTATTGCTGCCTGAAATCACTTGCGTAATGATCTCATCTCGGAAGAACGTATAAAACCCAACGACCTGGACGAGTAACGTCGGATGGAGCCTCACTTCTGATCCGATTTCCAGGTTGATGTTTTTTTGAGGTTTTAGGTTGAAATTGGTTCCAGGAAGCCCTGTGATCGGATTTCGCAAGAGGTTAGACACCTGCGGAATCCCATAGCCAGTTGAGGCCCGCAGCCAATATCGGTGGTCTGTCGACGGTTTCCAGGTCAGCGATCCTTCTGGAGCCCAGTTCGAGAAGGTTCGATTCGCGCTGACGTGCGTATCCACCAAAGCGGTCGTTTGATTGTAGTTGGTGGCGTTTACACTCAGCGTAGATTGCTCGAACCCAAGTCCAACCGCGAAGATCCAGTTCGGATAGAACTCCAGCTCTTCACGGAATCGCCCGCCGATGTTAAAGATCGTGGCACGACTGTTTTGGAGCAACGTGCCTTTCGTCCCGAAACCGTCTGCCAAGTTTTGGAAAGTGTTGGCCTTCTGGTCCATCTTATTGACAAAAAAACCGACATAACTCCTCAACGGCATGCTTCCCAAGCTTCCATCGCGCCGAAGGTCGGCATAGCTCTTATAGTTCGGATTGGTGTTTTCGGTGATCTGCGAAAACGTCTGCTGGATGTCCTTGTTGTCGTAATCGGCTTCCACCGTGAGAACGGTGCTGGCATCGATCTGTCGCTCATAGATCCCTCCGATCACCGTACGGCGGTCGACACGGCTTTGATCCAGCAGGAGCGAATTGGCACATCCTCCCTTGTAAGTACCCGGCGTACATGTCGTTTGGGCACCGCCGGCCTGCCGTTCATCGGCAAAAAATTGACTTTGCGTCAATCTGGTCGGCACCTTCGTATTGAGCCAGTTGTTGATGGCCTTGAAGTAGAAACTTTGCTTGTCATCCATCTTGTAGCGAACGTTGAAATTGATCGTCTGCGTGTTGTAGTTGCTGTGCTGGATAAATCCGTCTTCTGCCACATGGCTGCCGAACATCACGACATCGAACCGGTCCGTCGCTTGACCAATCGCAATGCCATATTTCTGGTACCCAAACGATCCTCCAGAAAAGAAGGTTTCCAACCCATGAATATCCCCGCCTCGCCTGGTTCGGAAGTGAACCATCCCACCCAAGGCATAGTTGTCGTACAGAGACGAGGACGCCCCTCTGGTGACTTCGACGCTGCGCATGAACCAAGGGTCCTGCATATCGAGTCGTGACAGTCCATCTGATTGGGTTTGTTGAATCCCATCCTCATAGATTTTAATGTCACGAACGGCGAACGTCGTTTTGGCGCCCTGCCCTCGAATCATGATGCTGAGATCCCGTGGACCATTGGCCTGCCGTAGCACCACGCCCGGCAACGATTCCATCGATTCCTTCATAGTTCTCGTCGGCTGCGATTCCGTTTCTGAAGGAACGGTCGCCGACAACGAGACCCCTTCCGGGCGCTTCTGGTGTCGCTTGGAAACGATGCTCATATCCGCCAGTTCAAAGTCAGGTTCGGCGGTAGCCTGAGCGTCGGCTGTCGCATCCGGTGAAGCAGATTCGACCTTCTCCTTAATAATTGACGTGCGTTCGGTCTCAAGTTTGTCGCCTTCTTTCTTCTGCTGCAGCTCATCCAATTCATGCAAAATGGTTTTCAGCTGCTCGCGGAGTTCCTTTTCCCTCGGCGAGGCACTCGGATCCGATCCTGATACCACTTGCCCCGTTGCCTCACCAGTTCCAACGGCCAAGATCGTCACCGCGCCCACAACCATAACCCTTCTTAGTCTAGAACCACCTAACCATCCAAACATGACGTACCTATCCCCTCGTTACATAAGATTGTTAACCACAAGGCTCGACAGACAGCCCCCTTGGGCGGCACACGCCGATACCGAAACTGATCTGAATCTAGAAAGGGCTCACTGAGGGAGGTGCGCGAGAACGAGAAATCGTGGGAAGAAGAAGAGATGATGGCGTAATATGAATCAGACGCCGCATCGCGATGAAGACAAAGCCGACGATAAACGGTATGGCGGTAGGAAGGGTCTCGGTTGGATGGACCTGGCAACTCCAGGCACAGAGTGTCGAATGCGACGTATGTGAAGAACTGTGGTGATGTTCCTGGCCTTGTCCTGCGCTCCCCAGAACAAGACAGCTCGCCGCGCTGGCCGCAACCGCCGCGTAGAGAATGACCATGGCAATGGCCAACTGAACGAGCCAACGTTTCACTTCATTCCCTCGAGCACGTGCCGTACCAAGGCCACCGATTCTTCGCTGTCCCAAGCCCTGGGACCGACGGCACGACCGACTGCACGACCGTCTTGGGCGATCAGTACCGTTGTCGGTAAGCCTCGCACCATAAATGCTCTCGATACGTCTTCGCTTTCGTCAAAGAGGACAGGCAGATGAATCCCCAGATAATCCAGAAATTGCTTGATGCCACGCGGATGCATGTCCGTTGTGATCGTGACAACTTGGAACCATGCTGAATCAAACTGCGCTTGGAGTTTGGCAAGCGACGGCATTTCCTCTTTACAAGGTCCACACCAGGTCGCCCAAAAATTGAGGAGCACGACCTTCCCAGCCAGTTCCTGTGAACGAACGGTTCCTCCGTCGAGCGCCTTGAGATCGAATGCCGAGATTGGAACACCAGCTGCAATGCGAGTCACCCGAAGCGCGGCAAAGGGATCACTCACTGAGGCTCCGGCACAGGCGACGTAGAGGCCTCCGGCGAGAGTACACACGCACCATGTAAGCATCAGATACATCCGTATGCGAGATGCGTTATGGTCCATGATCTCCAGCCCGTTCAGCCGGCACGCTCGCGACGGGAAACCGCATGGTTTGGAGGACCAGCCGATGAGCCGGCATGGCATGTTCTTTCCACCCCATCACAACCGTCCCGTGTTGATTGACCGCCACCGTCGGTGCCTGCCCATTCTTCTCGTTCAGTCTGGCCGGCATACTGAACGATTGACCTCGATCAAGCGAGTAACTCACCACCACTTCACGGCGGACAGGCGATTGCTCTTCCCAAATCACAACAATTCTCCCTTCCGGATCGACTGCCATCTGTGGGTGATCCGGGAAGGTACCCTTGGAACGGTTGAGTTGTTGTTTTGGGGAAAATGTTTTCCCATGGTCGTCAGAATAGGTCAGGTATACGGCGGGCGTTTCATCGGCTCCCTCTGTATACCAGACGATATACAAACGGCTCGTTTGATCCACTCCCAGTGATGCCGGGCGGTGTGGACAGGCAGGGTAGACCCACCGGTCGTTGCCGACAATTACGGAGGAGGAAAAGGTTTCCCCGCCATCTATCGATCGAGACACGACGGTTTCTCGGACATTGCCCTCGAATATCTTTCGCCATGCGACGTAGACGACTCCATCTGCTGACGTCGCTACTGCCGTTCGACAGCACACACACGTATCGTCGTCGATCTTCAAATTTTTGGTGATCGTGCGACCTTGATCCATTGAACTCGCGACGAACGTACCCGGCTCCTTCTTGCCTTCACGCGCGTCAATCCATGCCATGTGTAACGTGCCGTTGCGAGCCCGTTGAATTGAATCGAACGTGTGCAGGTCCGCCTGGCCGTCATCGTTCACTAGGATCGATGGCTCGAATGTGCGACCACCGTCTGTGGACTTACTCAACCTCAGTTCACCGGCAAACGGTTTATCCGCAGTGATCTTCGGATGAGTCTTTGTCCACGTAACGAACACCTCATGCCCATGGACCACCAAGGCAGGAGATTCCTGACGGTAATAGACTTCCTCGTTTGGTCGATTCACCTGAACAGGAACTCCGAGCGGCCCACCAGGTTTTTCTGATCGGGCAAAGAAGATGGCACGCGTTTCCTTGTCTTCTTCTGCCCAGGCCGCCGAGATGAACCCCTGTTCGTCGATCTGTACCGATGGCCCAACCACGTTCTTGGCCTGGTGAACCGTCATATGTTGAGGCCCCATGGTCACGGATGATTCTGACGCCATGATCCGTACTGGCATCACCGGCAGTAGAAACAGGCTGGCAATGAGTACTGTGCCGAATCTCTGCATTAGTTCTCCTCCATCACCCTCGCTCACATCACCCCGATAATTGCCTTCGAACCTTCACCACCGACTAATTCGCGAGGCTGTATACGATCGGAAGACTTACGACGATTTGTGGCCGGTCAATCGAATGTTTCATGTGGAGTGGACATGCGAGTTTGACCACTTCAATCGCCGCCGCATCAAGGTCACTGTGTCCTGAACTCTTCTGGATGAAGACGTCTGCCAAGTGACCGTCTGATCGGATCACAGCCTTCAAGATCACTTTCCCTTCTTGTCCATTCATCCGGGCTGAACTCGGATACCGTTTGAGCTCTGCCACTCTTCTCCAAAGTGATTCGGCTAACCATCGATGATCTGCTTTCGTCTCTGAACCTGAGACCGACGCCTTCGCCGCTTGTGCGAGAAGGTTCTCCACGCTATGAGTAGGTGCTGAGGCTTGCACAGGAATCTCTTGAGGCACCGCGACTTCCGAGGGCGACACCGGTGCTGAGACGACCGCAACCGGTTCAGCCATTTTTGCCTCGGCAATCGGTTCGGCTACCGGAGCTGCCGCTTCAACAACGCGTTGCTCCACCGGCTCTTCCTGTACCGGAGGATCCTCCACCTTCTGCTCACTCGGCCGCACGGTTTCAAGCGCTGGTTGCAGCGGCTCGACTTTCTGTTTGATCGGCATGCCGGTTTTGGAGACTTCCTTTACACCTTTGGGTGACGGCGGAGAAGATAGGACCCGAGCCTGGGATGGCTGCTTGGGCACAGAAGACCGACTCTGCTCAGATAGAGATTCCGACTTTGTGCTCTCTACTAAAGCAACATCCCACTGAAATATCTCTTCTGACACTATGGGCTTGACCTGTGACGAAAGGGCGAGCAACGACCCCACGCTAAGGCCATGCAGGAGCACTGAGATGCCCCATGCGGGCAGAAATACTCTCTTCTCATTCGTCACTATCATGTGATGCTTTCCGATAATTATTCACAGACTGAGACACAACGCACTTTCATCATGGAATCGTGTAATACAGGCGGAGCGGAGGCCATGGGAGGCGCGCCTCCACCCCGCGCTGGTCCGAGCGGGAGGCAACTCGGATAAGACACATTCTGCGTAAGCCGGTTAAAAAGCCCGGCCAGTGTCACAGCAAGACACGATGATTAAATGAAGTCGTGAAAGACTAAGAGATGGGAACCGGAGGCCCGCGGAAGAAGGAGTGGAAAGAAACGAGAATATGAATTGGATTGATGTGAACAACGACGGCTCGCTCGACCAGCTGAAGCGTTGATTCCAACGAAACCGAGGTGGACTCAACATCCTGTCCAGCAGCACAGAGCCACGCGCAGATGCCGGTCGAGTGGGTCCCAGCCTGATGGTCGGCATGGTGCTGGGCATGGCCCACGCTTGGCGCAGCCATGAGCCCGTTCACGAGCACCAGACAGACCAACAACGACCAGACAAATCCAGATTGCTTCAATTTCGCCAACATGTTTCTTCGATTACTTGAGCGACGCAGCCTTCATCGGCTCCGGTTTTTGGATACGAGCGACTGTATCGAGAATGAGCTGTTCGGTCAGCAAACCGCCCTTAATGTATTCGCGCACCACGCCCTTTTCATCGATGAACACGCTCACCGGCAGCCCGAATACACCGAATTGATTCGCGACCTTATTGTCTCGGTCCATCAGCACGGGGAATGTATGACGGTATTGTGTGATGTGCTCACGAACTTTGGCTTCGTCCTCCAGCTCATTGATCGCCAACACCACAAACCCCTTGTCACGGAGCCGATCGTACATAGTCTGCATCGCCGGCATTTCCGTCGTGCAAGGTTTGCACCAGGTGGCCCAGAAATTCACTAGGACGATCCTGCCGCGATATTGGCTGAGACTCTGAGATTTTCCCTCGAGGTCGACTAATCGAAAATCTTCGGCCGGCGTCCCAACGGCTGGTACACGCGAGCCCATTCCCAACCCATTGATCGGCAATAGGCCGATCACACCGACAAGAAGGCCGATTTGTAGAAAAGATGAATATTTCATGGCACCCTCCTTACCTCAAACCTCTACATAACAGCTACGACGGATTCAAAACTTGGAGCACCTTCGTAATTCCAAAAACATAACTTGTACCCTGCGCCAGATTTCCATTGAAATCCCGATAGACGGGGACTTGTGCATAGAAATAGAGCGATGTGTTATCAACGAGCGGCGTTTTAATATTGAATGTTGTCTGGATGAGATCTCCCAGATTGAGCTGGAAACCAGGCGTATAGGCAAAATATGTGGACCCGGTCGTTGGAACCGAACGGTTCCTGATGCCCTCATCTAGTACAATCACCTCGCCCGGGAACGTGGGATCGCTTGGAGTCTGCGAGCGAGCGAGCGACCCCCGAAAATGATCGCGCATCATGTACCGAAAATTGAACTGATTGGTCAATACAAGCCACGGCACCGTCACAAGATTGGCGCCGAGCGAAAAATCAAACTGATCCCCGAATTGATAGCCGAACCCGTTGCGAAACGTATGGCGGTAGCTGCCGGAAGTGAACTGGTTCAAGCGATGCGGAATAATCTCATAAGTTTGATAGAAGGACGGCTGGATGCCGACTTGACCACGCCCAATCTGAGCAGTCGGCTCCATTGTTTCGCCTGGTTCGCCAGAAAGCCCAGCGGTCGTTTGATTATGATCACCGGTGGGAACATAGACCCCGAAACCCGTCACCAGGAGACTCCTCAGGGAGGGCAACACGTTGTATTTCGCGTTAATGAAGATGTCCCCAAACCCGTTATCTGAAAAATGGGTTTCTTCGCCGGCCCCTCCATTCACCTCACCGAGTCCATCAACATGTCGATGCTTGATCTTTTTATAAGGAATGGCGACTTCTAGGCCAAACCGATCGGTCACTCCATAGTTGAGATCGAGCGTATACATCTGAGTAATCGTGCGAATCTCTTTGTGATGCCCCAAAATAAGTTGTCGGTTGTCGAGATCAACCGCGGGAATGACCCCATCCGTCCCGCTCAGCAATGTCCCTTGCGGCGTGTAGTTATAGAAGCCATTGATCGTGAGTAGACCCTTTGGTGAGACCTGTTGCTGAGACCCAATCACGACAAAGCATGTCACGGACCCACAAGACCCCTCCGCAGTTTGGACGATAGGCCAGGCAAACAACCACGCGATGAGTCCAAGCCCAAATACAAACAGAGAACGCTTGACGACCATGATAGTTCGATCCTTCTTGTAACGATTCAGCTCGTGCCGTTCAGACCCTTGCCTAGGATCAGGTACGGCACGACAGTTCCGATGAAATCAACGATAGTTACAAGAAGAGGGATGGAGGGGCACGACTGGAAGATACACGAAACGGTTCAGCGGTTGAGACGTTCACCTGAGGAAGCGAAAGAAGCGCAATGGGGCTGCGTTCAACCTGAATGAGGACAACATCACTATCAAGGACGGTTCCGGCGGCACACATCCATGAGCACAGGACCGTTCCATGTGTGGCCGCTTGATGCTGGGCATGGTGTCCTGCGTGCTCAGCAGATTGAGCCTGAGCCAATCCGCTGACGGCAAGCACACAGAGCACAAGTGCTATAGAAAGAAACTTGCGGAACGTGTACGCCATCTGCTGCACTTCTCTACGAAAATAATTCTTCCAAATACTAGGTGACCAGAACAACACCTGTCAAGCTGCGCTGAGGCTGATGTGGACCGAGTAGGATTCACCGAAAAGATCCTGTACACTGTGAGGTCTATTTTGCTATTTTGAAACTTCATCATTATTAAACCAATCACCCTTTATCGTCATACGTTCTTACATCATTATGGTCACGCAAGTACTCAATCTCATTTTCGGCAGCAAAAACGACCGTGAAATCAAGACCCTGCGACCGATTGTGGAGCAGATCAACAGCCTAGAGGCGGGCTTCACCCCCCTCTCAGATCAAGCCCTGGCCGACAAGACTCAGGATTTCAAGAAGCGGCTTGAAGCCGGACAATCGCTGGACGATATCCTGCCTGAAGCCTTCGCCGTCTGCCGGGAAATGTCGCGCCGCAAGCTCAACATGCGGCACTTCGACGTCCAGCTGATTGGGGGCATGATCCTCCATCGCGGCCGCATCGCCGAAATGAAGACCGGCGAGGGTAAAACTCTCGTCGCAACATTACCGATCTATCTCAATGCCCTAGCCGGCAAAGGGGTCCATCTTGTCACAGTCAACGACTATCTCGCCAAGCGTGACGCTCAATGGATGGCCCAGCTCTATCATGCACTGGGACTCTCCACCGGGATTATTCAGCATGACGCGTCATTTATGTTCGATCCGACTTACGATGCCGCCGACAAGCGACTCCAGCACCTGCGCCCCTGCACCAGGCCGGAGGCCTACCGGGCCGACATCACCTATGGAACAAACAACGAATATGGGTTCGATTATCTCCGGGATAACCTGGTCGTGACCGATTTGAATCAATGTGTCCAACGTGAGCTGAACTTCGCCATCGTCGACGAGGTCGACAGTATCTTGATCGATGAAGCTCGGACGCCGTTGATCATCTCCGGACCGACCGACCAAACCACCGACCTCTACTACCGCATCAATGCGATCATCCCGCAGCTGAAAGGCGAAACCGACTATACGATTGAAGAAAAGACAAAAACCGCAGCCCTGACTGAAGACGGTAACGCCCGCGTTGAGAAGCTGCTCGGCGTAGACAATCTGTACGATCCAGCCCACATGGACCTGGTTCACCATGTGGTCAAAGCTCTACAGGCCTATACCCTCTACAAACGAGATGTGGACTACGTGGTGAAGGACGGCGAGGTCATCATCGTGGATGAATTTACTGGTCGCTTGATGCCTGGCCGCCGTTGGAGCGATGGATTGCATCAGGCCGTGGAGGCCAAAGAAGGCGTGAAGGTCGCCAATGAAAATCAGACGCTGGCCTCCGTGAC
>CAZOHW010000015.1:0-24724 GCA_964579525.1 uncultured Nitrospira sp. | reverse complement strand
CGGTAAACGTTTGCACCGCCCGGCCGACCTCGCGCTTGGCATCGGTGATCGGTTTGCCCGCTTCCGCCGTAATGGTCGAAGCGAACTCATCGCGCCGTCGATAGATGAGCGCGGCGATTTGTTGGAGGATGTTGTAGCGGGCATGGCCGGCCAGCGCCGCCATCGCGGCGGAGGCACCGGATGTTGACGCGATCGCTTGCTCGACGTCGGAATCGGTCGCCTGCGCGACCTCGGCAAGAAGCTGTCCGTTGAAGGGATTGATCACGCGAGCGGTGGTCTCGCTCTGTTTCCATTGGCCATGGACGAGAAATGGACGTGGTCCCTGCAAGGAGACTCTCTCTTTACTTCCGCGCTAGTCGGTCGCTTCGACCGGCGCGGCAGATTCGACGGCAGGCTCCGCGGCTGCGGCCGCTTGTTGCGCCGCGATGGCCTTGGCGATGAGTTCTTCTGTTCCCCAATCACGCACGGCCTCGAGGGTGAATCCCTCGTACGTCGAGACCCCGTGGCACGAAGGGCAATCCGGCATCGGAACTTTACGGTAAAACACCTCGCCCAAACAGGACATACAGACCCAAAAATCATCGTCACGATGAGACACCGGCCAGAATGACTGCGTCGAAGCCATAAGACCTTCCTACCTTGTTACGAACGTGGTTGATGTGGTGCATGCGTGTCAGCGCCTACCGGCGGCGCCAAGCCGCCCGATTCGGGCACCGCCTGCGACTGCGGCGCCCCGGCAAGCAGCCGATCGATTTCCTCGGCGAACATTTCAAACGGGAACGCGCCGGGAATGGCGATCGCCGGCTCTTTTTCCGTCGGCTCGCCGGCGGTCTGCATGAGAATGAATCCCGGCGTTCCATGGAATCCCCAGCGATTGGCTTCCTCACGGTCCTCGAAAATCGACTTGGTGTATTTTCCGCTTTTCAAACACTACTCGAACGCCGCCTGTTCCAACCCGATGGCGGAGGCATGGCGGAGATACACGGCTTTGTCCAAACGCCCGCCTTCCGCGAACAGACGATCGTGCATCGCCCAGTACTTCCCCTGCGCTCCGGCGCAACGCGCTGCGACCGCCGCTTCGAGGCCGGGCCCCTGATCGGCGCGGGGATAGTCCCGATAGAGAAACCGTACTTTGCCGGTATCGACGTAGCGGGCCTGAATCCGGGGCCAGGTGTCCTTAAAAAACTTGAGACAGTACCCGCAGGTAAAGTCCGAATACTCAATGAGCGTGACCGGTGCATTCGCCTGCCCCCTGACTCGGCCGTCCGCCTCCAGCGACCCTTTGGCCCACAGAAGAGACGAACACAGAAGCCCGCTCACCAGCACCGCCGATGCAATTCTGGTCACGTCGCGCTTCATGGACGCCGCGCCGCGCCGGCTTTCTTTCGCTCCAACAGCCCCATCATGAGCAGAGGCCAGACCACGGTCGCGTCGCTCAAGACCTCCGCAAAGCGCCCGCCTTCTTTCGGAGCCACAAACTTCCCCCAGGAAATTCCTTCCTGATACGTGCAGCCGCTGAGTCCGCCCCAGTAGTCGGGCTCCGGGCAAATTCTCACTCCGTAGTGGAACCGCGGCGGCTTCACGTTGAGACCCAGGCGAAGATTGCCGATTTCAATGTACGGCCCGACTTGTTGAGCCCAATTCCTGGGCACTCCGCCGCCGATTGTAAATATGCCGAGTTTTTTCGCCGAGAGAATATGGTCGGCGTAGCTGTTGAGATCGAGATACGGGTTGAACGACGGACACGAGCGATGAATCGCCCGCAGCACGGCCAGATCGCCGCCCTCGCCCGCCAGGGAGCGGGCCTTATCGATGGCGCGGCCCATCGCCCAGGTGCCCACATCCAGTCCCATTTCGGAGTCGGTGAAGGCCGGAATGTAGACCGGCACTTTCTTTAAGTAGGCGCTCTTCAAAATTCCATCGCCGGCAAATTCTTCCGCCAAGGTCTTGCCCAATTCCCGGGTCAGGACTTCCGAGCAGAGCGGCGCATCATGATTCACGCGTTTCAGGGTCTGGGACACGACGTGCTCGACATAATTCAAATTCGTTTCCATCTCGAGCGTGTCATAGACACGGTTGTAACCCTTCCGGAACAGTTCCTCATCACTCATCGAGGGATGATGGCGATAGTGGGTTTTCCCCACCGATTCGCTGAGGCCATGGGCGATCAACGCACCGGTGGAGATAATGCAATGCACCATCCCCTGATCTATCATCGTGCTGATGATCTTGCCCATCTTGGCAATCGTCATGGCGCCAGATAACGTCATGACGACTTTGCAGTCAGGATCGTTGATCATCGCCCAGAGCACTTCAAACGCCTCACCGAGACGGCGACCGCCAAAAGCCGTTTTGCTCATCGCCACTAAAAGATCGTTGAAGGAGGAAATCTTTTCGGGATCGAGTGGTTCGAGCGCTTCTAAACCGTCTTTTGCGCCGTCATGGAATTCACGAGCCGACATCGCACACCATCCTGCGAGGAAATCATTGTGAAAGGCGCTTTCCTTATACACAACGGACGATAGAGGCGTCAATGAAGTAGCGAGACGGACGAAGCACGTCACAATGTGAGCATACTCAACATGCGGCTTCTATTCAAAGAGAAGAGGAGGGTTCCCGATTTTCCCCAGCAATTGCACCGGAACATTGTCACGCAGAGAGTGAAACCATGAACGCTCTCACGCTGCCTCCTGGCTATGATCGATGCGTCGAAGGCGATGAACTCGCCGCCACGCACGGGATATAGAATCGAACCTCACTGAGGTAGGAAACCATTGAGAATGGATCCGCTGAGATCAATTGCAAAGAGGTGAGAGAATCTGCCGCACACGCCGGGCGCGGTGTGGTGGTCCCAACGGGATTCGAACCCGTGTTTAAATTTGACTGCGACTTCGCCACTTATTTTCGCTAGGTTCGGAGTTTTGTTCAAGTCAGAAAAGGGTACGACTGAAACATGCAAAGGCAATAGCATGATAAAGGCAGTGAGAATTAACAAACAAATACTGTGCCGCTTCTTGCAACCGGGATCAAGGGTTCTTATGCTGCTCACTAAGAGGGGATTACAAGGAACTTGCTTCTGACGCACGTCGGAAGCTCATAGTTCTTCGCAGTTTAAGATCAGATCGAGGAATCGAGGTTTTGGTGTGCGGACACCGAACCTCGCTGATTGCATCTAAGCTGGAACTGCTCGGCAGTATCGCGACGACTAGACTATGGCAGTATATATTTCACGCAAGTGCTGGAGCTGCCATGAGGTACTGGAGGGTTATACCCGGGATTACAGGGCTATTGGAGTTCCATTTGTTCAGTGCAGGTCCTGCCATGCCTACAATCGATACGAGCACATTAATGAGTGGGACCTGAAAACTGGCTTTAATAAAGTCTGTTACATAGGAGTTCTTCTGTGGACTATTATTCTTTACGCAATGATTGGCCCTATGGTTGCACAAGCTGGGTCTTACTTTTTCGGATGGAATAGGTCCAATCAACTTTTTTACTACAGCTATGGTACTGGGCTTGTAGTCATGATCGCCATTTGCACTTGGTTCTTTGTTTCTGACGTAAAACAGTCGCGCCTGAGACTGCGCAACCCAGCGTACCTAGAAACACTGCGGAAACTGCAAATTATTTAGAAGATTATCCCTCGCAAGAAGCATTTATGCGCGACATGAAAGACGATCAATTTCTTCAGGAAATAATTGCAGATACCAAGGAATCAGTTGAGTTCTTTTCAAATCGGAATAAATCAGAACGTGAGCGTTGTGTAGTTCGGGCCTTTTTGCGCTGTCTAGGTCTCCCTTTTGAGGAGAAAGATCTGCTGTGCAATGAGCCGGAACCTATCGACGTAGGAGCACTTGGCGGAAGATTTCAGATCACGGAGGTACTGGCCCCAGACCGGCTGCGACATAAAGAATACCAGGACCGGCTTGAGAAGCTAAATAAGGAATCTTCCGTTGACGGGTTATTTGATCGGTGGCAGAAACCCCAGGCTGTTTCTTGGAGCCATGTGGTTCGGCTGGTGCTTGCGCGCCTATCAAACAAAACCTCCCACGCCGATATTGACGCACTAGTTTATGTAAACCTCCCTCAGACGATTTTGAATGTGAAATCTCCAAAACCCAATTTCTCCACCATCGGCAAACTCGGATGGCGATCAGTGTCTGTGGTGCATCTTCCCTATTCAGTGGTGATGTCAGCTGCAGACAACGCTCCTGGTTTCATTAGGGATGCAGTTGGTTATGAGAGAAATGCTTGGACAAGATTCGATGAGTGGTTTGAGCCTAATGCATGACAATGGCTGGAAGAAGATATCGTGGAGAAACGATGGGGATTGGGATAAGTCGAATAGATAGCGATAGCCGCTACTTCACATGGACCACTCCGGGCAAACCCTTTAAATCCACATCCCCTGTGACCACTTCTGCATCCTGATCCCTGCTCGTAGCGTACACAATCGCATCGGCCATAGCCAAACCGTGTCTCAGGTTCAGATCTGCAGCCAGTAAAGCGATCGATTCTGTAAGTTGAACGATCTTGGTCGCGCTGAGCAGTCCTGCAAACTGCAACGCGGTTTCCTCCCCTCGCTCCCGTTTGATCTTCTTATAGAACTCATACAATACGATCGTGGGCGTGATGAGTTGATACTTCGGGGCGAGATACTGAGCGTATTGGTCGGCCAATGGTCCATCGGTGAAGAATTCAATCCATCCGCTGACATCCAGCAACACCTTCACCGCCGGTCCTACTTCTCCCGGAGATCGGTCTTGGACATGCCCTTGAGCGCACCCTTGAGCGATTTAAGGGGCACTTCGGGCATGAGGGTGATTACGCCTCCCTTCTCCACGACGTGAAGACGCTGCCTGGTGCCTGCCACCATTTTATTTTTCTAGCATTTGAGATAGGATGCCAACGGACGAGTTGGACTGGCAACGTGACCGGATCGTAGGGGGGAAAGACGATGCGCCAAACCATCAAAGCGCGGTATCACGATGGCGTGCTGCAGCCGCTGGAGCCGTTGGCCCTGGCTGACGAGGCCGAGGTGCAGGTAACGGTGGACACCGACGTTGCCGTGAGTGCGGACGAGATTCTGCAGCGGGCGGCGCGCGTCTATCAGGGCTTGACGGCCGAGCAGGTCGCGCAAGTAGAGACCATTGCCTTGGACCGCCGGCAGTTCTTTCGTGAGCCTGCAGCCTGATGCCTCAGGCTGCCGCCCTCCTCGATACCGATATCCTCTCGGAACTGCTCAAGCAGCACCCACAAGTGGTGCACCGGGCACGCCTCTACCTGGCCGAGCACAAACGGCTCGCCTTCTCGATCATCACCCGGTATGAAATCCTGCGCGGGCTCAAGGCCAAGCAGGCCAAGGCCCAAGAGATCGCCTTTGAAGCGCTGTGTCAGACCTGCCTCATCCTCCCCCTGACGGACCGCATCATTGACCGCGCAGCCACGCTGTACGCGGAACTCTATCGACGGGGCGCGTTGTTGCCGGATGCCGACCTACTCATCGCCGCGACAGCCCTTGACGCGCAACGCACGGTGGTCACGAATAACCTCACCCACTTTCAGCGGATTCCAGATTTAGTCGTAGAGACGTGGAAGCAGTGAGGCAGGAGAATCGGGGACATTCTGAATTTCCGATGCATCGCTTCCTCGCGTTTCGCGCCATCGACGCCACGCAATGTGAACTAGGCCCGCCAGATCAAGAGTCGCAGCCCTACAGTTATCTGGGCCAGGATCACGAAGCTACAGTTCGAGCGCGAAGCGAATGGCGTCTTTGACCTTCGCCATCATGTCGGCGGGAAGCTGGCCCAGTTTGCGTTCTAACCGGGGTTCGATCAGAGACCCAATACCTTGGACATTGACGACGGATGGTTGGTGTAAGAAGGGAAGGTCCCCTACAGAGACTTCATACTTACTGCCCCGATCTTGCGTGGTCAGCGGAACGTACGTGATAAGTGCGCGAGGGGCGTCAGGGTCAAAGTGAGAAACGATGAGAACGGGGCGGGTCTTGGCAGCCAACCCAAGGTCAGCCAGCCAGATCTCACCCGGCTTGGCGTTCATCGAGGGTATCGAGGACTTCTTGTACGACGGTCCGGGAAGGTTGTAGATCCAGGGTGTCGGTGTCGGCCAACTCGATCACGTCGGTAACGATTTGCTCCACTTGAGCCGCCACCTCGGGCCGCCAGGAGGCCAGTTTCTTGTCGAGTTTCTGGGCGAGCTGCGTCATGCGGTGACGGTACCATGTTTCGCCCTGCCTCGCAAGGTACGGCCGTTTGACGTGTCTACAGCTGGACAAGAACTGGCTGAAGCGCGTGGAACTCCCCGACGTTGAAAACCACGTGGCTCCAGAACCTCGGCGTGCCGCTCGAGGTGCGCGCCGCGTTGCTCGGGCATCGCCTCCGCGGCGCCGGCATGGATCAGCTCAGCGGCGATGTCATGACGAGCCGCTACCACACGGCGGGTACGGTTGGAATCAACAGCTCCGGCACGCCGTGATTCTCCTCCACACCACCGCCCTTTTGTCCTATGGATTGTCCGATGGACGACTTGTTGAAGATGCGCCCGCTGAAGTGAAGGTCGCTAACTCATGGAAGGATGAAGGGAAAGTGTGGTGGTCCCAACGGGATTCGAACCCGTGTTTAAGCCTTGAGAGGGCTCCGTCCTAGGCCAGGCTAGACGATGGGACCATCCTGACTTGCCATGATTTCTCGAATGTCGCGGCTTCCCGCGCCCACGTCGAGAAGGGAAGTGCTATCGATGGACGGTAGCACAAGGCCTTTTCGGTTTGCAATGATATGCCTCCCGCCTCCTCGTTGCGAACACGAATAAGGTCATCTTGCCACATGCCGTCGCGTGGGTTATAAACAATCACGAGCAACTCTTTGCCGACGCTACGCCAACATGAACACGACAGCCATTGCCACCCTGACCGTTGTTCTCGTCGGTAGCTGGGGCTGCATGAGCAACCCGGCTTCCATGACAGCCACCCCGCGTTGTTCCGGTTCGGTTCAAGCTAAGGTCAGTCCGACAAAACCCACGGTGACTGTCTCCTATACAGAGCCGTCCATCAACCTGACAGGGAATCCTTTACAAGGTCTAGCCAAAACCACTATTTACTATGACGCGGGGACCGGCCGCGTGGTTGCAAAGGAAGTCCCTTCCACCACACCAACGGGCGGCGGTCAGATTTCACAGACTATTACCGTGCCGTTACCACAGCAACGGGAAACCGTTGTTCGTATTTGTGTGACCGCAACGGATCGGTACGGCAACGAAAGCGCCATGACGCCATAGTCATGTTCGCATGCACGACAGCCGATAGAATGGATCTTGACAGAAGCCCCGCAGAGGCCTAGCCTGCGAGCCGGCTGCGGTGGCTGTGCCTTTCTCACATGCATTGAGCTCTCCAATCTTGGCACTCGGCGCCTATGATGGACGAAACAGTTCAACCTTGCAGCGCAGGCCTTTCCCCTCACACTGATCTCTCCGGCGCCGGGACCCACAAGCCGGACACGGAGCTTCTGATCGGATCGAATATTTTCCGCAATACAAACGGGGTCGTGAAGATTCATGGGAAAGAGCAGCTCGTGCTCGAGTACAAACCGGAGCAGGGGCTGCTTCTGCTGACGATCGATCTCTATGGCGAGGACGGCAACCACATCGCGCATCTCCGCCGGAATTCTCCGGCCTTAAACCAAGGGGGACGGTTCACCATCGACATCCACCGAGCGGCCAATGATCTGTCTGACGATGCTCCGTCTGTCCGCCTGTGGGATCAACAATCCGGCACCCTCGTGTTTGAAGCAAGCGCGATCTCCGAACAGAAAGTCTACATCAGCGCGGGAAAGTTTTATTCGCACAAGGGCATTCCCGTGGAGATTACTCCTCACTATTGCCGCATCGGATCGGGCATGACGCTGTTCGGCGATATTGTGGAAAATAGGGGCGGGACCGTGGTGTTGGGTTGAATCTGGATGACACCGCCGGCTAACCGATGCTGAACTTCACCACGCGCAGGTGGGTGTAAAACCGCGGGGTCTTTCGCTCGATCAGGGATCGGCCCATCCGGTTCGATCCTTCCCTCTGCAACGAAAATGCGGGAACCTGTTGCGATTGGCGCGGCTTTTTATACAATACCACTATGGCGGACATCATCAAGCCGAGCGTCCAGGCTTTTCTCGTCTGTGACCAAGTCATCGAGGACAGCCTCACGAAAAAGAAAAGCCTGATCGGCATTTTCACGCATCTTCAAGCCGTCGCCTTTCCGTTCCAACATCAGCAGATGGGACTGTACTTTTGCCTGACGGACGCGGAAGGTACGTATCATTTCGATATCGATCTGATCTATCTCAACAATGAGCAACTGGTCTGCCGCGCCACGCTTCCGAATATTGTCATTGGAGACCGCCTCCAGATTTCGGACTTCGGTATCAACATCCCCGCCTTGGTCTTTCCCGCACCAGGGCGCTATGAGTTTCGTTTGAGAATGGAAGGCCATCTTATTGCCCAGAAAGACTTCCATGTGATCCAGATGCCGACCCATCAAACGACGGAACCGGCTTCATAATCCCCACTTCTCCCCTCCATCGGTCTGTGATAGAACAGCCCAGGCAACATCTGCCGCACATGTGAACGACGCGGACGACCAGCTATGACAACCCCAGCGCCTTCAGGCCCTTCGGATTTCATCCGGGACATCGTGGCGGCAGACCGCGCCGCAGGGAAGCACGGCGGCCGAGTGGTGACACGATTCCCGCCCGAACCGAACGGCTATCTCCATATCGGCCATGCCAAATCGATCTGCCTGAATTTCGGCATCGCCGACGAGAACCCGGGCGGCGTTTGTCACTTGCGCTTCGACGATACCAATCCGACCACCGAAGATCCCGAGTATGTTCAGGCCATCCAGGAAGACGTGCGTTGGCTGGGGTTCGACTGGCGCGGAAAGATGTTCTATGCGTCCGACTACTTTGAACAACTGTACGACTTTGCCGTCATCTTGATTAAGAAAGGAAAGGCGTACGTCGATAGCCTCACGGCTGACCAGATGCGGGAGTACCGCGGCACGTTGACCGAACCGGGGCGCGACAGCCCCTATCGCACCCGGTCGGTGGAAGAGAATCTCGATCTATTCAAGCGCATGCGGGCGGGCGACTTCCCTGATGGGACCCACGTGCTGCGGGCCAAGATCGACATGGCCTCCCCCAATATCAACTTGCGCGACCCCGTCCTCTATCGCATCCGGCATGCCGCCCATTACCGGACGGGAACGGCCTGGTGCATCTACCCGGCGTACGACTATGCCCATCCTCTGTCCGATGCGATCGAGGGCATTACGCATTCTCTTTGTACGTTGGAATTTGAAGATCACCGTCCCCTGTATGATTGGGTCGTTGCGGAAACCGAGGCTCCGCACCGCCCTCAACAAATCGAGTTTGCCCGCCTCAACCTCACCTTCGCGGTGATGAGTAAACGCAAGCTGCTGGAGCTGGTCGGTAAAAAGCTCGTGACAGGATGGGACGATCCGCGCCTTCCCACGATCAAAGGCCTCCGTCGACGGGGGTATACCCCCGAAGCGATCCGCGCCTTCTGCGAACATATCGGCGTCGCCAAACGCGATGCAGTCGTCGAAATGCAGCTCCTGGAACATTTCATCCGGGAAGACTTGAATAAACGGTCGCCCCGTGTCATGGCGGTCTTGAAGCCGCTGAAAGTCGTGATCGATAACTATCCGGAGGGCACGGTCGAAGAACTGGAGGCCGTCAACAACCCCGAAGACCCATCGGCCGGGACCAGGAAAGTGCCCTTTTCGAGGACACTCTACATCGACCAGGATGACTTCAAGGAAGACCCCCCGAAGCAGTTTTTCCGCCTCGCACCGGGCCGTGAAGTCCGTCTGCGTTACGCCTATATCATTAAATGCGTCGGGACGACGAAAGACCCGACGAGCGGCGAGATCACAGAACTTCATTGCACCTACGATCCGGACACCAAAAGCGGATCATCACAGGAGCAACGAAAGGTCAAGGCGACGATTCATTGGGTGTCGGCCGCTCATGCGTTGAAGGCGGAAGTGCGCCTCTACAATCCGCTGCTCGTGACGGACCCTGGAAAAATCCCGGCCGATCATGACTGGACGCTGTACTTGAACCCTCACTCACTTGAGCGCCTCACCGGCTGCCTCGTGGAACCCAGCCTTCGCACAGCTCACACGGGAGCCCGCTTCCAATTCGAACGGCAGGGATATTTCTGCGTCGACCCCGACTCATCTGCAGACAGGCTGGTCTTCAACCGCACCGTGTCACTCAAAGACGCCTGGGCGAAAATCGAAAAGGCTCAACAAGCGCGGTAAGACATTTTTTGTCTCCCGCTCCCTCTCGTTTCTTCCCTCATATCGGCGGCTTGTGCTCGTCTTTACATCCCAAGCTTCCCTGCTAGGCTTACAGGTGCAAATGGCAACATCTTCTATAAAACTCGTTCAACTGCCTGCCGCTCGATTACTCACCCAAGCAGCATTCATTCTCTTCTTCAACGGGAGTTGGACGATTGCTCCCTTCGTTGCGGCAACAGAGCGCCCAATCCCTCACGGTGCACCGGCCGCCACCGAGGCGGTGAGGAGTACTGTCACTGAACTGATGCGAGTGCTGGACGACGCCCAACTGAAACAGCCGGAGCGGGCTGAGCAGCGACGGCATGAGATTGAGCGCATTGTCATGCGGCGTGTCAGCTATGAGGAAATGGCCAAACGCGCCCTGGGCACGCCCTGGTCTGGCCTCACCAAACAGGAACGGCAGGAGTTTGTGGGACTCTTCGTGCAACTCCTCCGGGATTCGTTCGCCGGGCGGATCAGCCAGCACTCTGACGAACAGGTGGTCTATCTGGGAGAACAACGGGAAGACCGCTTCGCCGAGGTGCGGACTCAGCTCAGAGGCCGGAAAGTCGACACCCCCGTCGATTTTCGCTTAATGCATGCCTCTAACGACTGGGTGGTCTATGATGTCGTCATTGATGGAGCCAGCATCGTGAGCAACTACCGTGCGCAATTTACGAGCATCATTCGTGACGTGGCCTATGGCGGCCTCGTGAAGAAAATGCGGCAGAAGGCCATCGCGGTCAAATTCTTCGAAGAGAGCACGACCCCGTAACGCACTCCGGAGGTTCCATGATTGAGTGCCGTGAACATCCTAGAATTCCGATCGAGCTTCAGGTGTTTTTCTCAACAGCGGAGAATGCCGACATTCGGCAAGGCACGATGTTCGACATCTCCGCCGGCGGCTGTGCCGTCACGAGTTCCGTGCCGGTCAATCCGGGCACCGGCGTCCGGCTCTTGATCCGAGCGACCGACCTCGGTTCACCGATCACCGTCCATTCCGCAGCTGTTCGATGGGCGAATTGCGGCGAGTTCGGTGTCGAATTCATCAGCCTGACTGATCTGGATCGCAACCGTCTGCATCGGTTGCTGCATGTCGCCGCACCACGCTCCGCTCGGCAGAATTAAGACAAGCCGCCTGCAACGGCGCAGGCCGTTTTCTCCTCCCCTTTGACGGTGTTACACTCGAAGGCATGACCTGCCCCATCTGCCGCCAACCGGCCACCTGGAACGATAATCCCTGGCGGCCCTTTTGTTCGGAACGCTGTCAGCTCACCGACTTGGGCACCTGGGCAGCAGAGCAGTATCGCATCCCCGGTCCCTCCCTCACCATGGATTCTTCTTCGACGGATTCCCACGGAAATGAGCCGACAGACGATGCCGAACACAGTCGTTAGGCGGCGTCTTCTCGATAACTGCTACCAGCGCTTCACCACCGTGGCGTTGTATGGCCGAACAACGATGAAGCACTCGTTGACGCTCGCTAGCCTGTCTTTTTCGTAGTTGGCAAGCCCTGCCGATCTTGCTAAGGTCATCCTCTGCCGATCTTCCGAAAAGGAGCAGGTTGCTATGATTCCGACCAAGGGCTACGCCGCCATGACCGCCAACGCTCTGTTGCAGCCGTTTTCTTTTGAACGGCGTGATGTGGGACCTCACGATGTGCTGATCAATATCACACATTGCGGGATCTGCCATTCAGACATCCATCAGGTTCGCGATGAATGGGGTGGTTCGTTGTTCCCCATGGTCCCCGGCCATGAGATTGTCGGAACGATCGCGGGGGTGGGGCAGGCGGTGAAGCGTTTCCGCGTGGGTGAGAGAGCCGGCGTGGGGTGCTTCGTGGATTCCTGCCGGACCTGTACAGCCTGTCGAGAAGGACTCGAGCAATACTGCGAAGCAGGGATGCTCCTCACCTACAGTTGCAGAGATAAGCAGGGCCAGCTCACCCAGGGCGGGTATTCAACCAGGATGGTCGTCGACGAGAATTATGTGTTGCGGATTCCCGCAGCCCTGTCGCCGGCCGGTGCGGCTCCCTTACTGTGCGCGGGCATCACCACGTATTCCCCGCTGCGTCACTGGGGCGTGGGAAAATATCACAAGCTGGCGGTCCTCGGATTAGGCGGACTCGGCCACATGGCAGTGAAAATCGCCAAGGCATTGGGCACAGACGTGACGGTCTTGAGCACCTCCGAACGAAAGCGAAACGATGCCGAGCGATTGGGGGCCGCCGACTTTGCATTGACTTCGCAGCCGGAGACGTTCAAGCGCCTCGCACGGCACTTCGATTTCATCCTGGATACCGTGTCGGCCCAGCATGATTACAATGCATATATCAACTTGCTCAAAACCGACGGCACCCTGATTCTCGTCGGCGCCCCCGACAAACCGACGCCCCTCCAACCGTTTCCGCTCATCCTGCACCGCCGCCGGATCGCCGGTTCTCTTATCGGCGGTGTCCGCGAGACGCAAGCCATGCTGGATTTCTGCGCCGAGAACCATATCGAATCCGAGGTTGAAGTCATTCCCATCCAGCAAGTGAACGAGGCCTATGAACGAGTCCTGCGCGGCGACGTGCGCTTTCGCTTCGTCATCGACCTGAGCACCTTGGCGTAACTCCTGCCAGCGCGTACATTCTCCTTTACTTCATATACAGGCGAAGGCCGAATTGGACGGGGTGCGTCCGGCGAGCGCCCAAGAAGAAGGGACCGCCCGTCTCCGAAGGAGGACAAAACGCGCACGAGACCGCAAAAGCCATCAGATATCATGAAGAGGACGAGAGCTAAAACTCTCCGCCCAGTATGAACGGACTCATCGGGGGGATTGCCCTCTGGCGCTACGGAGCCGAGAAACCAATAGAGCCATCGATCGAAGCTTCCAAAGAAGGCTCAGTCATGCTCAAAAGCGCCTAACTCATTTTTTCTTTATGAAGTGGCTGGGGGACTAGGAATCGAACCTAGGTAGCCGGCTCCAAAGGCCGGCGTCCTACCGCTAGACGATCCCCCAGCGCGGTACTGAATGGGAAGTGACGGCGAGAAAAGATTATTTGGCTGGGGGACTAGGAATCGAACCTAGGTAGTCAGATCCAGAGACTGACGTCCTACCGCTAGACGATCCCCCAACCGACGCTCACAGTAATATAAGGCTCTCCGTTCAGTCAAGATCGGCGCAGTTATGGGCGAGAACCGGCGGATCACGCCGAAGCCCGCTCGATCCCCTTGCGTAGTCTGAACAGCGTTCGTTCCCGTCCCAGAGCCTCCATCACCTCGAACAAGCCCGGACTGGCAGTACGGCCGGTCAGCGCGACACGCACCGGCTGGGCAAGCTGGCCCATTTTCATTCCTTCTTCTTCCACCAATCGCTTGAAGCTCTCTTCCCATTCCTGCTTGGAAAAAGCCGGGAAGGCTTCAAAGCGCTCCAGCAGCTTTCCCAAAACAGGTGTGATCGCAGGGGTGAGAAACTTCTTGGCCGCTTCTTCATCGAACGTGACAGCCTGCCCGAAGTACGGCCTGACCCAGTCGACCATCTCCACGAGCGTCTTGGTTCGCTCCCTCACCAGCACGACCAGCTGCGCAAGCCAGTCTCCAGACATGGATCGAACATCGTCTTTCAACCCCGCTCCTTCCAAAAGCGGCACGAGGGCCCGGGCGACATGGCTCGCGGGGCTCGTCTTAATGTATTCGGCATTCAGCCATAGAAGCTTGTCGGGATTGAACACGGCAGGGGAGGTCTGCACGTTCTTCCAGGAGAATTTTTCGATCAGTTCCTCACGGGTGAACAGTTCCTGATCACCATGCGACCAGCCCAGCCGAACCAAATAGTTCACCATCGCCTCCGGCAGGTAGCCCATGTCTTTATAGGCCATGATCGAAGTGGCCCCATGCCGCTTCGAGAGCCTGGATTTGTCTGATCCCAGAATCATGGGTAGATGGCCGAAGCGCGGCACCGGAAACCCGAGCGCCTCGAAGATGGGGACTTGCCGCGGGGTATTGGTCAAATGATCGTCTCCCCGCACGACATGCGTAATGTTCATCAAAGCATCGTCAACAACAACGGAGAAATTGTAGGTCGGATAGCCGTTCGACCGGAGGATGATCAGATCGTCCAGCACGTGGTTGTCAAACACGACTTTGCCTTTGATCAAATCCTCGACAACCGTTTGGCCTTCCTGCGGCGCTTTAAATCGGAGGGCGGCATCGCCGGTCGGATTTGTGATACCAAGCGTCCGACAGCGACCGTCGTAACGAGGTGAGAGGCCTTTCGCTTCGGCTTCTTTCCGCCTGGCTTCGAGTTCTTCAGCCTTGCACACGCACCAGTAGGCCTTGCCGTTTTCAAAGAGCTTCATCGCATGGCTACGATAGAGATCCATGCGCTCGGTCTGCCGATACGGACCCTCGTCCCAGTCCAGTCCGACCCATTTCATCCCTTCGATGATGGCCTGGATGGATTCGTCGGTCGAGCGGCTTTGATCAGTGTCTTCTATGCGGAGGATGAACACCCCCTTTTGTTGGCGCGCAAACAGCCAATTAAACAGTGCCGTGCGCACCCCACCGATATGAAGAAAGCCGGTGGGGCTGGGTGCAAAGCGAACGCGGACTTGTGTCATGTCAGCTCCCCTGATTCGAGGTGCGGCATCTATAGCACGCTGCGAAAAGTGTTGTACAGGACGAGGCTCCTTCTGGTATGAGTGCTGGTCACCGGATCGTTATGGCGGAACTGACGCAGCCCGCGACAGTCCTTTCGGTCACCGATCTCACACCCAACGTCCGTCAACTGGTCGTTCTTCCCAAGGAACAGAAGATTTCATTTCAGCCCGGCCAGTGGGTCTCGCTCAAGCTGCCCGTTGGCGCGCAACCGCCGCTCAATCGCGCCTATTCAATGGCCGCCCCGGCCTCGCCTACCGGGGAAATCACGCTGGTATTCGATCGCGTCCCGAATGGGATCGGTTCGAACTATCTCTATCAGACAAAAGCCGGTGATGAGCTGCTCCTCTCGGGTCCCTATGGCAACTTCAGGCTGCCTCAACCGAATGGTCAGGAGCTGCTGCTCATCGGACGGTACACGGGCCTTGTTCCGATGCGATGCATGCTGAAGGCATTATATGCGCATCGCGACCTGTCCCCTATCTTGCTGATCGCGGTCGGGCCGGCTGAAAACGAATTGCTCTACCATGAGGAGTTTCTCTCACTGGCGATGATCCACCCTTCGTTTCGCTATCTGCCGCTCGTCGCAACATCGGAAGACGCGGCCGTCACGTTGACCTTGAGCATGTTGCGACCGCTGATCGATAGAAAGCCGCACCTCGTCCCTCTGTTGTGCGGGACCAAGGGCTTTGTGCGACCGCTGCGAGCCTATTTCGTGGAGGCGGGGTACGATCGGAAAGAAGTGAAAACGGAAACCTATAACTAATGCCCTTCTTTGACCAAATTCTTATTCACGGCTGGAATCTCCACCACGATGTCTTTCGTCCCATTCGGCACACATTGGCAGCCGAGACGTGATTGTAAAGTGGTCATCGGCGCCTCATCGAGCTGATCAAATTCATCATCCGTCCCTTCATTGCACGTCTCGAGGCCCTGCTTGACGATCACGTGACAGGTGGAGCAAGCGCATACCCCTCCGCAGACATGCTCTAACTCCACCCCATGTCCCATGGCCACGTCTAAGATGCTGCCTGGCAGGCCGGTAGAACCATAGGGAATTTTAGCCGGATCGACAGCAACCTTGGTCACTTGCCCATTTGGGGCTATATAGGTGATGGTATAGGAGGTTTTCGGCAGCTCGTAGTCTGTCTTCTCAATGTAGGGGTTGGTTCCACCCATAGGCCTAGTCCTTTCTCTCTTCCCGTTCCGAATCAAACCCGTATTGACAGCCTGGAAACCTGCGTGCTATCTTTAGTCCGACCTCATTGATCGGAGATCATTATAGTCTCCGACTTAGATGATCGGCAATAGCAATGTTGAAAATTTCGAAAAAAGCAGACTATGCCCTGATGGCTCTTCAGCACATCGCGTCCGTTCAATTCGGCGATGTGACTCCTGGTCGGGTGGTCAATACGAAAGAGATTGCGGAGGAGTACAACATTCCCCATGAGCTGTTGGCCAAAGTTCTGCAGACCCTGGCTAAGAATGGGCTGATTGAAAGCCATAACGGCCCCAAAGGCGGCTACCTCCTCGCACGAAGTGCGCGCCAGATTACGATTGCCCAGATCCTGGAAGGGATTGAGGGCCCGTTGGGGATCACGGATTGTTCGCATGAAAAAGAAGGCGAGCTCTGCTTACAGATGGAACACTGCAATATCCGCACGCCCCTCCTCAAGGTTCAAGACAGTATCTATCAGTTGCTCAGCAATATGACATTGCAAGACATGATGGGCGGCACGCCGCTTATTACGATTCAGTCTTCCACGGCACAAGGAGTCGCACGATGAAGCTTCCGATCTTTTTGGATAATCATTCAACTACTCCGATGGATCCCCGAGTGCTGGAGGCGATGCTCCCCTACTTCGTTGAAAAGTTTGGGAACGCCGCCAGCCGCAATCATGCCTTCGGCTGGGCCGCGGAAGAAGCCGTGGAGCAGGCCCGCAAGCAGATTGCGAAGCTCATCAAGGCCGATGCCAAAGAAATCGTCTTCACCAGCGGGGCGACAGAATCGGATAACCTGGCGCTCAAGGGCGTCTTGGAGATGTACAAGGAAAAGGGCACCCATATCATCACGTCGTCCACCGAGCACCGCGCTGTCCTCGATACCGCCAAGTCACTCGAAGCCAAGGGGCTGGCCACCGTTACTTACTTGCCGGTCGACAAACAGGGCATGGTCAACTCTCAGGATGTGAGAAACGCCATCACCGACAAGACGATTTTGATCTCGATCATGCTGGCTAATAATGAGATCGGCACGATCAATCCGGTGAAGGACATCGGCAAGATCGCCAAGGAGAAGGGTGTCCTGTTTCATTGCGACGCCACCCAGGGAGTCGGAAAGATTCCCGTGGATGTACAGGACATGGGTATCGATCTTATGTCCTTCTCCGCCCACAAGATCTATGGTCCGAAGGGAGTGGGGGCGTTGTATGTGAGGACGAAAAATCCGCGCGTGCGCATCGCCGCGCAGATGGACGGCGGCGGCCACGAACGCGGCATGCGTTCCGGCACGCTTCCAGTTCCTCTGATCGTGGGCTTTGGAAAAGCCTGCGAGATTTGCGAGCAGGAAATGCCAGCCGAATCAGTACGATTGGCCGCCATGCGGGATCGGCTCGAAGCGGGAATTATGAAAGCCCTCGAAGAAAGCTATCTGAACGGCCATCCCACCAATCGCCTGCCCGGCAATCTCAATATTTCATTCGCCTACGTCGAGGGCGAATCGTTGCTGATGGGCATGAAGGACATCGCGCTTTCGTCGGGATCGGCCTGCACCTCGGCCACGTTGGAGCCTTCCTATGTGCTGCGCGCATTGGGTGTGGGGACGGAGCTGGCTCATTCCTCGATTCGCTTCGGCCTGGGCCGCTTCAACACGGATGAAGAGATTGACTACACCATCAAGAAGGTGATCGAGGTCGTCACCAAATTGCGTGAAATGTCTCCGCTGTATGAGATGGCGAAGGAAGGCATCGATCTGAAATCAGTTCAGTGGGCGGCCCACTGACCAGGATACCCAAGAGGAGGATGAACCATGGCCTATAGTGATAAAGTCGTCGATCATTTCAACAATCCCCGCAACATGGGCAGCTTCAAGAAAGACGATGCCGATGTCGGCACGGGGATCGTCGGCGCGCCTGAGTGCGGCGACGTGATGAAGCTGCAAATCAAGGTGCAGAACGATACGATCGTAGACGCCAAGTTCAAGACCTTCGGCTGCGGCTCGGCCATCGCCAGCTCGAGCCTCGCCACCGAGTGGTTAAAGGGAAAGACCCTCGAGGAAGCCCAAAAGATCAAGAATACCGACATCGTGCAGGAGTTGAACCTTCCGCCGGTGAAAATCCACTGTTCCGTGCTGGCGGAAGATGCCATTAAGGCGGCCCTTTCCGACTACAAGAAGAAAGCCGACGGGCAGCCGGTGGAGAGCAATAGCTAGACGAAGGGAGCGTCCAATGGACACGACCAATACTGAGACCCAGGCTCCGGTCATTACCTTGAGCGAGGCGGCGCTGAAAGAAGTCAAACGGCTCATGAACGTGCAAGGCCTGACCGAAGGCGGGCTTCGCTTGGGCGTGAAAGGCGGCGGCTGCTCCGGGTTGAGCTACACCATTAATTTCGATGACAAGATCGGTCAATACGACCAGGTCTACGAGTTTGACGGCGTGAAGGTGATCGTGGACGCCAAAAGCGCGATTTACCTCCAAGGCACGCAGCTGGACTTCCAGAAAGACCTGATGGGCGGGAACTTCAAGTTCGTCAATCCGAACGCCAACAAGACATGTGGCTGCGGAGAGTCGTTCTCCGCGTAATCATCGGCAACTTTAAAGAGATCTTCATGCAGGCATGGCCTCTTGCCATGCCAGTCTTGTCAGAGCGTAAAGACTATGGATCAACACACGCATAGCACGAGCCCCCGCGAACTTCAGATGGCGCGCAGCATGTGCTGGCACTGTCAGTCCGAAGTGGCAGGCGAATATTTCTGTGAGCGCTGTGTCAAAGTCCAGCCCGTCTCGAAGGAGACGGATTACTTCACCTGCTTGGGACTTCCTCGGCGCCTCACGGTTGATCTCAATCAATTGGAAGCGAAATTTTACGAGCTCAGCCGCGCGTTTCATCCTGACTTTTACCAAAACAAGAGCGAAACAGAACAAGCGATCAGCCTTGGGAATGCGGCCACGCTGAACAGTGCCTATCGGACCCTTCGAGACCCGATCCAGCGGACCGAGTACCTGTTGGATCTCGAAGCCGGGGCCGTGAAAGAGATCCGGACCTCCCCTCCAGCCGATCTCTTTGAAGAGATCCTCGAGCTTCAAGACACCCTCGATGCGTACCGGGAAACGGATCCAAACTCTGACGCCGCACGGAACCTCCGCGCGCAACTCCAAACGGCCAAAGCGGCTCTCGAACAGCGGCAGCAAGAGATGGAAACACGGTTGCAGCAACTCTTTGCGGAATGGGACGCGCTTCAAGATCGAGGCGAAGCGACAGGTCACACCCGCAGCGAGCGGGAACGCATTCTCAAACGAATGCGCGACATCCTGTCAAACCGGACGTACGTGAAGAACATCCTCAACGATCTCGGCACGACCATCGGATAACTCACCATGGCACGCATCGTCGGCATTGATCTCGGCACGACCAATTCGCTCGTCGCCTACATGAAAGACGGGCAGCCCTGCGTCATTCCGGGTCGCACGGACCGCACCATGGTCCCTTCCGTCGTGGCGATGACGGATAACGGTTTGATCGTCGGAGATCCTGCAAAAGAGCATTTGACCCGTAATCCCGAGCGCACGGTCTACTCGGTGAAACGCTTTATGGGCAAGGGACTGGCGGACGTTCAAAGCGAATTGGCCTACTTCCCGTATCAGCTCACGGAACAAGGCGGGGTGATTCGTATCAAGCTCGGCGAGAAAACCTATTCGCCGCCGCAAATTTCAGCGATGATCTTGAAGGAACTCAAACAGCGGGCAGAGACTCATCTCGGCGAAAGCATCACCAAAGCGGTCATTACGGTGCCCGCCTATTTCAATGACAGCCAGCGCCAAGCGACCAAGGACGCGGGCATGATCGCCGGCCTCGAGGTTTTGAGGATCATCAATGAACCGACCGCGGCGTCTCTCGCATACGGGCTGCAACGGAGGACTCAGGGCACCATTGCCGTGTATGACCTCGGCGGCGGCACGTTCTACATCTCCATTCTCAAACTCAAGAACGGCATTTTCGAAGTCCTTGCCACCAACGGCGACACCCATTTGGGCGGCGATGACTTCGATCGCGTGCTGGCCGACCTGTTCCTCGGTGAAATCAGAGCGCGTCACGGACTCGACCTGGCCGCCTATCCCGATCACATGCAAGCCGTAAGACTTGAAGCAGAACGAGCCAAGATTCGGTTATCCGACGAACTGAAGACGCAGGTCTCGATCGATCTGCCGGAAGGCAAGGGACGATTCACGAGAGAACTGACGCGCGATCAACTGGAGTCCCTGACCATGGGACTCGTTGAACGCACCCTGGCGCCCTGCAAATTGGCATTGAAAGATGCGGGGCTCAGCCCGACCGAGATCGATGAAATCGTGCTCGTCGGCGGCTCAACCCGCATGCCGCTGGTTCGGCAACGAGTCCGCGCTTTGTTTGGGAAACAACCTCACTGTGAGCTGAACCCGGAGGAGGTGGTCGCGCTGGGAGCCGCCGTCCAAGCCGACATTCTCAGCGGCGGCACGACCGACATGCTGCTGCTTGACGTGACCCCGCTTTCGCTCGGCATCGAAACGATGGGCGGCGTGATGAGCAGCCTGATCAGACGAAATACGACGATTCCGGCCAGTGCCAAGGAAATGTTCACCACCTACGTGGACGGTCAAACGGGAGTGGATATCCACATTCTTCAAGGCGAACGCGAACTCGCAAAGGACAATCGCAGCCTCGCGCGATTTCGGCTTAAAGTGCCTCCCCTCCCGGCCGGGGTCCCACGGATCGAGGTCACCTTCTTGATCGATGCCAACGGAATTTTGAACGTCTCGGCGCGGGATGTGCGAACCGGCGAGACCCAATCGATCGCCGTCAAACCATCCTATGGTCTGAGCGATGAGGAAGTTGAACGGATGATCGGCGAATCGTTCAAATTCGCGGCAGATGATCTCAAGGCCCGGCAACTCATCGAAGCCCGCACAGAAGCCGAGGCCATTCTCAATGCGACCGAGAAGGCGTTAGGACGCGGGAGCCCTTTGATAGGAGAGGAGGAGCTCGATACGATTCGAGCCGCCGCCCAGGCTCTGCGGCGAGCCACAGCCGGGCAAGACCATAAAGCGATCCGGGCCCGGATCGCCGAGATGGAGAAAGTCACCCATCATCTGGCCGAAGTGCTCATGGACACCTCGCTCAAGGAAGCGCTGGAGAATAAGAAGCTGTCCGAAATAACGTGACGCGTGCTTCGTGAAGCGTGTCTCGGTAGCGCTTCATGAGAGGCGAGATATGAGGTATTCGCATGGATCTGAAGTGGCAAGACACGGAAGATATCGCGATGCGCCTGGTCGAGGAACATCCCGATACCGATCCGCTCTCGGTTCGGTTCACCGACATGCATGCCTGGATTGTCGCGCTGCCTGATTTCAAGGACGATCCGAAAAAGTCGAACGAGAAGATTCTCGAATCGATTCAGATGGCCTGGCACGAGGAGTTCCAAGACTCGAAGCCGTAACCGTCAGAACGTCCCTTCCCCAACCGGCTGTCCTTCGGGAATCTGATCCAGCTTGTAGAAGTCGGTAGGATCGAGCCGACGATGGGCCGCCTGCGTGGGTTCGCTGCCTTTCGTAAACAGCTCCACCGTTCCTTTCTGCCCCTCGCCCTCTTGCTCGGCCTCCAGTAAGCCGGTCGCCGGATCCACCTTCACAAAGGTCACCCCGTCGGGAATCTCGAACGGCACCACGGGCAGCTGCTTCAGCGCTTCTTTCATAAACGCAATCCAGATCGGCAGGGCCGCGCGAGCCCCCGTCTCACTCTCGCCGAGCGAACGACGATCGTCAAATCCGACATACACGCCGGCAACCAGGTTCGGCGTCCCTCCGATGAACCAGGCATTGATGTAATCGTTCGTCGTCCCGGTTTTCCCGGCAATGGGGCGATCCAGGCTCTTGGCCGCTTGCCCCGTTCCCTTCTGCACCACGTCTTCCATCATGTTGGTGATCAAGTAGGCGGTCTCTTTGGAAATCACCTCATGAACCTCAGGCTCCGTGGTTTCCAAGGTCTTACCGGTACTGTCTTTCGCGACCTTGATGGCAAACGGCTCGGCTTTGCTCCCCTTGTTTAAAAACACACCGTAGACGGACGTCAGCTCCATCAATCCCACGGAGGAGGAGCCGAGTCCCAGTGAGAGATCGGCCGGCAAGGGACTTGTCACGCCCACCGTGCGGGCAAAGTCGATGACATTGCGGATACCCACCTTGTCCAGCAGCCGGATAGTCGCCAAATTGTGCGAATGGGCCAGGGCATCGCGTAAACTCACCATGCCGTGAAATTTTCGGCCATAGTTTTCCGGCTTCCAGATCTTGTCGTCTTCTTCCTGTTCATATACCACCGGCGCGTCCAGGATCTGAGTGGCCGGACTCATGCCCTGGCTCATGGCAGCGGCATAAATGATGGGTTTGAAGGCTGATCCGGGTTGCCGATGGGCTTGCACGGCCCGGTTGTATTCACTCCGCGAAAAATCATAGCCGCCGACCATGGCGCGGACCGCTCCGGAGCCCGGATCAATGGCGATGAGGCCTCCTTCCACAAGCGGAGTCTGCTCAAGGGTGAGCAGCAGGCCTTCCTTGGTGACTTTTTTCACGCCGACCTCGATGACATCCCCCGGCTTTAGAATTTGCTTGAGATTGGGGTTCACCACGAAATCGATGGCCGGATCGGTTCCCTTGAGCAGTCGCTTCGCCCAGGCCATATCATCGAAGTACAATTTTGCTGTGGCCGTCCCCACCTGGACGGCATAGTGATCCTTGCCGGCTTTCAGCACGATGCCTTCGCTCAGATCGCCCGCCTTCAGCACCTGATCGGTCGATGAAGGCGCAGGTGGTGGGAGTGAGCCCACATCGACGGTTCGCCGAGGTCCGCGCCACCCTTCCCGCTTATCAAGCTCGCGCACGCCGGCGGCGAACGCTGCTTCCGCCGCCTTCTGCATCTCAAGATTCAACGTGGTGAAGACTTGAAGGCCGCCCTTGTACACCATCGCCTCGCCGTACTTCGCCACCAACAATTGCCGAACATATTCCACAAAGTAGGGCGCGAAATGTTCGCTGCCGGGCCGGTGAAAATTCAGCACCTCCGCCGCCGCGGCTTCGCGCTCCGCCGCGGTAATGAATCCGGCTTCTTCCATGCGAGAGAGCACATGTTCCTGTCGCTTCTTGGCCCGCTCATAGGCCGTGAAAGGGGAAAACCGGCTGGGTGACTTGGGAAGCCCGGCCAAAAACGCCGATTCCGCGAGGCTGAGCGCTCTTACATCTTTCCCAAAATAGGATTGGGCCGCCGAGGCCACTCCGTAGGATCCTTGCCCGAAATAGATCTGGTTGAGATAGGTCTCCAGAATCTGCTCCTTGCTCGACACCGCTTCCATTTTATAGGCCAGGATCAACTCACGAATCTTTCGATCATAGGACCGCTCCGAAGAGAGGAAGAGCGACCGAGCCAGTTGCTGCGTGATCGTGCTGGCGCCTTCGACCTTTCGGCCCCCGTGTCGCACGTTCGTCCAAGCCGCTCGCAGGATGCCGATATAATCCAACCCCGGATGCTCAAAAAACCGCACGTCTTCCGTGGCAATCACCGCCTGAGTCAGCGATTTCGGGATATCCGCCAGCGGCGTCAGAATGCGGCGCTCGATAAAAAATTGGCCGATGGGTTGCCGATCGTCCGCGTACACCGTGGTGACCAAGCTGGGCTGATAACTCTGGAGCAGATCGAGCGAGGGCAGGTCCTGGGAAAAATGCCAGATGACACCGACTACCGTGGTGGCACCAACGATTATCAAGACAACGACGGCAAGCAGCGAAATTTGCCACCACTGCCAGCGCCGTCGCGGTTGTTCTTGAATCTCTACAAAGCGATCATCGCCCGGCATCCGAACCGCACTCCTGTGTGGAATAAGGCTGCGAGGGTGGCAAAATCACCTTACAACGCAACCCCTCAAAACTCAAGCATCCATCGCCTTGGCCGCCGACCCAATCCCGGAAGAGATGCGACGGTTCAACATACGAGCGTGCTTGTCGCTTGTATGGCACCCATCCCTTCGGGTATACTCCCTCACGACGCCAGAAGTTCGGGCGTCTTTTTTTTCGCCAAGAGAGCACAGACATGTCACAACTACGCGCGCCCCATGACCGCCGGACCGATATCCGGAACATCGCCATCATCGCCCACGTCGACCACGGCAAGACCACATTGGTCGATGCCGTCCTCCGACAGACCCACGTCCATCGCAAGATCGACGACATGGGTGAACGCATCATGGACTCGATGGATCAGGAGCGGGAGCGCGGCATTACGATCCGGGCCAAGAACGCCAGCGTGACCTACAAGGGCGTGAAGATCAACATCGTCGACACGCCCGGCCACGCCGACTTCGGCGGCGAAGTGGAGCGGACCCTGCGCATGGTGGACGGGGTGCTGATCCTCATCGATGCCAAAGAAGGCCCCATGCCGCAGACCACGTTCGTGCTGCGGAAAGCCTTGGCAC
>CAZOHW010000014.1:0-24752 GCA_964579525.1 uncultured Nitrospira sp. | reverse complement strand
GTGTGGAACGGTTGGACTATACCAAGGGGATCCTGGAACGGTTCCTGGCGATTGAGCGGTTGCTGGAGCTGGAACCTCAATGGGTCGGAAATTTTTCATTTATCCAAATCGCGGCACCCAGTCGATCCAAGATCGACGAATATCAACAGCTCCGGGAGCAGATGATCAATATGGCAGAACGTATCAACGCGAAATTCCGTCGGAGCGGGCGAGATGCAATCTATTTGAAGATCGAGCATCATGATCCGCAGGATATTACGACATTCTATCGGGCCGCCGAGCTCTGTGTGGTCAGCAGTCTTCACGACGGCATGAACCTCGTGGCCAAGGAATTCGTCGCTGCACGGGATGACGAACAGGGGGTCTTGATCTTGAGTCAGTTCACCGGTGCCGCGGCCGAACTCGCGGAGGCGCTCGTGGTGAATCCATACAACATCGATCAATGTGCCGCGGCGCTGCATCTGGCGTTGACGATGTCGGGAACCGAACAGCGCGCCCGCATGCGAAGCCTGCGAGGGATCGTACAAGAGTTCAATGTCTATCGCTGGGCGGGTCGCATGCTCATGGATGCCGCGCGTATGCGCCAACGTGCCCGTATCGTGCGGCAAACGGGGGCTCGCGACCTTCGGACCATCAACGGGGGGCAGGCATGATGTACCTGCTTTCGGACGAAGGTCGACAGGCTATGCAGGTGGCTGCTGGGAAACGGTTGCTATACGCGTTCGATTTCGATGGCACCCTTGCGCCGATTTCATCTGATCGCCATTCGGTGCAGGTGTCGCGTTCAGTGCTAGGCTGGTTGCAGGCTCTGACCAGGCGAGCGCCATGCGCCGTGGTGTCCGGTCGGTCACTCGCTGATTTAGCTCCGCGAATCGAGGGGGCATCGGTGCACCTCATCGGTAACCATGGCATCGAAGGCCCTGGTTCGTCACCAGCCGACTTGGTCAGTGCTGAACGGGCTTGTTCAGGGTGGAAACGGGAAGTGGCGGTTGGGCTGGCTCAATTACTGGTCGCGCAGGGCGCGGAAGTTGAGGACAAGCGCTACTCATTGACTATCCATCTCCGTCGGACTGAGGACCCCGATCGTGCCGGCATGGAGGTCTGTCGTCTGCTTCGGAGCCTGATTCCAACTCCTCACATTGTCATGGGGACGTATTCCATTAATGTCCTGCCGAGCGGGCAGGAGGGAAAAGGAGCAGCAGCTGTCGAGCTGATGACACAGCTCGGGCGAAACGGCCTTTTGTACATCGGCGATGAGGAAACGGATGAAACCGTCTTTGCGATGCCCAGCGCTGTGGTCCTGGGGATTCGAATCGGTCAATCGATGAATTCCCATGCGCGGTTTTTTCTCAAACATCAAGGGGAGATTGAAGAGGTGCTCCGCTGCTTGGTCCATAATTTGGACTCGCTCGGGGGGTTGCAGAACCAGCAACGTTCTGACCCTTGCTATGGGCAACCAATTGTGCGTAACCGCATTGATTGGCAAACGCAGGGAAGCTGAATCCTTCTTCATGACGCGGAGTGCTGGCGGGTAAGGGTATGCTCTATCGAACGTAGGGTGTAATTATTAGGCAATATATGGACGGCTCTCCTCATGTCGACATGCATCGCGTAATATTATGAGGATTCCACCCCATGATGCTGAGGAAAGAGAACTGAGCCAAATAAGTAGGTGTACCGTCAGTATTGATACTCAATATCTTGGGGATTGCGAGGTCTGGTCTGAATGATTAGAATGAGATCATCATTTTTTACATGAGCCAACGTGAGAATCCTATCGTGCCAAGGTTGATGAATCTATCACGAAGTCTTGGGTGTTTGTCTTACCTGTCTCGAGAAGTGAACGTATCGGTCTATCGCCACGGCTGCGATCCGCCTCGACGGTAGCCTCAATCGCGCTGTTTCTCGTCGAATCATGCCACGCGTCGTCACGGATGTTTCTCGTTGAGAGGCACGGGCGTTTCGTTGGTGTTGTAACTCAAATTGGATGTATCGCCGCGGCGTTCTGTCGGCAAAATGATGGCGGATTCCCATTCGGGGACTGTTTCGAGTGAAAGTTTGAAATAGGATGAGGAGCGAACGAGCGATGATCTATCCGATACGTTGTCGTCGTGACGATGGTCGTCCTGATGGCGCCACAGGTCAGACGGCACAGTGGACACAATGTACGAACGCAAGCGAGCGTTGGTCGCACGCTCCTTCCTGTTCAGTGGAGGCGTCATGGTCGTGACGAAAATGCAGCAAGCAACCGGAGTCAGATCCCTTTCCGATCGATCTGCTATGGTGAATCGTATTGAAGAGGTCGTCTTGACGGCGGAAGAGTTTGATCAGGTTGTGACTGAAGCGTTGCCGGTACTGCTGGATCGCGCGACGGGGTACACGAAGCGGTTCTTGCGAGAGACTGGCCAATGGAATGATGATATTGGGCATGAAAAGTTTGCGCTGCGCTGGGGGGCCGAATACCTTGAGCGGTTTATTGCCTGTGGGCAAAGTGAAGTCCCATGCCGCCCGCTGTTTCTTTTGGACTCCCTGGTGGCTAAACAGCACAGTAGGCCTGAGCCTTTCTGTTACCATCCGGATCTGCTCAAGCCGTTGGGCCGGTTTCTCGATGGGCTGGTGGCACGAGCGGTCGTCAGTCGTGATGCCTTGGTGGCGTTGTATCACCATTGCTATGGTTGGGGGCCCAGGGAAGTGATTGCCGTGGTTGGACTCAATGGCTTGGAGAGTCAGCGGATCTATAAGAATTTTCGTCGCTGGCGTGAAACCGGTTGGCAACGAACGATGAATGAGATGGGGATTGCCGAAACTGAGCTCACAGACATCGTGGATCAGCAGGAGCGATATCGCCAGCGATTCAATAGTGATGTGGAGCGGCTGCTCAGGATCGTACAGGCTCACTACCGAAAGAGCGAACCGGACCATTATCCCTGTCTCTCGAAGACTCGTTGGGAGGAGATATTTGCCGAGGGGTATGGATCGGATTACCGGATTTGGCACTTGGCCCTCTGTCTCGATTGTATGCAAACAGTTTGGGGCCTTGGGTCCAACGGCTCGGCTGGTGAAAAGCCGCGGGTGGAGTTGCAGGTCCGACCATAAGTCTGATGCCGAAATCGGTACCATCCTCACATGGACGTGAGGAAGGAGGATCGAAATGAATGAAGCACCCAATCTAGAAGCCTATCGATTGAAACTCCTTGATGCGCTGACGGATGCCAAGGCCCGTTCAGTGCATGATGCATCTAGCACGGTCCAGATCTATGTCAACGAACAGCGGGTGGGCCTGCTCGATGCTGTCGAGTCCGATGCCAAACTCCACGTCCAGAGCCACGCGCGGATCGACACCGTGCATCTCCGCTCGGAAGACGGCATCCTCCTAGGCGGTCTTTCGGCCCCTGAATATGGATTTCGGACCAGCCGAATCCAGCTGTCATCGGAGGCCGTTGAACTCCGCATTCACAACACAGCGGATGGGGGATCGCTGAATGCGAGCTTCATGACCGCACCGAGTCTGTGGAGTCGAATGAGGGCGGCCCTTGTCGGCGCTGCAGGCCTGTTGGCACAACGCCCGCATGAGAGGGCTGTCCCCGGGCTGCGAGCCGTTGCCTTTGCCCAAGTGTTGTTGGCGATTGCGGTGGTAGGATTGGTGGCAGATCGCATGACATTCTCCAAGCTCCCTCAACAACCCATGCCCGTTCAGGCAGTGACCATGACCCAGCTGGAAACGCCTCGGGCGGTTCAGAGTATTGATGTGGCAAAGCTTGAGGATGTGGCGAAGCTTGAGCATCAACTCGATGAACTCGCACGAATGCAAGCAAAAGTGATGGAGACGGTCGGAGCGCAGCAGCAGGGGGTGGCACAACTGCAGGAGACGATGCTGAAGCTCTCGTTATCGCAGGAATCGGTTGAAAATACTGTGCTGACGGTGAAACAAGAGATAGAAAAACGGCCAAGTATTGCCAGCCGAGAGATTGATCGTTCAGCACGTCTGTCTGCAAGCAAACCTCAGATGGAAGAAAGACAGCTCGGCACGGCAATTCGTAGCCTTACGATCGATAACGATCGATTGTCTGCAGAAATTGCCGGGCTTGAACAGTACAACCAGGATCTGAAACGCAAATTGCAAATTGCCGGCCTTGACGGATCACGAATCAGCGATGCGAGTCAAGAAAAAGTCTTGGCCCGGAGACCTGAGGGAGGTCAGCCTCCTCCACTGCCCCAGCTGACCGATGGACCATCCAATGTTCAGTCCCAACCGTTCCTCTTCTGGGTGACCTTCAGTGAGGGAACCAGTCAAGAGAGTATCGATCGGTGGGTGCATGACATAAACGGGCATAAGGGAGGAGTGAACGAAGGGTGGCAAGAGGTACGGATTCTTCCTCCTTCTGTTCCAACAGATCGTTTTCTTGAGCAGATCCGGGGAGAGAAAATTGTCAAAGCGGCACGTGTCACTCCGTGAACCGGTGACGTAAAGTAGCAGGGTTTGTCGCAACACACTCTGTGCGCAGCGTGGATTGGTGGCCCAATCCAAAGGTTCGTGGCTTCACAATTGTGGGGGGGCCTCCATGCATGCTGCAGACGACCATATGGGGGACCACTATGCTAGTGTCAGAGATCATCGCCCGCGTGCATGATGCGTTGGCCCAATCTGGAGCTGATTGTTCGAAAGAAGAGGTGTTAGGACTCTGTCCGGAACTGACGTGGAATCAAGTGTTTCTCGCCATCGATTATTTACGCCAAACGGGACAGATCCAAATCATGTGCGATCCGGACGAGCGGTATAGGGTACCAGGCTATCATGCCGCTCTCGCAGCAACTGAGGTGAATGTCTCTCGAGTATGATCGGCCCGTCGCATCGGCCGAACGCATCTTGGTATCGTGCGATCAGTGAGCCAGTTACCATTCAAGTCGGTCGCTCCCCTCGACAGAGGGTTACCTAGCCATTACCCTAGCGCCTATCTTCCCTACATTGCCCCCCCGGAAAGGGCCTAGCGAGGGCCCTGTGGGGAAGTCAAGGTACTCCAATTGGACATATTGGGGATGTCCCCTCTAAATTTTGTCCGTTGAGCGGGTGCCTCTGTGGTGGATAGGATAGATCCATCAGAGAGGAGAGGATCGGATCGGGCCACCATTTTCCCCACACGAGCTCTCCAAAGGAAAACGCAGACTACTAAGATTCAAGAGTAATGTGTCTATCTGGTTAACGGCGAGATTAAAACTAGACACAGCATGAATATAGTTCTTGAGAATGTCATGGGGTGGGATTGTCCCTCAGTGGTGAAGGTGGGTGGTTTGATTCATGGCATCTCAATTGATCGACACAGGACGATCCTCATCACGAATGGATGAATCTGGCTGACAATTGCAGAGAGCAGCGGTCAGTCGAGTGAGCGAGACAAGAGGAGTAGGAAAGGACAATTTCATGAAAATCGCGCAAGTGGCACCACTATGGGAAAGTGTTCCTCCCAAACTGTACGGAGGAACAGAACGGATTGTATCGTACGTGACGGAAGAATTAGTCAAACTAGGGCACGACGTGACGTTGTTTGCGAGTGGTGATTCAGAAACGACGGCCCGTCTGGAAGCCATTTGTCCACAGGCGCTCCGATTGAATACCGGGATCTTCAACCGGGATGCTCCGCTCATGATGCTCCAGGAACGAGCCCTTGGAGCGGCGCGCGGTTTCGACATTATCCATTCACACCTGGATTTTATCGGATTCCCACTCGCGCGGAGAAATTCCATCCCGGTTGTGACGACCTTACATGGGCGTCAGGATCTTCCAGAACTGGTGTCGGTCTTCCGAGAGTTTTCCGACATGCCTTTGGTTTCCATTTCAGACGCTCAACGTCGGCCATTGCCCTGGGCCAACTGGGTGGCCACCGTTCACCATGGGCTCCCACGGGATCTGTATACATTCCACCCTCAGGCCGGAGGGTATCTCGCATTTCTTGGGCGTATTTCTCCGGAAAAACGTCCGGATCATGCAATTGAAATCGCCAAGCGGACCGGTCTTCCCCTGCGCATGGCGGCGAAGGTCGATCCTGCGGATAGGAGCTACTTCGAAGCCGAGATTGAACCGCTGCTCGATCACCCCTTAATCGAGTTCATCGGGGAGATCTCTGATGCTGAAAAAGACGAGTTTGTGGGCAATGCTATCGCGCTGGTATGTCCGTACGATTGGCCAGAACCGTTTGGATTAGTGCTGATTGAAGCGCTCGCCTGTGGGACTCCGGTCTTAGCGTATCGCCGTGGGTCGATTCCAGAGATCATTGATCACGGAGTTACCGGCTTTGTTTGCGAAACAGTGTCGGAGATGGCAGACGCAGTGGGACAAGTTTTCCGCATCGAGCGGCACCGGTGTCGTGCCTCTTTCGATGAGCGGTTTACCGCGGATCGGATGGCGCGTGACTATGTGGCACTGTATGAACGGCTGCTCGAAGACGGTATAGCCCATGCGACACAGGCTTTCGCCGCCGGGCGACTCACGAATGGGAAGTTCATGTCTGAGCCACAACAGGGAGTGGGGAGAGGTTGACATGTCTGATATCGCGGCTGATTCGCCAGAGACACATTCCGTTCCAAGCCGTACTCGAGGTTGGGAACTTGTGAAGACCAGAGACTTCGGCTTTTTGTTTGCAGGCCAGACGATCTCGCAGATCGGCGATAGCCTTAACAAGGTTGCATTGCTCTGGTTTGTCTATGAATTGACCGGTTCAGCGTTGAAGATGACGGTCGTAGGACTTCTTCAGACCCTGCCACCTTTGTTGATTGGGCCATTGATCGGCGTGTATCTCGATCGTGCTCGAAAGAAGCCGGTGATGATCGGGGTTGACCTTATGCGAACGTTAATGGTGCTGCTCATCCCGTTGCTCTATGCCATGGGAGAGTTGACGCTTGATCGGCTCTATGTGCTCGTATTTGCCACGGCAATCTTCTCCACTGTGTTTGGGCCGGCCTTGACCTCGGCTGTTCCTCTCATTGTGCCGAAAGAACGATTGATGGCTGCCAATGCACTCATGCAGACGACGACCAACGTAGGGTTGCTTGTTGGGCCTGCCGTAAGCGGACTTGGGATCGCGCTCATCGGAGCACAAAACGTGTTGTATGTCGATGCCGCGACATTTTTTATCTCAGCGTTGTGTTTGTTTCCCATTCGGGTGCATGAAACGCTCGATCACTGGCGAGTGAATGGGAAGGGGTTGACGGAAGGGATCACCGCAGACTTGCTGGCAGGTTTCCGTTTTGTGTTCGTTGAGCAGAAGACGGTCATGCTTCTGATGGTGATGGCGACTCTCTATAGTGTTGGGATCAGCGCGTTTGTCTTTCTGCTGCCGGTGTTCGCGAAAGATGTTCTGGGAGTCGGGCCGATCCAACTGGGGTGGCTGTGGTCGGCGCTCGGGGTAGGGATGCTGCTGGCATCACTCGGTCTGACATCCATAACGCAGGGCGAGGTACCATGGCGCCTTCGACTGATGTCCGGTGCCTTGGCGATCGGCGGTTGTGCCGTTGGCGCATTGGGATTCATGAAAGCTCCTGTTGCTGCTGGGGTTCTCATCACGGTGATCGGAGGAAGTACAGCCATGTTCACTCCGTTGGTGTGGACGATGCTGCAAGAATTGACACCTGGACATCTCCTCGGTCGCGTCTTTACGAGCTTTGCCACGGGGGGCATGGCGGCATCAATGGTTGGGATGGCTGCGTTTGGATGGGCGGCTGATGAGATTGGTCCAGCGACGTGCCTAGGAGGCATTAGCCTCATTCTGCTCATGACCGCTGCCACAACATGGCTCTTCAGCTTCTACAGGGCACATGAGGGAAACCTCGCGGTTTCTCCCTCCAGGTCCTTTTCCTCTCAACCGCGGGCTGCACAATCATAGGGTTTTGACCTCACCGACTATTCGAAACGCGACCCGGCGTCATCCATTTACTCGAGAAACAGAGATGTGAGAGCCTTCCTCGACCGAAGAAGGCCCTCACTCCTGTACCAGGATGACAGAACAGGTATGACGAGTTAGAATGACTACGATCTGTTTATGTGCCTATCCAAATTTCCGAGGACTATGATGTGATGACGGACGTGGGGAAGACAACAATCAGCCTGAGTCTTGGCCTGTTGATGATGGGCATCGCGATTCCGCCTGGAGCATGGTCCGAATCGTCACAATCTCAACCGACTCCTCCAGTCAAGGGTGATTCGGCGACAAGTCACAAAGACGTTGCCCAGGACAAGCCCACTTCACACAAGCCGACGGCAGAGTCCAAGGTACCGTCCTCAACCACCCCGGCGACGAAGGTCGAGTCACCGCCTGACAATGAGACCAAAGAAAAAGATTCTAGTGTGAAAAAATCGTTGGGTTCGTTGATTCTCTCGGTTAAGCTTGCGCTGATGGGCGATGCGAGATTGTTCCGATACGAGATCGAGGTGGAAGCCGATCAGCAGAACGTAACCATGACCGGACGTGTCTCGACCGAAGAAGAAAAAACGGCTGCGACAGAAACCGCACAGGCTGTCCAAGGCGTCAAGGCGGTCGTGAATAAACTCATCGTGGAGAAGGACTTAGCAAAGACGTTGTTAAAAAAACAAGATGAAACGCTCACAACCCTCATCAAAGAACGTTTCGCAAAGAGTGCGACCTTGAAAGCGGCAAACTTTGAAGTGAAAACGGAGGAAGGTATCGTCCAACTCAATGGGTCGGTGCGTTTCCAGGTCATCGTGCTTGAAGCGGCGGAGGCCGCCCGTCAGGTACCTGGGGTTCGTGCGGTCAACACGGAAAGGATACGGCTGGAGGGCGAGAGCTGATGCAGAGCCGATCCGGCTCCTTGGCCTGTGCCGCTGCTTCCACAGTGAAGAACGAAGACAGCATTGCGGTCACGTCTCGCTCATTACTCCTGACTCGTGATTTCGGGCTCGTCTGGTCCAGTCAATTGATCTCCCAAATAGGCGACGGTATCTCCAAACTGGCTCTCTTATGGTTTGTCTATGCCGTCACAGGATCTCCCTTGAAGACGTCGGTGATCGGGCTGCTCCAGACGATCCCTCCGATCGTTCTCGGTCCGATCATCGGGGTCTATGTCGATCGACTTCCGAAAAAACTCCTGCTGATCAGTAGCGATGTGTTGCGCGCCGTATTGATTGGATTGATTCCGTGTCTCATCCCCGTGGAATCGTTTACCGTGTCGGTGCTCTACTTGCTGGTGCTCTTGCATGCGATTGCCACGGCGGTGTTCGGTCCGGCGATGACTGCTGCTATTCCGACGTTTGTCCCAAAGAAACAATTCACAGCCGCCAATGCCCTCCTTCAAGGCACGACCAGTCTCGGCATTATTTTTGGCCCGGCACTGAGCGGTCTGGGCATTGCTGAGTATGGCTCACAAGAAGTGCTCTGTATCAACGCCGCGACGTACCTCATTTCGGCCACATGCCTCTTCCTGGTCCGTTTTCACAAGCCTTTAGCTGGTGCGCCAGCACGGGTATCAGCGCCGACTTTATTGCAGGATTTGGTTGAAGGATTTCGCTATGGTGTCGTCACTCAACCAGGGCTGTTACTCTTAACCGGCACCGCGGCTCTCTACTCGTTCGGGGCCAGCGCCCTGACGGCTCTCTTCCCTGTATTCGCTAGGAAGATGCTCGGACTGGGGCCGGTCGAGGTCGGCTACCTCTGGTCGGCGCTCGGCGTTGGACTGCTCGTGACCTCCATTGGATTGTTATGGGTGACAGACTGGGTCCTCAAGGATCGTATGCGAATGATCATGGTCGCGAGTGTGGTGAGCGGTCTCGCTCTGAGCGGCCTGACATGGACTCTTGATCCCTATATCGCTGGCTTTCTCATGGGAGTGATCGGCTGCGGGATGGGCGCGTTTACGCCGATTGCTTGGGGGATTATACAGGAACTTGTTCCGACCCACATGATCGGACGAGTCTTGGGTCTCTATGGAACGGGGGCTATGACGGCGGCCATCGGAGGAATTTCTGCGTTCGGATGGATTACTGAACAACATGGGCCTGAAACCGGCTTACTTGGGATCGCCCTGGTCCTTCTCGTGACGGGTCTGGTGGCTATTTGGATGAGTCGAGCCAGCATACAATCTTAGTAGGATGCTGAAAAAGTCCGCCAGCGGCGCTCTTGCATCGCTCGAAGGCTCAATGTACCGAAGCGTACGCCTCGCCTCTTCGCTCGCTGTAGCCTTGCCTGTGGAACGGCACGTCTTGGCGCGCCGGGGCTGGGCGGGTGAGGTGCCTGGCCTTTTTGAGCATCTTGACGTTATTTGGGCGTCTGTATCGTACGGAACAATTCAGCCATCTTGTTGGCATCAACCTTGTTTTTCCGAGGCCTGTTAGAGGAAACCCTTCATGGATGAGATTATTCGATGGAACGACCAGTATTACATCCTTGCGTCTTCATCGTTGGCAGATGGGCGTACCGAAGTGTTGAAGCAGGGAGAAACCTTCTCGGTATTCGATCGGTTCGGCGACATGCATCAAGTCCTTCCTGGCCCGCAGGGGCTCTATCATGAAGGTACGCGATTTCTGTCTTGCTATGAACTCTCGCTTGGCACATATCGCCCCATGCTGCTCAGTGCGACGATCAAAGAAGATAACGCTCTCTTTACCGTCGATCTGACCAATCCCGATCTGATATTGGAGGGGCAGCGGCCTATACCGCGTGGAACGCTCCACATCTGCCGTACTCGGTTTCTCTGGCAAGGAACCTGTCACGAGCGGATCCGCGTGCAGAATTATGGAAGCACCAATTTCCCACTCGCACTCACGATTGCGCTGGATGCGGATTTTGCCGATCTCTTTGAAGCGAGGGGTCGGCAGCGGGTTCATCGCGGACATCGCCTTGAGACCGAGCAGTCCAAGGAATGGTTGGTGTTGGGCTACAAAGGGCTTGATGAGGTCGTCCGCCGAACTCGTATTCGGTGTAGCCCTGCGCCAAAACGTCTGACGTCCGAGGGGCTTCTGCTTGAATCGCGTATCCCTCCACATGCGGAGAAGACATGGGAATTAACCATCGGCTGTGAGATCAAAAAACGGAGAAGCCGGACACTGCTTTCCTATCGTCGCGCACAACAGGAGGCTGATCGCGCGTTACAGGAGGCGAAAGCGCAGGATGCTCATGTCTATACGGCAAATGAACAATTCAATCACTGGTTGAATCGATCGATTGCAGATCTTCATATGTTGGTTTCGGAGACACCCCAGGGACGTTATCCCTATGCGGGAGTGCCCTGGTTCAGCGTTCCATTCGGTCGCGACGGCATTATTACCGCGCTCCAGATGCTGTGGGTGAATCCCGACCTGGCGCGAGGGGTGCTTGGATATCTTGCATCGACGCAGGCCACGGAGGTTCGACCCGATCAGGATGCAGAGGTTGGGAAGATTTTGCATGAGACGCGCCAAGGGGAAATGGCGGCGTTAGGGGAGATTCCCTTTGGTCGATACTATGGCAGCGTTGACTCCACGCCACTGTTTGTGGTCTTGGCTGGTGCATACTATGAGCGCAGTGGAGATCGTGATTTCTTGAAAGCACTCTGGCCCCACGTTCAGCGGGCACTACAGTGGATCGATCAGTATGGGGATCCACTGGGGACAGGATTCGTCACGTACCAGCGACACTCAAACGATGGGCTTGTCCATCAGGGATGGAAAGATTCTCATGATGCGATCTTCCATGCCGACGGGGCAGCCGCACAGGGGCCGATCGCACTGTGCGAGGTCCAAGCCTACGTGTATTGTGCCAAGCAGGCGGCGGCTGAGCTAGCCAGGGTTTTGGGTGACGGCGATCAGACGGAGCGCTTGCTGAAGGAAGCCGACGCGCTTCGAGAGCGATTTGAACGGGTATTCTGGTGCGAAGAGATCGATTCCTATGCCCTGGCTTTGGATGGGCGGGGACGCCCATGCCGTGTGCGTGCTTCAAATGCGGGGCATTGCCTCTACAGTGGTATCGCGGGGCAGGAGCGTGGGTTACGCGCGGCCCGTGCCTTGTTGAACGAAGAATGTTTCAGCGGCTGGGGGATCCGTACAATCGCCACGTCGGAGGCGCGATACAACCCGATGTCCTATCACAATGGCTCGGTGTGGCCTCACGACAACGCCATCATTGCGGCAGGGATGGCGCGGTATGGGTATAAACAAGGGGCCATGAAAATTCTGACCGGCATGTTTGATGCCAGCCTGTTTCTCGATATCCATCGGATGCCGGAACTCTTTTGCGGATTCTCTCGGCGTCCAGGCGAAAGCCCGACGCTCTATCCAACGGCCTGCTCTCCACAGGCTTGGGCTGCGGGTGCGAGTTTCCAGTTGCTCCAAGCCTGCCTAGGGTTGCAGATCGATGGACTTCGCCGCCTTGTCAGTTTTGTCCGTCCTATGTTGCCGCCGTTCCTTGAGCGAGTCGAAATTCGGAACCTCTCGGTCGGGACAGCCCGCCTGGATCTTGTGCTTGATCGTCATGAGAACGAAGTCGCGTTGAGAGCGGTCCGCCGAACCGGAGAGGTGGAGGTCGTGCTCACCATCTAGATCACACTCCTTCTCATCCCCTTGTGTCAGAGCGCATTGCATTCGTCGCATAAAAGTACCGCTTCACGATCTCAGCGGTCATGACATAGCAAGCCAAGATCACTGCCAATAAGAGAAGAAAAGACAGCGGCATCGGAGTCAGTCCAAGTGGCGCCGCGATCGGCACATAGGGAAGGAGTAGCGTTGTTCCTACGACAGCAAGGGTGGCCAGAACGAGAGACCGTCCCGGCTTGCTGGTGAAACAAGTTCGTCTGGTGCGAATGACCAGAACGATGGCCGACGCAGAGATGACCGACTCCACGAACCATCCGGTCCTGAATTGGTCCTGCGAGGCCTGCAAAACGAACAGCAGCGCGCCAAACGTCAAGTAGTCGAAGACTGAACTGACGAACCCGAACGTGAGCATGAATTTTCGGATAAAGGCGATGTCCCAACGTTTTGGTTGTTCGATCAGTTCATGGTCGACGCTATCGGTGGCGATGGTCATCTCAGGGATGTCGGTAAGCAGGTTGGTTAAGAGAATCTGTTTCGGCAGGAGGGGAAGAAACGGCAAGAACAGAGAGGCGCCGGCCATGCTGAACATATTGCCGAAGTTGGCACTGGTTGCCATGAACACATACTTGAGCGTGTTGGCGAAGGTCGTCCGTCCTTCACGGACTCCTTGCACCAGGACGGCCAGGTTGTTTTCGAGCAGCACGATATCCGCAGCATCTTTTGCCGCGTCTACGGCGCTGTCCACCGAAATGCCGACATCCGCCGCGTGCAAGGCCGGCGCATCATTAATCCCGTCGCCGATATACCCGACTACGTTGCCCGCCCGTTTCAGCGTCAGGATGATTCGGTCTTTTTGATTCGGTTCCACTTCCGCAAAGACATCGACCTCGTTGACCCGCTGTATGAGCGCCGCATCCGTCATGTGACGAATGTCCTGCCCAGTCAACAGACGTCCGTGATGAATGCCCGCCTGTTCACCGACATGGGCTGCAACCAGCCGATGGTCGCCCGTAATGATCTTAAGGGCGACGCCCAGTCGTCTTAAGGCAGCGATGGTCTCCGCCATGTCGGCCTTGATAGGGTCGGCAAAGACCAACAACCCCATGAAGATCATGTCAGCTTCATGATCCTTGCCGATCAGCGCCGTGGCGCCCATGTCGCGATAGGCGAGTCCGAGTGCCCGCAGGCCTTGGCGATTGAGACTCTCGAACTGTTTTTGGATCTGTGCGCGGACCTCATTGATAGGGCAACTCAAACCGACGGGCAATTCGGCCTGCGTGCAAACTGATAACACAGGTTCGGCCGCACCCTTCGTGATCAATAGGTGTGTGTCGGGGGTAGCGACCAAGATAGAGAGCCGCTTGCGAAGGAAATCGTACGGTACTTCATCGAGCTTTCGATAGCCTGGTGAAGGGCCGGTGCTGAGGCTTCGCAGGGCCTCGTCAAGCGGATTGATAAAACCGGTCTCATACCTGGCGTTCAAGCAGGCGTGAAAGAAGACTCGTTCACTCGGTTGCCCCGCCACGTCGAGCGCGGCCTGAAACCGCACCCTGCCTTCCGTCAAGGTGCCGGTCTTGTCGGAACAGAGAACGTTCATACTCCCAAAATTTTCGATGGCAGCGAGACGTTTCACGATCACTTTTTCCTGCGCCATCCGTTTCGCGCCGTGCGAGAGGTTGACGCTGATAATGGCGGGTAACAGTTGCGGCGTGAGTCCAACGGCCAGCGCCATCGAAAACAGAAAAGAGTCGAGCACCGGGCGATGGAGGAACACATTGACGGCGAAGATGGCGAATACGAACAAGAGCGTCACTTCGAGCAGCAAATAGCCGAAGCGTCGTACGCCTCGTTCGAACTCCGTCTCGGGCGGCCTGAGCATCACGTGATGGGCCAATCTCCCGAATTCCGTCTCCTTGCCGATCTGGAGGATGACGGCCTTGGCTTGTCCGCTCACCACATGCGTCCCCATGAACAGGCTGTTGGTCCTTTGCCCCAACGGAACCGTTTCAGGCACGATTCCGGCGACCTTTTCTGTCGGATAACTTTCGCCTGTCAAAGCCGCCTCATCAACGAAGAGGTCCTTTGCTTCGAGGAGCAACCCGTCTCCCGGAATGCTCGATCCGGCCGAGAGATCGATGACGTCGCCGGGCACGATCTCGTCAAGCGGAATTTCGACTTTCCGACCGTCTCGCCACACCTCGGTTGTGACATGGACCAGGGCAAGCAATGCCGACACGGCTTTCACCGCGCCGTGCTCTTGCCAGAATCCGAGCAAGGCACTCACCACGATGATGACCAAGATGATGGCAGCGTCGGTCGGGTCGGACAGGAAGAGCGAGACCAAGGCGGCGACTATGAGTATCAGAATAATTGGACTGCGGAACTGTGCCGCTAGAATGGTCAGCGGGTGGATATCACGGCGAGGCTTGAGGCGGAGCGAGGCGCAGTGTGCAATGCGGCGGGCTGCCTCATCGGTGGTGAGCCCCTGTAGTGTTGTCTCCAGCTGACTCAGGAGTTCCTGTGCCGGGATTGCCCAGTAGTGTCGTTGGTCCACGTGAACAGGTCCTTGGTTCACAGCGAGCTGTGCCTGTCATGATAATGTGTGCGAGGTCTATACAGGTTCTTCAAGATAACCCATTAAAACTATTAACAAGTTATCGCCCTCCCTATTCATGCCAAGCGTCAGGCGCGCACAAGCCGTTTAGAAAAGAAAAGCTATATAACGTGCTTCATTCTAAATTCCAATAGAGTTCTATGCGTCGCTCTCCGGAATTCCATCCAATTGGGCCAACCACACCGTCGCTTCGCTGTCGCTCGGCGCACGATAGTCACTACGAGGCGAGAGAGACCCGCCGGACCCGACCTTGGGCGCGTTAGGGATCGCACTGCGCTTGAACTGACTCTTGTGAAAAAACCGATCCAGAAAGACTCGCAACCACCTCTTGATCTCGCCAATCCCGTATGCATGCCGATTGAGAGCCAGAAGGTCGTCAGGTTCGCCCTTCTTTCTCTCACCCCAGGTGTTGTAGGCGAGGAACGCGATCTTAGCCGGACCGTAGCCGAAGCGAAGCGTGTAGTAAAGAAAGAAGTCTTGTAACTCGAACGGCCCAACAATGTCTTCTGAGCGCTGGATGGGTTGGCCAAGTGCATCCTCGCCAGGCACCAGCTCCGGACTGATCGTTGTTTCAAGAATGTCCGTGAGCACGGAGTTGACCTCGGACCCAAGCTGTCCCGTGGCAATGGCCCAGCGGATCAGGTGTTGAATCAGCGTCTTCGGCACGCTCGCATTCACATGATAATGTGCCATGTGATCGCCGATCCCATACGTACACCATCCCAGTGCAAGTTCGCTCAGATCGCTGGTGCCAACCACGAGCGCGCCCTGTTGATTGGCGAGTCGGAATAAGAGGCTTGTGCGCTCGCCCGCCTGGACGTTCTCAAACGTGACGTCATACACCCGTTGACCGACCGCATGAGGATGGCCGATGATCTTGAGCATGTGTTCAGCACTCGATTGAATGTCGATGGCCTGCGCGGTGCAGCCGATAGCGCGCATGAGCCGCCAGGCCTGATTCAGGGTCCGCTTGCTTGTGGCCAATCCGGGTAGCGTGTAGCCCAACACATTGGTGCGGGGGAGACCGAGTACATCCATCGCCTTTGCACAGACGATCACGGCCTGCGTCGAATCTAATCCGCCGGAGACACCGATCACGACCTTGTTGATCCCGGCTGATTGCAGTCGCTTCACGAGTCCTTGCACCTGGATCTCGTAGACCTCCCGACAACGCTCATCCCGTCGCTCAGGATCGCTCGGCACATAAGGGAAGCGCTCGTAGGATCGCTTGAGCAAGAGTCGTTTATGAGGGGATGGTTCCACAGGAACGGGAATGGTGCGAAAGGCCAATAGGTCCGTCTTGTGGCGGCGGACTGAATCCGCAAAGCTCGTCTGCCGGGCGCGATCTTGGCCCAGCCGATCCAGGTCCAGATCGCCGGTCAGCAATTGCGATTGGTAGGAGAATCGAGTGCTCTCGGCCAGAGCCGTTCCGTTCTCATAGATCATCCCGTGCCCATCCCAGGCCAGATCAGTGGTGGATTCTCCGAACCCAGCCGACGTGTACAGATAAGCCGCGAGGCAGCGGGCTGACTGACTGGCCACCAACTGCCGACGGTACTCCGCCTTCCCGATGGTGATGTTCGAAGCGGAGAGGTTGATCAAGACGGTGGCGCCGGCGAGGGCTGCGTAGGAGGACAAGGGAAGCGGGACCCAGAGGTCTTCACAGATCTCGACATGGAAGGTACAGCGTGGCGGCTTCCCAAGCTGGAACAGTAGCTGATTGCCAAATGGAATGTCGCGGTCGTCGAGCAAGTTGATCGTCTGCGATCGGGCGAAATCGGCGGACACGAATTGCCGCCTCTCATAAAACTCACGGTAGTTGGGAAGGTAGACCTTCGGAATGACCCCAAGCAGGCGTCCGCGAGAGACCACCGCAGCGCAGTTGTAAAGCAGCCCATCGACCACAAGCGGGAGCCCCACGATGGCGGTGAGAGAGAGCGTCTGCGAGGCGCGAAGGACCGAGGCGAGCTGTGCTTTGCAGCTGTCCAACAGCGCCTGTTGGTGAAACAGATCTTCGCAGGAATAGGCCGACAACCCCAGCTCAGGGAAGACGACGAGGAGCGCCCTTCGTTCTGCGGTTTGTTCCATGAGCCTGATCGTCTCACGTGCATTGTATTCGGGGTCTGCCACGTGAACCGTGGGAATCCCGATGGCCACGCGTACGAAACCGTGGTTATAGAGATTGAAGAAGGAGTCGTCGGTATTCATCGTTGGTCTTTATGGACGACGTTGTTTTGTGATTCACAGTCTAATTCCTTGAGGCGAGAGATGCCGATTTCTGGTCCTCGCTGTTTCATGATGAACCGTGGTCGCCGGCACCGGCTTTCCATCCACCTCCCAACGCCTTGAATAACATCACGAGATCGGTGAGCCGCGCGTATTGGGTTTGCACCAATGTCGTTTCAGCGCTGAGGATTTCCCGTTCGGCATCCAGAACATCCAAGTAGTCCGCGACACCGCCAAGGTACCGATGCTCCGCCAAATGTCGGGCTTCGCGGGCCGCTATGACCTGCTTCTGCTGATGCTCCTGCTGTTCTGCTCGGGTCCCAACGGCAACGAGCAAGTCGGCAACCTCTCGAAATGCGTTCAGGACGGTCTGTCGATACTGTTCGAGCAATTCCTGGTATCGAGCTTCCGCATTTTCCAGACGGGCCACATTGGTCCCGCCCATAAAGATCGGCAGTGTCACGGAGGGTCCAATGTTGTAGGTATGGCTGGGATTTGTGAGCCAATTGCTGAGCTGCACTGACTGAAAGCCTCCAGCACCAGTGAGAACGAACGCTGGGAAAAAATAGGCGCGCGCTTCGCCGATGTGCGCGTTGGCCGAGGCGAGATTGCGTTCCGCCTGCAAGATATCCGGGCGACGTTCCAGGATTTGAGCCGGCAACCCTACTGGGATCATGGGCTGAGTCACGACAGCCCTCAAGGGCTTGGGAGGCAATACGACCGCCCCCGGTTCACTGCCGACCAACGCCGCAATGTGGTGCCCTGCGGCCGCTCGGAGCCGGTGGTACTCGGGAATCTGTGCGGCCACCGACTCCACGAGTTCCTCCATCCGTTTGACGTCCAGTTCCGTGGCAAGCCCAGCCTTGTATCGGCTTGTGATGATGGCCAGCGAGTCGCGCCTGGTGCGCAAGGTGTGCTCGGTCAATTCGAGGAGCTCGTCGAGTTCACGCAACTCGAAATAAGCTGTCCCGAGATCGGCCAACATCGTCAAAATGACCCCCCGCTGATCGTGCGCGAGGGCCTCGGCATCCGCAGTCGTTGCTTCCAAGCCGCGGCGAATCCGGCCCCAGAGGTCCAGCTCCCAACTCAAATCCATGGCGGTATTGTAGAGCGTATAGTGCTTGCCGGGAGAAGCAAAGCTTTGCGTGGTCGTGCCAGGGCGAGTGGTGGTGGCCAGGCCCAGCCCCGCCAGGGTATTCTTCGAGATCTGAATGGCCGCGACACTGCCGACAGCACTGAGCTGAGGAAAGAGGCCAGCGCGGCTGCTGACCATGACGGCGCGAGCCTCCATGATGCGGAACACCGCGCGCCGCGCGTCGTGGTTCTGCTGAAGCGCCTGGTCGACCAGCCGGTCGAGTTCTTCATTGCCAAACAGACGCCACCAATCCACAGCCGGCTCTTTGGTCGGATCCAACCGGATCATCGTATTCGTTTCTCCATCGAACATCGCCTCCCATGCCGGTATCGAAGACATCGCCGGGCGGTGATAATTGTCTCCCATCAAGCATCCCTGCCCGGCTATCAAGAGGCTGAGCGCCACGACCAGGCAGCGCGGTAGAACACATGAGCGAGGACGGATGCACAGCTGAGATCCAGTGGGTTGCTGGACATGCGCCGGGCGGTCCGACTGATCGCAGGGTTTACTTGGTATCATGCTGGGCATTATCCGTCGATGCCGGCTGACGCGAGGATGTGACGAGTCCGGGCGTGACCGGCGGGGCCTCAATATACACATCCATCTGCTGGCCGACATAGACCGGCAGTTCTGCTCGCTGGAAACTGTACACAACCTGCATGACCCGGGTGTCCACCCGCTCGGTCGTCCCGCCGGTCAGCGACTTCTTTGGAACGACAAACGGCTCCGTCCATTCATGGGTGAGCACGGTGTTGAGCGACGGATTGCCTCGCATGAACGCCATAGCGTGTGCCTGTTCATGAAAGCGCCAGGCATCATTCTCGTCGATATCGACACGCACATGGAGTCGGTCGATATTCCCAAAGAGCATCAAGGGGGTGGTCAAAGGTCCTGCCTGGGCAAACTCTCCCACCCGCGTGTTGATCTGCAGCACTTCGCCATCCACTGGTGCACGGACGGTCAACAGATCGATATTGGTCTCTGTCTGCTTCACCTGCGAGTCCGCCAACGTGGCGTCCGCTTGCGCCGAAGAGAGGTGCGCCGTGGCCGTTTGGACTGCATACCGGCGGGTCGTGAGATCTTCCTTACTGATCGCGCGGGGGTCTGTCACGGCCTCCGCCAAGCCCAGGCGATTGCGCAGATCGGCCAACGAGGCCTCAGCTTCCCGCACACGGGCCTGCGCAGTTTGCCGTGTCGCTCGTTGCACGGCTAATTGGGCCCTCAGCGAGCGATCATCCAACTTGAAGAGCGGATCTCCCTTCTTGACGCGGCTACCCACGACCACAGAGATGTTCGTGACCAGACCCGCCACTTGCGTCCCGATCTGAATGTCCAACGTCCGCGTCTCAATAATCCCGGCGGCAGCGATGTAGGAGGTATAGGGTGGCTTCGCAGGGAGCACCACTGGCGGAGCGACCGGCACGGCCCGACTGGTGACCATCACCATCCAGATGGCAAAGGCCAGCCCGAGCAACCCCAATCCCTGTAAAAAATATTTGCTGATCTGGTGCAACATACTCTTCCTTCTACGGGCCAGCCTTATGGCGCAGAGAGCAGCTCCTCCGGTGAGGTGGTAATGCGCTCGATCCGGCCATCATTCATGATCGCAATCCGGTCCGCGAAATGAAAAATGCGGGTATCATGCGTCACCAATACCACGGCGCGGTCCTGTGCTACTCCCATGCTTCGGATGACGCCCAAGACTTCCTGTCCGGTCACATTGTCCAAGGCGCTGGTCGGCTCATCACAGACGATCAACCGCGGGCTATGCACCAAGGCCCGCGCGATAGCCACTCGTTGCAACTGGCCGCCGGAGAGTTCGGCGGGATAAAAATGGAGACGGTCCTGCATGTGGACTCGGCGCAACATGTCTTCAGCCTGTTGCAGCGCCTCCACCCAGCCCCTGCCGGTCAACAGAAGCGGGACCGCGACGTTCTCGACCGCGGTCAGCATCGGCACGAGGTTGTAACTCTGAAAGACAAACCCCACGCTCTGTCCGCGGTATGACGTTTTGGCGTTGGACTCCATGCGGATTAAGTCATGCCCATAGAGCAGACAATCCCCCGAGGTCTGATCAAGAACGCCGGCCATAATAGAAATCAACGTGGTTTTCCCGCACCCTGATGGCCCGACCAACATCAGCAGTTCTCCTCTTTGGACGTCGAGGTCGATTCCCCGTAGGGCCTGCACGGCAGCTTCGCCCCTCCCATAGACTTTGGTCAGGCTGCGGCAGGACACGGCCCTGTGGTCCGTGGGATCCGCGGTCTTATTTGAAGACGACACCTGGCTCAAGACGGATGACCTTTCGGATGCTGATCGCCGCGGAGCCCAAACAAATCAAGGACACGGCTCCAGCGCTCGCCAAGAGGAGTTGCCAGGGCAACCAAAAGGCGAACTCTCCCTTCCGGAGCAAAAACCCGATCAACGAGGCAATACCGGCACCCAGACCGAATCCTGTGCTTCCCACGAACAATGCTTGGAGCAGAATCATGCGGAAGAGGATGCCGTTCGTCGCACCCATTGCTTTAAATGTGGCGAAGTATTTGAGGTTGTCGAGCGTAAAATTGTAGAACGTCTACCCCGCGATGGCCGTACCGACCAAGAACCCCAGAGTCGCCGACGTCCCAAAGTTGAAGGGGATGGCGGTATTCTTGAGGTAATAGGTGACGGTCAAGCGCTTGAAGTCCGCCTTGGTATAGGCTCTCAGGCCGGTGGTCCTCTGAATCCGATCAGCCAATTCCCGATGATCGATGCCCTCCTTCGCTTTCACGAGAACAAACGGCAACATCTTTCGTTCGTGCGGTGCATATTGCAGGGCTCGGGTATAGGTCATATAGACAATCGGCATGGTGGTAAAGGGACGCGTGACCTGGCAAAAACCCACGACTCTTGCACGGTTGTCATTGATTTCGATGACATCGCCGACGTGAAGCGGGCGCACGCCCTCGGAATCCCGCTGAACCAACCTGGTTGCAGCGCCGACACCGTCGACAATGATGGCGTCCGTCATGCGCAGATCCGAGACCTGACCCTCGATCATGCGAGGCGGTCCGCCGATGAGGGTAGCATCATCGATCCCCATGACGACCAAGCTTTGAAAACGCCCGTCCTTGAGACGAGCCCGTAGTTGGCCCTTGTAAAACGGCACTGCCCACTCCACACCATCGACACCCTTCACGCGGTAGAGCTGGGTCTCCTGCATCCCGTAGATATCATCAAGGTATTGCACCATGGGGTCCATAACCCAAAGATCGGCAATCTCGAGATCACTCATAGCGCTAAATGTTCGAGCCATAATGCCCAGAAAGATGCCTGCTTGCTGCGTGATCAACAGAGACGCGAAGGTGAGGCCGAGGATGATGCTCACATACTTCGCTCGGTCCCCCATCAGCATCTTCAATGAAATGTATCGCATCAGTGGTTCACATATGTGTTCAGCAGATCGCTCTCTGGTTTCTATTACTTCACATCGATTTCACTCGCACCGTTTGTGGAATGTCCGAGGAACACCACACGCAGCGGCGGCACGACTACCAGTAACATGATCGAGTCGAATAGCAACCCACCAACGACTACCGTGGCCAAGGGCAGTTGTACTTGGGCGCCGATACTGGTTGACATAGCAGCTGGAAGAAGCCCCAGGCAAGCCGACAGTGCCGTCATCAGCATGGGCCGCATGCGCTGGGAGGCAGCATGGAACATGCCGTCGATGCTCGAAAGACCGCCCCTCTGCATCACTTCGTTGTAGTAGGTGAGCATCAATATGCCGTCCATCACCGAAATTCCAAACACTGAAATGAACCCCACGGCAGCGGAAATACTGAACGGAATCCCTGTGACCAGCAAAGCCAATGTTCCACCAAAACCTGCAAAGGGAATGCCTACAAGTGCAATGAGACTATCTCGAACCGACCCGAATAGGGCATACAGAATGACCATAATCAGGGCGATGCTCACCGGAACGATGATCTCGAGCCGTCTCTTCGCCTCCTGCAGTTCGTGAAATTCTCCCGCCCACTCGATCCGATACTCTTGTGGAAGCGTTACCATCTGCGCAATACGATCTTGTGCATCGGCTACTGTGCTCTCGAGATCGCGACCGCGCACGCTGAACTTGATGGGAATGAACCGCTGATTTTTTTCGTGATAGATATATGAGGCGCCCGTATCCAATGAAATCGTGGCCAGCTCGCGCAAAGGAATGTAGGCATTATCGCCGTTGATTGTTTGAAATCCGACCTTGATGTCACGTACCTTGTCCAGGCTATTGCGATATCGCCATTCCCCCATTGGGGATGCTCCAAGGCAAACTCTCTGGTCAAGGATAAGATGACGAGGAAAAAGACAATGATCCACGAGAAGTGGACCCCGATGTCGACGCCTCGGATCGTTGTGAGGCGGACGGATTGTCCGATCATCGGTCACCCTCATCTCTGTCGGTTTTTCAGAACGTATGCGCGCACTCTGTGGCCGCATGTCATGAACGTCTGTCTCATGGTTTCACGGAGAGAAACAGACCAGCTCCGTGTCGATTGATCAGCAGCACGACCGGTTCCCCTTTCTTGAGATGGGTGACCACTCGTTCATAGTCTTTCACCGTTCGAACCGGCTGTTTGTTGATTTCCTGAATGACGTCCCCCGGGACCACGCCCGCCCGGTCTGCGGCACTGTCGAGTTCAACGCCGGTCACCACCACCCCGACTGTCTTCGCCTTCAGCCCCAGTTCCCGCATCGCTCGCAGATCGAGGTTGCGAATCTCCACGCCGACCAAGGCATTCTCGGTTGCCCGTTCGGCGCGAGCCATTTGACTGATCGGCGGCTGTTCACCGATCGTCACGGTCACGTCCTTCTCATGATCATCCCGTATGACCTTCACACTCACTTTTGTCCCCGGAGCGGTCCTGGTCACCGCCCGTTGAAGTGCCCCACCGTCTTCGATCATGGTCCCCTGGTATTCAATGACGACATCGCCTTGCTTCAGGCCGGCTTGTGCTGCCGGACTGTCATCGGTGATGTTGCTCACGAGCGCGCCTTTGCCGTGTTTCAGTCCAAAGGCCCTGACCAGATCGGGTGTCAGGTCTTGAATGCCCACCCCGAAATAGCCGCGCACGACTTTGCCGATACTGATGAGATTTTCAACGACCGGTTTGGCCATAGTTGAAGGCACGGCAAATCCGACACCCTGGTAACCACCACTCTGTGAGAGGATTGCCGTATTGATTCCCACCAGTGCGCCAGACGTGTCGATCAATGCGCCGCCGCTGTTCCCCGGATTGATCGCCGCATCGGTTTGAATGAAATCTTCGTATTGTGTGATGCCCATATGGCCTCGCCCCAGCGCGCTCACGATGCCCAGTGTGACTGTGGAATTCAATCCGAATGGATTCCCAATGGCGAGGACATATTCTCCGACTTCCAACCTCGAGGAATCACCCCATGTCAAATGCGACAGACCATGGGCCTCAATCTTGAGCACGGCGAGATCGGTCGGCGGATCCGTCCCGATCAGGCGGGCTTTGAATTCGCGTTTGTCGGGCAGGGTAATGACGATCTCCGTGGCTCCTTCTACCACATGGTTGTTGGTCACCACGTAGCCGTCGGTTGAAATGATGACGCCAGAGCCCATGCCTTCGCCGCGAAACGGCGAACCCAGAGGGCCTTCTGGTTCTTCCTGACCGAAGGGGTACGGGAAGGGTAAGCCAAAGAATTCTGGTGGGAGGAGCGTTCGTCGGTCGGAGGGGCGTGCGGTCCGTGACACAATGTTGACCACCGCCGGTGTCACGCCCCTCGCTATGGACGAAAACCCCGGCGTGGCACTGTGTATCGAGGGGAGCGATCGCTCTGCTGGTTCGGCTGGGAGTGCCTCCGAGAGGATCTGCATGGTGATGAGGAAGAACGTCGCTGTCAGGAGACTGAGCAGGGCCGATGATCGCCGAACAGGCCGTATCACCTTCCTCTTCATGTATATCTCTTTGTCCCTTGACTGCTCGGCCAGATCCAAGTGTCTTCTTTGCAGACGGATTCCCATTTCTTGCTCCATTCTCTGAGAATACTCAGTTGATCGAATCGCAGGACGTATTCCCCACATGCCGATTGACCCGCAGCCCCTACCGTGGCATGAGCTCCGCTCATCCGCCTCGCCGGATACTCGTGATAGTGCCAGGTCGCCCCGCCGTCAGGGAGACTATGGATTTCGTATGGTGATCCCATCTTGTCCTGTATCTCTTGTCGGCTCACGATCTTAAGAATCCTGTTGTCAACAC